>CBFGQM010000249.1:0-7953 GCA_965650905.1 uncultured Streptomyces sp. | reverse complement strand
CGAGACGGTCACGGGGGTGCGTTTCTGCCCAAACCATGTCATCAGTGCCAGGAGGCTGCATGCGCAGATGGATCGCGTGATTGACACTCTCGTATGTGGTGACTTTCCAGCCGTGCTCCCTCAGTTGCTTCCGTGCCCGACGCAGCGCCGTCATTGCCTGGCCCGAAGAGACACCCTTCAGTGCCCATTCGCTGCTCACATTGACCACTCCCGGCATGTTCGGCGGGGTGTCCTGCAGCTGCTTGGAGAAATGCTTCAGACCTCGGTAGCTGCAACTGGAATGGGCCTCCTGACCTCCGCCGGGCCAGTCGGGGTCCAGTTCGGCGTCCGGCAGACCAAGCGCGTCGTACACGGACTGGGTGTGACCGTCCAGCCGCAGGGCTGTGGCAGACGGATCCTCGACGAGATAAGGATCGCCCTCCCAAAGCCGCTCGGCCCAGCGAGCCAACCCCACCGCCCCAGCCGCAGCCAGCACCGCAGCCGACGCAATAAGGATCTTGTGGTGCCGTCTGAGGTGGTTGCGTTGCTGTCTCATGCGCAGCATCGTGCGCCAGACACCGCGCGGCCAGCATGAGTACCCATACTCAACCGCCATTTGCATGAATCCTCACCCCGAGCGCCAGCCTTGTTACGAGGTGACCCAGGCAGGACACGTAACTTGCCGCAGAATCGAAAGCCCGTCAGACGGCCACACTCAGAAGAACGTCTGCCAGGCGGTCCACCGCGTCCAGCCGGCCCGCGGCCCGAGCCTGATGCGCCATCTGCTCACGCCTCTCGGGCGCGGTGAGGATCGAGGAGACTGCCGCGCGAAGTCCCTCGGCGGTGACCGCCTCCTTGACCAGGGCGATCGCGGCGCCCGCCTGCTGGAGGTGGAGGGCGTTGTGCTCCTGCTCGTTGCCGGCCACGGTGCGGGCGCGGATGTGTCCCGCCGGGTGGCCGCGGCATGCTGGTTGATCCAGCCCAGGCCGCCGATGTCGAGTCGGTGGCGGGCGCGGGTGACGGCGACGTAGGCGAGGCGGGCATCGGCGTCGTCGAGATCTTCAGGTGGTGGTCGTGATCGAAGCGGACGACGCCTTCCTGCAGGTTTTGGGACGTCTTCCCACGCCTGGTTGGCGTACGGCAGCACGACGTCGACAAGCTGGGCATGCAGGCCTTCGGCTTCGATGCCGCGCAGGCTCGGGACGTGGTGACGCTGGATCGTGCGGACGGCGGACTGATAGACACGGGTGACTGTCCACAGCACCGTGTACGGGTGCGCCTCGTTGGTGACGTTCCGCCCGTTGATGCGGATGCGCATGTTGACGGGCAATGCCGAGGGATGCACAGGAGCGACGGGGGAGCTCAGCGCACGCCTGCGGTGAGCCACTGGGACAAGGGTGTGACGGGGCGGTGTTGTTTCCTCTGAATGCGGTGGTGAAGATGGCCGTATGTCTGAGCACGGGGGCGGGGCGGCCATGCCACCGCAGAGCAAGATTCCCAGGTCACGGCTTTCGGACTACGCGGAGATGGTGGACCGGCCTGCCGCGCCGGTGCCGGTGACGTCTTCGCAGAAGCGTCCGGAGCCGGTCGAGCAGGAGCCCGTTCAGGAGCCCTCGCCGGTTCCCGCGCCCGAAGAAGCCGAAGTGGCCGTGCGTCGGCGGGAGTTCGCGGCGTTGCTGGGAGAGTTCCGGCGTACTGCGGTTTTGGTGCCGCTCGGGGACGGGCCTGGCCCGGATGACGAACGCGGCCTGCTGACCGCGGACTTGGGCGGTATCCGGTTCGTCCTCGCGTTCTCCGACGAGCAGGCCCTGGCCCGCTACGCGCAGGCCCGCGGCGAGTACCGGCGCGAGTGGACCTACCGGACGATCCTCGGTGCCCGGCTGCTCGACGTGGCGGTGCCGGCGGCCGGGGTGCCGTGCGGGGTGGCCCTGGACTGCGCGGACGGCGAGGACGGCATGGTCTTCCCGCCGGTGCGCGGCATCGTGCCCGAGGAGGCGTCCGTGGATCGCGAGGAGGGCGTAGACCGCGAGGAGGGGAACGCGACATGACCGGTGGTGGCAAGGACCTGAACGCCGGCGGGCTCGGCCTGATCGCCAAGGGACTGACCGAGGCCCTCGGTGAGCTGAAGGAACTGGGCACGGTCGGTACGGCCGGGGCCGGCCGCGGCTTCGGTGGCGTCGCGCTCTCTGGTCTGGAACTCGGTCACGAGGGGCTGACGGCCGACTTCAAGTCGTTCTGCGAGCGCTGGGAGTGGGGTGTGCGCTCGCTGGTCGACGAGGGCAACGCGTTCGCCGTCAAGACCGGCCTGGCCGCGGGCACGTACGACGAGACCGAGCAGTACGTCGAAGGCACCTTCAAGGTCGTCACCAACGCGGCGATAGGTAACCCGTACGCCTCCGAGGACGAGGTCGTCAAACAGGGGTGGGGCGACATCGCCACCTCCGGTGCCTTCGGCGGCGCCGACTACAGCAAGGAGTCCTTCGACCAGGCGATGGCCAACAGTGCCCAGGGATGGAAGGACGCGGGCCGCGACGTCATGACCTCCCACACCGTCGGACCGCTGGGCCTCAACCCCGAAAACCTCCACAACGCCGCAGGCGTCTCCGACGCCGAGTACAACCAGATGATCGACGACACCTCCGGTCCCTCCCCCGAAGCCCGCGCCCAAGCCGCCGAAGCCGCCCAACAGCAGCAGGGCACCGGCCAGGGCGAGGGTGAGGGCTGATGGGCGTCTTCGGAGACATAGGCGACGGCCTCAAGGACCTCGGCGGCGGCATCAAGGACGGTGTCAACGACGGCCTGGGCAAGGTCGAAGACGGCATCGACTACGGCAAGCAGAAGCTCGGCGAGGGGGTCGACTGGGGCACCAACAAGATCGGCGACGGCCTGGACCACGTCGGCCTGCACGACGCCGCCGACGCCGTCGAGGACTGGGGCGACGACGTCGCCTCCGACCTCGGCGCCACCCCCGGCGAACAACAACTCGGCCAGACCGAGCGAGCCAACGAACTCGTCCACGGCAACCCAGAAAAGATCCGCGAGAGCGCCAAGCACCTCAAGGACTTCCACACCGCGTTCGACCATGTCAGCCAGGGCATGAAGAAGGTCGACTCCGGCGGCTGGAAGGGCGAGGGCGGCGACACCTTCCGCGAGAAGTTCGACGTCCACCCCACCAAATGGGCCCAGGCCGCGGACGCCTGCGACACCGCCGCCAACGCCCTGGAGTCGTACGCCGACACCGTCAAGTGGGCCCAGGGCAAGGCGCAGGACGCCATCGACCTCTACAAGAAGGGCAAGCACACCTCCGACGAGGCCGTGAAGGCGTACAACAAGAAGGTCGACGCCTACAACGCCAAGATCAAGGCGAACGAGGACCCGGGAACGAAACCGGAGCCCTTCCAGGACCCCGGCAAAGCCGACATCAAGACGGCCCACGAGACCCTCGCCGAGGCCCGCAAACAACGCAACACCGCCGCCTCCGACACCCAGACCAAGGTCAAGGCCGCACTCGCCCACGCCCCCGCCGAACCACCGCCCCTGGACCGCCTCGGCGACAACCTCGTCGACGGCTACCAGGCCGTCAACACCGAACTCACCCACGTCGTCGGCGGCGCCCTCAAAGGCACCGCCGGACTGCTCAACTTCGCCCGCGGCCTCAACCCCACCGACCCCTACAACCTCACGCACCCGGCCGAGTACGCACAGAACGTCTCCATGACACTCTCCGGGCTCGTGTCCACCGCCGCGCACCCGGAGCGGATCGTGACCGCGGCCGTGGACGGCTTCAAGAAGGACCCTGCCGAATTCATCGGCCGCCTCATCCCCGAACTCATCGGCACCAAAGGCGCGGGTCTGGCCCGAGGCGGGCTACGGCTCGGGCTCAAGAAGGGCCTGGAGGAAGGGGCCGAGAACGCCGTGCGCCGTGAGGCCCGCGACGCGGCTGAACAGAATCCGCACGCCACGTCGCGGCAGCCGGGTGAACGGACCTGTGAAAAGGATCCGGTGGATGTTGCCACGGGGTGCGTGCTGCTCTCCCAGACCGACGTCAACTTGCCTGCGGTGCTGCCTCTCGTTTTCAAGCGTGAGTTCGCTTCGTCCTACCGTGCGGGCCGGTGGTTCGGCCCCTCCTGGTCCTCGACGATCGACCAGCGCCTGGAGATCGACTCGGAGGGAATCGTCCTTGTCGGCGAAGACGGGCTGCTGCTGACGTACCCTCACCCGGCTCCGGGTGTACCGACTTTGCCCGCCCACGGCAGTACGCGCTGGCCGCTGGATCGTACTGACGCCGGCTACCTGCTCACCGACCCGGACAGCGGACGCGTGTGGTACTTCGCGGACAGCGGCGACGACCTCGCGCTGCTGGAGCAGATCGACGACCGCAACGGGAACTGGACCCTTTTCGAGTACGACGACGAGGGTGCTCCACGCGCCCTCGTACACAGTGGCGGCTACCGCCTCTCCCTTACCTGCGTGGGAGGACGCGTCCGTGCGCTCTCCCTGGCCGGAGCGGGCCCGGACGGAGCCGACCAGGAGGTGCTGCGCTACGCCTACTCCGACGAAGGCCATCTGACCGAAGTCACCAACTCCTGCGGCCGGCCCACACGGTTCGGCTACGACGAGAGGGGGCGTATCACTTCCTGGACCGACACCAACAACCAGGCCTTTACCTACGCCTACGATGAGCAGGATCGCTGCACCCGCCAGTCCGGTGAGGCCGGACACCAGCGTTCGGTTTTCACCTACAGCCCCACTGACACGGCGACCGGGCAGTGCACGACCATCATCACCGACTCGTCCGGCCACGACACCCGTTTCGTCATCAATGAACGGGCGCAGGTGATCGCCAGAATCGATCCGCTCGGCGCCGCCGCCTACTTCGTGCGCGACCGCTACAACCGTCTCCGCAAGCACACGGATCCGCTCGGCCACACGCTGACGTTGGAGTACGACGCGCTCGGACGTCTCATCACCGTGACCCGCCCCGACGGACGCACGGCACGCGCCGAGTACAACCAGCTCGGACTCCCCGTGAAGGTGGTCGATCCTGACGGCACCGTCATCCGGCAGAGCTACGACGAACGAGGCAACTGCACGGCGATCAGCAGTCCGCCCAGCCAAATCACCCGCTACGCCTACGACGAGGCAGGCCGGCTCACGTCGGTTACCGACCCGATGGGCCGCACCACGACCATCGCCAACAACCCTGCCGGCCTGCCCACGGAAGTTACCGACCCGGCAGGGGCGGTGACCCGCTACGAGAGGGATGCATTTGGCAGGCTCACCACGGTCACGGACCCGGTCGGCGCCGTGAGCCGCCTGGAGTGGACACTCGAAGGCCACCTTGCCCGCCACGTCGCGCCCGACGGCTCGGTGGAGTCCTGGACGTACGACGGTGAAGGAAACTGCACCAGCCACACCGACCCCTTGGGCGGCGTATCCCGGTACGAGTACACCCACTTCGACTTGCTGGCTGCACATACGGGGCCAGACGGAGCACGCCACGAGTTCCGTCACGATACGGAACTGCGCCTGACCAGCGTCGTCAACCCTCAAGGTTTGAAGTGGAGTTATGAGTACGATCCGGTCGGCAACCTGACAGCCGAGACCGACTTCGACGGCCGCCGTCTCGCCTATACCTACGACGCCGCAGGCAACCTCGCATCCCGCACCGACGCGATGGGCCAGGCCATCCGATACGAGCGGGACTTCCTGGGGCAGCTGACCCGTAAAAACGCCGAAGGCCACATCACCGAGTACGCCTATGACCTCACCGACCAGCTGGCACAGGCGACCAGTCCCGAGTGCACCCTGACACTGCTGCGCGATCGCTTCGGCCGCCTCCGCTCCGAAACCGTCAACGGCCGTACTCTCACCCACACCTACGACGAGTGGGGCCGGCGAATCAGCCGCACGACCCCGACCGGAGCCACCACCAGCTGGAAATACGACGCGGCAGGGCAACCCACCCAGATGCTCGCCGCGGGCCGCAGCATTGAATTCGACTACGACGCCGCGGGCCGGGAAGCGTCACGCCGCATTGGCGGTGTCCTCACCTGGACCAACGCGTTCGACGCAGCCGGACGGCTCACAGCCCAGACCGTTGCGGCGGGAGCCCATGGCCAGGCGATCCATCAGCGTACCTACTCATATCGCGGCGACGGCAACGTCGTCGGCATCGGCGATCACGTCACCGGCCCACGCCGCATCACCCTGGACGCAGCTGGCCGCGTCACCGCTGTGCGGGCAGTCAATTGGAGCGAAACGTACGCTTACGACGAGGCCGGGAACCAGGTCTTTGCCTCATGGCCCTCGAGCCACCCCGGGCACGAGGCCGCCGGTCCCCGCGCCTACACCGGCACCCGCATCACCGCAGCCGGCACGGTCCGCTACGAACACGACTCCCTGGGCCGCATCACCCTAAGACAGAAGACCCGGTTGTCCCGCAAACCCGACACGTGGCGCTACGAATGGGATGCCGAGGACCGTCTGGTCGCCGCAATCACCCCAGACGGGACCCGGTGGCGCTACACCTACGACCCTCTCGGCCGCCGCACCGCAAAGCTCCGCCTGGCCGACGACGGCGAAACCATCCTCGAACACACCCACTTCACCTGGGACGGCACCACACTATGCGAACAGACCACCGTGTCAGCGCAGGTCCCTAATCCAGTCACGCTCACCTGGGACCACCACGGGCTGCATCCGATCACCCAGACCGAAAGAATCACCAGCTGCGACACCCCGCAAAGCGAGATCGACTCCCGCTTCTTCGCCATCATCACCGACCTCGTCGGCACACCCAACACACTCGTCGACGAGCACGGCGATGTCGCCTGGCAGACACGGAGCACGCTGTGGGGGACCACCGCATGGGCCACCAACAGCTCGACCTACACCCCCCTGCGTTTCCCAGGACAGTACTTCGACCCGGAAACCGGCCTGCACTACAACTACGCCCGCCACTACGACCCGGAAACAGCCCGCTACCTCTCCCCAGACCCGCTGGGGCTGGCACCCGCTCCCAACCCGTCGTCCTACGTCCACAATCCGCACCTGTGGGCCGATCCACTGGGCCTCACGCCCTGCGAGGACGCAGCCAAGAACGCCAAGGACAACCAGACAACCCCGCTCGGCAAGGAAATCCCCACACGCGACGAAGCATCCGTCGGCAGCACAGCCAACCACAAGTACAAGCAGACATTCTTCGACGAACACCCGGAACTCAAGGGCAAGGTCGTGGTCCACCACGCCATCGAACAGCAGGTCCTCAGACGGTACCCGGGATTGTTCTCGGCCGACGAAATCCACTCCCTTGAAAACCTACGCGGAATCCCCAAGGGGGATATCAACAGCAGAGTTCACCTCAGCGAAATCCGCGTGTCCTGGAATGAGTTCTACAGAGCTCACCCCAATCCCACGCGGCAAGAGGTACTCAACCATGTAACTCACGTGGATGATACGCTTGGAAACTGGTTCAGCCCCCGCATCAGATAACCCCCAGGGAACGGAGAACGGGTCACATGTGGCGCGAACTCGCCTCACAATTTCCAGAAGTAGAGGTGCGGGGCCCTGCAACCCCTGGCGCCCTGACCGCCATCGAGGAGCAGCTCGGCCAGACGCTACCGGGGCCCTTGCGTGAACTGCTGCTGGAGACAGACGGGATCGAAGCCGACTTCGGAACAGAGGTCGTCTGGACGGCAGAGAAAATCCTGGAAGAAAACTCCTCATTCCGCAGCAACGAACAGTTCCGCAGCCTGTACATGCCGTTCGACGCCCTCATGTTCTTCGGTGACAACGGGGGTGGCGATCAGTTCGCGTTCGTGCGCACCCCGGACCGGGATGACATCTTCGTATGGGATCACGAAACGGACAGCCGCACCTGGTTCGCACCGGCTTTGGAGAACTATCTGCGCAACGCTCTAAGGGTTGTCCCGTAACTGCTGGTCACGGGTGAGATGATCTTGATGTGACTGG
>CBFGQM010000248.1:0-8050 GCA_965650905.1 uncultured Streptomyces sp. | reverse complement strand
CGGCCACCGGTGTCGAGGATCTTCTGCTTGCCCGTGTAGAACGGGTGGCACTCGGAGCAGACCTCGGCACGGATGGTGCCGCTCTAGATCGTGCTGCGGGTGGTGAACGACGCGCCACAGGTGCAGCTGACCTGCGTCTCGACGTACTCGGGGTGGATGTCGCGCTTCAAGGTGTCTCCTAGTTTCGGGAGGGCGCCGGGTCGCAAGCGCGGGATGCGGATGCGTGAACCGGGGCCGATGGACCAGTCTGCCAGGACGGGCCGCATCCCCCAAAACCGGGGGACGGGACGAACTATTCCCGAGGCCTGCGCGGGCCATCAGCCGGAAATGACGACGCCCTTCGCCTCGCCGGTGGCGGTCCCCTTGGTGGCGGACTTCGGGATGGCCCGGTCGTCCTTGAGCGCGTCCCAGACGAGCCGGGCCTTGGACTTGTCGACGAGGACGCGGTTGGCGTTCGCCGGGTCGTACTGGACGGGCATCGTCACCATGGTCATGTTCTTGGGGCTGATGCCCTTCAGTCCGTTGGCGAACGAGGCCAGATCCTTGACCGAGTCGAGCTCGGAGTCGGTGGTGACGGCCTTCGTCGCGGTGTCGGCGAGGTCGAACAACTCCTTCGGATCACTCAGGACGCCGATCCTCCTGACCTGTTCCACCAGGGCCTTGACGAACGCCTGCTGGAGCTGGATGCGGCCGAGGTCGGATCCGTCGCCGACGCCGTGCCGGGTGCGGACCAGGCCGAGGGCCTGCTTGCCGGTGAGCTGGTGGGTGCCGACCTTCAGGTCGAAGTGGCTCTTGGGGTCCGAGATGTCCTTGGTCGTGGCGAGCTCGACGCCGCCGAGCTCGTCGATGAGCTTCTGGAAGCCGCTGAAGTCGACCTCGATGTAGTGGTCCATGCGGATGCCGGTCATGGACTCGACGGTCTTCACCGCGCACGCCGCCCCGCCGGTGGCGTATGCGGAGTTGAACATCACGCTCGACGCGCCCTCATGCTGGACGCCCTCGGTGTCGGTGCACTCGGGGCGTACGACCAGGGTGTCGCGGGGTATGGAGACCACGCCGGCCTTCTGGTGACCTTCGTAAATGTGCACGATCATCGCCGTGTCCGAACGGGCCGTGCCGTCGTCGGTGCCGCCACCCAGCTCCTTGTTGCCGCCGGAGCGGGTGTCGGAGCCGAGCACGAGGATGTCCTGCGAGCCGTTGTCGACGTCCAGGGGCCGGTCGGTGCCGAGGGCCTGGTTGATGTCGACGCTCTTGATGTTGCCGTTGAGCTTGAAGTAGACGTAACCGAGGCCGGTGCCGCCCAGTACGACCACGCCCGCCGCTGCCCAGGCCGTGACGAGGAGGGCCTTGCGGCCCCTGCTCCGCGGCGACTTGCGTCGGCGGCCCTTGGCGCGGTGGCGCAGACCGGTGGAGCCGGAGGCTTCCGCGGTGCCGGACTCCGGCGTGCTCTCGGCAGACATGTGCTCCTCAGTCCTCGTCCGGTCGGTTACCCCCTGGTTCGGGGTCGGACATGGTCGTCGGCTGTGACGTGTCCGTCAGGACCCGTCAGGTGAGACGCTGAGACCGAAAAGAGGGTTGCACAACGCACTGTGGTCAACGTGTGAGCCGATGTACACAATGTGTAACCACGAAGATCGATGATCGAGCGGCACACCTGCGATTTCAGGCCAAGCCGTTACCCCGCCCGGAGCCGGTGGCGATCTCCACCGTGTGGCAAAGGTCTCGCCGGGGGCCGCGCAGAGGGCCGCCCCGTACCGGCGGCCGCAGCGCCGACCGGCGACAGAAGGCGGCACCCCCGATTCACACGGTGGTGCCACCTTCCGGTCGGTCCGGTGACGGCTAGTCGCCGTTGGGCATCGGCGTCGTCTTCTGGATCTGCAGCAGGAATTCGCCGTTCGACTTCGTCTGCTTCATCTTGTCCAGAAGCAGCTCGATCGCCTGCTGCTGGTCGAGGGCGTGCAGCACGCGGCGCAGCTTCCAGGTGACGGCGAGCTCGTCGCTGCCGAGCAGGATCTCTTCCTTGCGGGTACCGGACGCGTCGACGTCCACCGCCGGGAAGATGCGCTTGTCGGCGAGCTTCCGGTCGAGCTTGAGCTCGGCGTTGCCGGTGCCCTTGAACTCCTCGAAGATCACCTCGTCCATGCGCGAGCCGGTGTCGACGAGCGCGGTGGCCAGGATGGTCAGCGAGCCGCCGTCCTCGATGTTGCGTGCAGCACCGAAGAAGCGCTTCGGCGGGTACAGCGCGGTCGAGTCCACACCACCGGAAAGGATGCGGCCGGAGGCCGGGGCGGCAAGGTTGTACGCACGACCCAGACGCGTGATCGAGTCGAGCAGTACGACGACGTCGTGCCCCAGTTCCACCAGGCGCTTGGCACGCTCGATGGCCAGCTCGGCGACCGTGGTGTGGTCCTCAGCGGGACGGTCGAAGGTCGAGGAGATGACCTCGCCCTTCACCGACCGCTGCATGTCGGTGACCTCTTCCGGACGCTCGTCGACGAGGACGACCATCAGGTGGCACTCGGGGTTGTTGTGCGTGATCGCGTTGGCGATCGCCTGCATGATCATGGTCTTGCCGGTCTTCGGCGGGGCCACGATCAGACCGCGCTGACCCTTACCGATCGGCGCGACGAGGTCGATGATGCGGGTGGTCAGCACGCCCGGGTCGGTCTCCAGACGGAGCCGGTCCTGCGGGTAAAGCGGCGTCAGCTTGTTGAACTCCGGGCGGCCGCGGCCGAGTTCGGGCGCCATGCCGTTGACGGAGTCCAGCCGGACCAGCGCGTTGAACTTCTCGCGGCGCTCGCCCTCCTTCGGCTGCCGGACCGCGCCGGTGACGTGATCGCCCTTGCGCAGACCGTTCTTGCGGACCTGGGCGAGGGAGACGTACACGTCGTTCGGACCCGGGAGGTAGCCGGACGTACGGATGAACGCGTAGTTGTCGAGGATGTCGAGGATGCCCGCGACGGGGATCAGAACGTCGTCCTCGGCGAGCTGCGGCTCGGCGATCTCGTCACGGCCACGGCGGCCACGTCGGTCCCGGTAGCGACCGCGACGGCCGCGACGGCCGCCCCCGTCGTCGTCGTAACCGTCGTCCTGGCGGTCCTGGCGGCCGCCGCCCTGCTGCTGGCCGCGCTGCTGGTTACCACCGCCCTGGGTCTGCTGGTCGTCGCCCTTGCCGCGGCCGCCCCGGTCGCGGTCCCGGCCGCCCCGGTCCCGGTCCCGGTCCCGGCGGCCCTGACGGCCCTGACGGCCCTCGCCACCCTGGTCACCCTGGTCACCGGCGTCGGCCCTGGCCTCGACGTGGGACTGGGCCGGGGCCGGCGTCTCGGCCCTCGCCTCGGCGGTAACCGTCTCGGGGCTGCCCGCATCGGCGGTGGCCCGGCGACGGCGGCGCTCTGCGGGGGCGTCGTCACTGGCGGGCTGGCCGGGGATCTCGATCTGCTGCTGGGCCACGGCCTTGTCAGCCTTCTCGACCTTCTCGGCCTTGCCCGCCTGCTTGTCCTGCCTGTCGGCGGACTTTCCGGCGGAAGACGCGGCCTCCTCCCCCGCACGAGCCTTCGAGGTGGCCCGGCGCTTCGGCTTGGTCTCGGCGGCGCCTTCGGCGGTCTTCGCCGAGGCACCCCCTCCCGCCTGCGCCTCCTTGATGACCTCGATCAGCTGGCTCTTACGCATCCGCGCGGTGCCCCTGATGCCGAGGCCGGATGCGACCTGCTGCAGCTCGGCCAGCACCATGCCTTCAAGGCCGGTACCGCGGCGCCGACGGGAGCCCGAAGCACCGGTGGCAGGCGCGGCGGAGGCGTCCGTGGCGGGCGCGGCAGCGGTCTCCTCGACACGTGCGCCCATCAGATCGGTGGTGTCGCTCACGAAGGGTCCTTCCCTGGAGCGGACGTCGGCCTGTCTGGCTCGGCGACCGGTTGTGCTGTCCGGCTTTGGTCCCTGTCGTGTGGACCGTGCCGGGGCGGTGGTCCGCCAAAGAGGCGGAGGAAATAACTGGTGATGGCGTTTCCGGGGGCCGCGACACTGAGGTTCGATGTCGATCGGCTCGGTCGCGCCGGTTTCCGGAGCGTGCTCAGGACTGCTCAGCGCATAGCACCGAATGCGTGGCACAAAGCAGTTTGGGAGGCTCCCGGAAGAAGGTCTGTCCCGAACGGGGACACGAAGCACCTCGCCGTGGTGGGGTCGGGTGCAGACTTGAGATTAACACTACCGGATCCAACAAACATTCCCCTCTCCGCATCCGGCAACCGAGTGTCAGGTGGCGAGCGGCAGCACGCTCGCTCCCTGGGCATCGAGGCTCAGCCGGTTGGCCGCCCAGCCCCCGCCGGCCAGGCGGGAGACCTTGTCGGCGGTGGCTTGGTCGGCCAGCGCAAGCACGGTGGGGCCCGCCCCGGAGATCACCGCGGGGATTCCGTCGGCCCGCAGCCGCTCCACCAGGGCGGCGCTCTCCGGCATGGCGGGAGCCCGGTACTCCTGGTGCAGCCGGTCCTCGGTGGCGGGCAGCAGCAGCTCGGGGCGCCTGGTCAGGGCCTCGACGAGCAGCGCGGCGCGGCCCGCGTTGGCGGCGGCGTCGATGTGTGGCACGGTGCGCGGCAGCAGGCCACGGGCGGTCTCGGTCAGAACCGGCTTCCCCGGTACGAAAACCACCGGAACGATGGAATCGGCCGGATCGATCCTGATGGCGCGCGCGGCGCCGCCCGCCATCCAGGACAGCGTGAAACCGCCGAGCAGACAGGCCGCGACGTTGTCGGGGTGGCCCTCGATCTCGGTGGCGAGCTCCAGGAGCGCCGCGTCGTCGAGCTTGGCGTCTCCGCCTATGGTCACGGCGCGCGCGGCGACGATGCCGGCGCAGATCGCGGCGGACGAGGAGCCCAGGCCACGGCCGTGCGGGATGCGGTTGGCGCAGATGATCTCGAGGCCGCGCGGCTGTCCGCCCAGCAGATCGAAGGCGGTACGCAGGGAGCGTACGAGGAGGTGACTCTCGTCACGTGGGAGTGTCTCGCTGCCCTCACCCGCGATGTCGACGTGCAGGCCGGAGTCGGCCACCCGGACGACCACGTCGTCGTAGAGCCCCAGCGACAGGCCGAGGGCGTCGAAGCCCGGGCCGAGGTTGGCGCTGCTGGCGGGGACGCGCACCCGGACGGCGGCGGCGCGGAACGCTGGACCGGCCATCGCTCGATGACTCTCCTTGAGCTTGAGCTGCGAGATTGTCGAGATTGTCGAAATCCTGCGAGACGTAACGGAAGACCACGGAAGGCCCGGCGGCCGCAAAGACGGCGTGGCACCGCGGCATATGCGGCGGGCGGGTTACCTACAGCCTATCGAAGGAAGGTTGTGTGGCGACATAGGGCGCACAGGAGGCGCACGATGCGTGTCATAAGCCCCCCTGTGCACCCCCCATCAGGCGTTCTTACCGGCTATGCGAGGCCAAGGCGCTCCGCCGCCGTGGCCGCGTCCACCGGGACCGTGACGGGTTGCGGGGCGCCCGCGACGGCCCAGTCCGGGTCCTTGAGGCCGTTGCCGGTGACCGTGCAGACGATCCGCTGGCCCGGGTCGACCTTGCCCTGCTCGGCGGCCTTCAGCAGGCCGGCGACGGACGCGGCGGAGGCGGGCTCGACGAAGACGCCCTCCTGAGAGGCCAACAGCCGGTAACAGCGCAGAATCTCACGGTCCGTCACCTCATCGATGAAGCCGCCTGATTCATCCCGCGCGGCCAGCGCGAACTGCCAGGACGCCGGGTTGCCGATCCGGATCGCGGTGGCGATGGTCGACGGGTCCTTGACAACCTCGCCGCGCACGATCGGGGCGGAACCGGAGGCCTGGAAACCCCACATTCGAGGGGTTTGCCCGGCGATGCCGTCGGCGGCGTACTCCTTGTAGCCCTTCCAGTAGGCGGTGATGTTGCCGGCGTTGCCCACCGGCAGGATGTGAATGTCGGGCGCGTCACCGAGCATGTCCACGATTTCGAAGGCGGCGGTCTTCTGACCCTCTATACGCACCGGGTTGACTGAATTCACCAGGGCCACGGGGTAGTTCTCGGACAGACTGCGCGCGAGTGTGAGGCAGTCGTCGAAGTTCCCGTCCACTTGAAGGATCTTCGCTCCGTGCACGAGCGCCTGGCCCATCTTGCCGAGCGCGATCTTGCCCTGCGGGACGAGAACGGCGGACACCATTCCGGCCCGTACGGCATAGGCGGCCGCCGAGGCGGACGTGTTGCCGGTGGAGGCGCAGATGACGGCCTTCGCGCCCTCCTCCTTTGCCTTGCTGATGGCCATGGTCATGCCGCGGTCCTTGAAGGACCCGGTGGGGTTCGCGCCCTCCACCTTGAGGTGGACCTCGCAGCCCGTGCGCTCGGAGAGCACCTGCGCGGGCACGAGCGGCGTGCCGCCCTCGCGGAGCGTCACGACCGGCGTGCTGTCGAAGACCGGCAGCCTGTCCCGGTACTCCTCGATGATTCCGCGCCACTGGTGGGTCATTGCTGGTTACTCTCCTTCAACCCGCATGATGCTGGCGACACCCCGCACGGTGTCGAGGTTGCGCAGCGCCTCGACGGTCCCGTTCAGGGAGGCGTCGGACGCGCGGTGGGTGACGACGACGAGAGATGCCTCGCCGCCTCCGTCTTGTCGACCTTGCTGGCGAACCGTATCGATCGAAACACCGTGCTCGGCGAAGACGGTGGCAACCTGGGCGAGAACACCCGGTTTGTCGGCCACATCAAGGCTGATGTGGTACCGCGTGACGACCTCACCCATGGGCGACACGGGCAGCTGGGTGTACGCGGAGTCGCCCGGTCCGGTCGCGCCGCTGAGCAGGTTGCGGCAGACGGCCACGAGGTCGCCGAGGACCGCGGAGGCGGTGGGCGCACCGCCCGCGCCGGGACCGTAGAACATCAGCTGCCCCGCGGCGTCCGACTCGACGAACACGGCGTTGTACGCGCCGCGCACGGAGGCGAGCGGGTGGGTCAGCGGAATCATCGCGGGGTGCACGCGCGCGGTCACGGACTCCCCGTCGGCAGCCCGTTCACAGATGGCGAGCAGCTTGATGGTGCAGCCCATCTCCTTGGCCGACGCGAAGTCGGCGGCGGTGACCTCGGTCATGCCCTCGCGGTAGACGTCGTCGAGGCGCACGCGCGTGTGGAAGGCGATACCGGCGAGGATCGCGGCCTTGGCGGCGGCATCGAACCCTTCGACGTCGGCGGTCGGGTCGGCTTCCGCATACCCGAGCGCGGTGGCCTCGTCGAGCGCTTCCTGATACCCGGCGCCCGTCGAGTCCATCTTGTCGAGGATGAAGTTGGTGGTGCCATTGACGATGCCGAGCACCCGGTTGACCTTGTCGCCGGCGAGGGACTCGCGCAGCGGCCGGATCAGGGGGATGGCACCGGCCACCGCCGCCTCGTAGTAGAGGTCCTTGCCGTGTTCCTCGGCGAAGGCGTGCAGCGCGGCGCCGTCCTGGGCGAGCAGCGCCTTGTTGGCGGAGACGACGGACGCGCCGTGCTCGAAGGCGGCGGTGATCAGGGTCTGTGCCGGCTCGATGCCGCCGATGACCTCGACGACCACGTCGATGTCCCCGCGTTTGACCAAAGCCGTCGCGTCCGTGGTGATGAGTTCCGCGGGAATGCCCTCGCGCACCCTGGAGGGCCGTCTTACGGCGACCCCCGCCAGCTCGATGGGCGCCCCGATCCTGGCGGCGAGGTCGTCGGCGTGCGTCGTCATGATGCGCGCCACCTCTGAGCCGACAACCCCACAGCCCAGCAGCGCCACCTTCAGCGGACGCGTACGCATCATCCGACCTCGTTTCCTCATACCGTCACGGTTGGTCCAGTTTCACTCACCGGACGGGACTTTCTGCCCTTCGTCCGGATCGTGAGACGTCTATTTCATTTCCCGGCGGCCGATCGCGGGAGATCTTCCGCCACTATTCTTATTTTTCTTATTTGGAGATTGTTTGATGAATTGGTTTAGCGGGGGGTGGTCTTGCCCGGAGTGGGCCCTGCCCCTGTGTGGGTCTTGGCCCGGGGTCTTGGCCCGGGGTCTTGGCCCGGGGTCTTGGCCCGGGG
>CBFGQM010000247.1:0-8067 GCA_965650905.1 uncultured Streptomyces sp. | reverse complement strand
CCACCGCCGGGACGCCCACTACCCGCCAGGTCTCAAGAACCCCCAAGGCCTCGCCCACTCCCTTCGCCTGCTTCCTCCGTAACCCCATCACCCTCGCCACCGCCCTTGCCGGTGTCCTGCACCTCGTCTGGTTCTTCACGTTCGCCAGCAGCGGTGGCGACCTCGCGGCGCAGGACGCGTGGGCGGAGTTCGTCGGACGGCACCCCGACTCGGCGTACAACCTCGCCTGGTACGGCGGCATGCACCCGGTGTCGTACAGCGTCGTGTCCCCGTACCTGATGTCGGTCCTCGGTGTGCGTACGACGATGATGATCGCGGGGACGGCCTCCGCCGGCCTGCTCACGCTGATCCTCGTCCGCAGTCGTGCCGTACCGAATGTCCGGTGGGCCGCGCTCGCCGGGGTGTTCGCGCTCTTCTGCAACGCCGTGTCCGGCCGCGTGACCTTCGGTCTGGGCACGCTCTTCGCGCTGGGCGCGACCGCCGTCGTGTTCTGCTGGCCCTACCGGTGGCGCTACAAGCGCTTGGCCAAGGCTCTGTGTGCCGCGCCACTCGCCGGGATCGCGACCGCCGCGTCCCCGGTGGCCGGACTCTTCGTGGGCCTGGTCGCGGTGGCGCTGTTCGTGCAGAAGCGTCGGCCGGGGGCATACGCGCTGGGCCTCGCGCCCACCGTGGTCGTGGCCCTCTCCGCGTGGCTGTTCCCGTTCTCCGGTACGCAGCCGATGATCTTCGGGTCCACCGTGCTGCCCCTGCTGTACTCGATTCTCGCCTTCTTCCTCGTGCCCAAGGAATGGACTACGGTCCGCGTCACGGCCGCCGTGTACGGCATCTCCGTACTCCTCGTCTGGCTGGTCAGTTCGCAGATCGGCTCCAACATCACCCGCCTGGCGATGCTCTTCGCGGGCGTCACGCTGATGGCCGCGCTCCCGTTCGCGGTGCCGCGCTCGCGCCAGTGGTACGCGCTCGTCGTCGCCTTCGCCGGATTCGTCACGTGGATCGGCTACAAGGCGGTGGACGACACCGTGAACGCGACCCCCGTCGCCTCCTGGGCGCGCGAGCTGGCCCCGCTGGTCAACCAGCTCCAGGTGGTGGGCGCCGAGAAGGGCCGCGTGGAGGTCGTACCGGCCCGCTCCCATCGCGAGGCGTCCGCGCTCGCGCCGTACGTGAACCTCGCCCGCGGCTGGAACCGTCAGGCGGACATGGAGCGCAACCCGCTCTTCTACGACGACACGCTGAACTCCGCGAACTACCACGAGTGGCTCCAGCGCTGGGCCGTCCACTACGTCGTCCTGCCCAAGGGCGCCCCCGACGGGGACGGCGGCGAGCGCGAACGCGAACTCGTGCGGCGCGGCCAGCCCTACCTGAAGCAGGTCTGGGGCGACGCCAACTGGCAGCTCTTCAAGGTCACCGACCCCACCCCGCTCGCCGACCCGCCCGCCACCGTCGAACACGCCGGTCAGGACGAGATGACGATCAGGGTGAAGCGGGCGGGCCGGGTCCTGATCCGTATCCCGTACTCGCCGTGGCTCGGCCTCGTCGACGCCAAGGGCCAGAGCGTCGCGCCGCCCCAGGAGACCGAGGAGTCCGAACGGGGCGAGAACGACGACGCGCCGAAGACGTACGAGAACCCCAACGGCTGCCTGATGGAGGCACAGGAGGACGCCAAGGGCGACCAGTGGACGGAGCTGCTGGCTCCGAAGCCCGGCACCTACCGCCTGGCCGCGCACTACCAGCTGCCTCGGGGCACGGGTTGCCCCGAGGACCTGCGACAGGCCGCCGGGCCACTCGAATAATCACTCCTCATCACTCCGGCGGATGGTTGCTTCCGGCGGAGCCGCCGCGCGGCTTCGACGCACACGTGAGGTCCGGCGCTGTACCGCGCGCCCCGTGGGGGGGGCGCTGCCAAACCGCGCGACCAGCCACGCAGGCCCCCTGGCCTTCGTGACGCGCGTCCGGCAGAGCGCTTGAGCGGCTGTCGGGCTACCTCTGATCGGGTGGTCGTGCCCTGGCACAAGCCTCAGCCGATGGCGGTCTCCACCGCGGAGACGACCTCGGCGGACTCCGGCTCGGTCTGCGGCGAGAAGCGGGCGACGACCTTGCCGTCCCGTCCGATCAGGAACTTCTCGAAGTTCCAGCGGATGTCGCCGCTGTGCCCCTCGGCGTCCTCGGTCGTCACGAGCCACTCGTACAGCGCATGCCGCCCCTTGCCGTTCACCTCGGTCTTCTCGGTCATCGGGAAGGTCACTTGGTACGTCGCCGAGCAGAACTCCGCGATCTCCTCAGACGTACCGGGCTCCTGCCCGAGGAACTGGTTGCAGGGCACCCCGAGAACGGCGAAGCCCTGAGCTGAGTACCGCTCGTGCAGCCGCTCCAGGCCCGCGTATTGCGGCGTGAGCCCGCACTTGGAGGCCACGTTCACGATGAGCACGGCTTTGCCCCGGTACTGCCCGAGATCGGCGGAGCCGCCCTGGAGGGACGCGATGTCGACGTCGTACAAGGATTCGGAGGTGGTCGGGTCCGGTTCGTTGTTGGTCATGTCCGGATGCTAGCCGCGCTGGGTAAGGTCACCGGCGTGACGACGGTGAATGGGATCTACGAGACACTCGACGACCGCTTCCGCACAGGGCGCTGCACGCTCGGGGACCGGCGCCTGGAGCTCTTGTACGCGGGCTGCCGCTGGGCCGAGGGCCCGCTGTACCTTCCCGCCTGGCGTCAGCTGGTCTGGAGCGACATCCCCAACGACCGCCTCCTGCGGTGGGACGAGGCGACGGGCGCGGTGGGCGTCTTCCGCGCGCCGGCCGGCCACAGCAACGGCAACACCGTCGACCGGCAGGGTCGCCTGATCACGTGTGAGCAGGGCAACCGGCGGGTGACGCGCACCGAGCACGACGGGCGGGTGACGATCCTGGCCGACCGCTACGACGGCAGGCGGCTCAACAGCCCGAACGACGCAGTCGTCCGCTCCGACGGCTCGATCTGGTTCTCCGACCCCGACTTCGGGATCGTCAGCGACTACGAGGGGCGCCGGGCGGAGAGCGAGATCGGCGCGTGCAACGTGTACCGGGTCGACCCGGTGACGGGCTCCGTGAGCCTGGCCGCCGACGGCTTCCGCGGCCCGAACGGGCTCGTACTCTCGCCGGACGAGCGGCAGTTGTACGTGTCCGACACCCGCCTCAACCAGGTCCGTGTCTTCGACATCCACGAGAGCGGCACGCTCTGCGACGGCAGGGTCTTCGCCGAGTGCCGCCCGGGCGGCGGGCTCTTCGACAACATCCGGTTCGACGACGAGGGGCGGCTGTGGGTGGCCGCGTGTGACGACGGGGTGCACTGCTACGACCCCGACGGCACCCTCATCGGGCGCCTGCTGATCCCTGAGACGGTGTCCAACGTCGCCTTCGGCGGTCCGAGGAACAACCGGATGTTCATCACGGCCACCACGTCGCTGTACTCGTTGGTGATGTCGGTGACGGGGGCGCCGCGGCTTTGACGAGGACGCGGCGTGGACGCATCGAGGACGCGGAGTGGCGAGACGCGGCGAGGCGGCCGTCGTCGGCGCCGGAGTCGGTGCCCATGCCAAGGACGGCGCCCACGAACGACGAGTGCCTCCCGCCGTCCGCCCGAAGGGCGGACGGCGCTACTTCGAAACACTCCCTAGCGCGCCACGAACTGCGTAAGGATCGCCTGGACCTCGTAGATGTCCACGCCCTTGGTGAACGTCTTCTCGATCGGCGTGGGCGTCCCCGAGATCCAGATCTTGAGCTCGGCGTCGAGGTCGAACGTGCCGGCGGTCTCCACCGCGAAGTGCGTGATGCTCCGGTACGGGACGGAGTGGTACTCAACCTTCTTGCCGGTGATCCCCTGCTTGTCGACGAGCACGAGCCGGCGGTCGGTGAAGAGGATGGTGTCGCGTATCAGCAGGTACGCGGCATGCACCTGCTCGCCCTGCCCCAACAACCGCGCGTAGTCGCGCTGAGCGTTCGCCGGATCGACGGTGTGCGCGTTTCCGAACAGCGCCATGGAAAGCCCCCCTTGGACAGGTGACGTTCGGACGCGCCCCCATGGGGGCGCGGGGTGTCACAAGATCTGCTCACTTTAAACGGTGCCGAGGATGTTCACGCCACGTGGGCTTCGGGGCGGACCTCGGCGCCTGCTCGGAAGCGGTCGGCGCTGAGCGGGGTGATGTCGACGAAGGGGGTGCGTTCGAGGTAGAGGTCGCGGACGATCTCACCGACCGCCGGGGCCAGCCGGGCCGCGGCCGTCGCCAGGGACGACGCCGGCCCCGCCTCCCCCCCCAGGCCGAGACCTGAGCGTCTTTCCCCGGCCGGCTCGTCGGCTTCAAAGGCGCCGCGGTCAGGCGGAAGGCGCGCCGGTGAGGACTTCCACCTGGCCGGTGTCGAGCGAGTAGTAGGCGCTGATGACGGCCAGTTCGCCCTTCTTCACGAGCGGGGCGAGGTCATGGTTGGACCGCAGATCGGCGGAGGTCTGCTTGATGTGGACGCGGATCATGGCGTCTACCGGATCAGTGTGCTTTTCCTTGGAGATCACCTCGTACGCCGGCCGCAGCGCTTCGGCGATCGACTGCAGGTTGCCCGGCAGAGGCTTGCCGTCCTTCAGTGCCTTGTGCGCCGCCTTGACCGCGCCGCAGCGCTGGTGCCCGAGCACCACGATCAGCGGGGTTCCCGAGGTCAAGGGTCCGTACTCCACGGAGCCGACGACCACCGGTGAGACGACCTGCCCACCGGTGCGCATCACGAACAGGTCGCCGAGCCCGGTATCGAAGAGCAGCTCCGGCGGCACCCGGGAGTCGATGCACGAGAGGATCACACCGTAGGGATCCTGCTCCTCGGCGACGAGATCGCGGCGGCGCAGATCCCGGTCGGGATGCTGCAGCTCGCCGTCCACCCAGCGCTTGTTGCCATCCATCAGCCTTGCGAAGGCCCTCCAGGGCGAGTCCGGGCGCTCGCCCGCGGTTGGCGAAGGGGACTTCGCCGCCCCCGCGGCCACCGTCTTCTCCGCCCGCGCGGCCACCGTCTTCTCCGCCCCCACGCTGTCCGCCTTCGACGAACAGCCGGTGAGCAGGGCCGCGGTCGCCGCCAGCCCTCCGGTGAGAATGGCCCTGCGCTGCGGTCGCACAGCATTACCCATGATTCTCTCCCCTTCCAGTCTCATACCCGACTTCGCCCTGAGGAACTGAGGCCGTCAGTCATGCGGAGGCGGAAGGGAGGGCTGCGACAGACGGCCGCAGCCTTCTCCTCCTGGCTCGTTCTTCCGGGCGGAGCGGTTGATGCAACTGTGGCGAGAGGCCGGTAAACGTACGTACAGCGCCAATGAAGCGCGGGAGAAGCGCTCGTCCAAGTCGCCCAGCGTCAGGTACATCTGACGCTGAGTGGCTCATGCCGTCGAGATCGATCGAGTGTGTGCTCCTCTCGGCCTTCGGGCCGGGAGGAGCGTCTTCGTCATGCCGCCTCGGTTGCGACCTCGGCTCGTACGGCGGCCGCCCACTCGACGACGAGGAGTTCGTACTCCCGCCGTTCCTCCGCCGTCGTGAGACGCCCGCCGGTGTGCTGCCACAGGGCGCGTATCCGCTCGTTCAGTTGGGCAGCAGACCGTACGGAACCAGGGCGGCACAGATCGGGGGACATGCGGACAAGCCTACGGGCACGCGCTGACACTCCACCCAAGCTCAGCTTGCAAGCGAGGCGGCCAGGCGCGCCCGTGCGGATCACCTGTTGCTGTCTCAGCTTGCCCGGACCGACAATCACTCGTCCCGGTTACGGCCTCGTCAGAGCCCGCTCGGCCGCGTCCAACGCCAGATGCCACGGATACTCCTTCGGCTGCCCCTGGCCCGGCTGGTTCGGCACGAACCCGCCCTCCCCATACAGCACTTCCACACCCATCTCCCGCAGCTCGGCGACGCTCCACTCGAACTGCCGATGCTGCACGTACGCCGCGTTCACGCACGGCATCACCACCATCGGGATGCCCTTACCGATCCCTTCCGCGACGACCCCCACCACGAAGTCGTGAGTGAGGCCGAGCGCCCACGCATTCACCGTGTTGAAGGTGGCTGGCGCGACGACGATGACGTCCGCCTTCGGCCACACGTCCGGCTGCCCAGGGAGTTTGTACTCGCTGCGTACCGGACGCCCGGTCAACCGCTCCAACTCCGGCAGCCGGTCGGCCAGCCAGCGCGCGGCAGTCGGGGTCAGCCCGAGGCACACATCCCAGCCGCTGGCCTGGGCATCCCGGATCACGTTGTCGACATCCAAGACGGGCGGGGCGGCGGACCCGAACAGGTACAGCACACGAGAAGTCATGCAGTCCATCCGATCACACGCAACCGCCCCCGCTCTGGGTGGAGTCGAGGGCGGAACACTGACCCGCGCACGGGGCGCGAGTACCGTTCCAAGTGGCTGCCTAGAACGGAGACCAGTATGCCCGCACCCACCGACGACCACACGGGTACCCGAATCAAGGAACAGCGGAGACTGGCCAGGCTCACCCAACGCCAGCTCGCCGACCGAATCCCCTACTCCTACAGTCTCCTCAACCAGGTCGAATGCGGCGCCCGCCCGGCCACCGACGTCTTCGTTGCCGCAGTCGCACACGCGCTGAACGTGGACGTCGCCATCCTCACTGAACAGCCCTGCGTGACCGAACTCCAACGCGATCGCGTCGCCGAACTCGTGCGCCCGATCCGCGAAGCACTCGACCTCTACGACCTCGGCGCCAATCCCGATCTGGGTGTACGGCCAGCGGCTGCCCTAATCGCGGAGGCCGACCGGCTCTGCGCCGAGGTCCGCGCCACCCATCTGCGGAACGCCGCCCGAGCGCTGCCCGGCGCGATCGCTGAACTCACTCACACCGCTTGGGAGTCGCCGTCCACTGAGGTGTGGCAGGCGCTCGCCTCGACGTACCGCACTGCGCACGACATCACCCTCAAACTCGGGCACAGCGACCTCTCCTCGACCGCTCTGGACCGTATGGCGTGGGCAGCGGAGCGGGCGTCCGATCCGTGCCTTGCCGCGATCCGCCAGTACAAGCGGGCGCTCGTCTACTACCGGGATGGCGAGCACACGATCGGGCAGCGACTCATCGCCTCTGGTCACGGCATGATCGGTCACGCTGAGAGAAGCGGTGACGCCCTCATCGTCGCTGGTCAGCTTCATCTCGGTGGAGCGGTGATCTGCGGTCGCGCTGGTGACGAGGCTGCGGTGAACCGGCATATCGCAGAGGCTCGCGCGATCGCGAGGGGTACGCGGGACGCCTCGCAGGTGCATTGGCTGTCCTTCGGGCCCACGAATGTGTCGCTGCACCATATGTCAGCGACGATGAAGATGGGCGAGTACGACAAGGCGCTGAAGCAGGCCCGGAAGATGCGGGTACCGGCATCGTTGGCCACGTCTCGGCGTGCCGGTTTCTTAATCGACTGGGCGCGTGCAGAGATGGAGACAGGGCACACGCAGTCAGCGCTTGATCATCTCTTGGAGGCGCGGCGGGTGGCGCCGGAGCAGGCGCGATACCACGAGGGTGTTCGGGAGACGATCCGGGGGCTCGTACATGTGTCGCGTAGGACGCCGGACACGTTGAACTACCTGGCGTCCTGGGTTGGCTTGTAAGGGGACGCTCACAGTGCTCACAAAACTGTGAGCGTTCGGCCTACGCCTCGCCCGTACGGTCCCGTGTGTGAGACAGATCACCGGGACCGTGGAGGGCGACAGATGAGGCAACGGAACCAGCGGCAGACTCTGAAGGAGTCGCCCCATCCTCGGGCGCTGGCTGGCACCCGGCCGACCGCCCAAAAATGGGCTGAAATCCTCGCCACCGCCCGCCACCGCCGCGCCCCACACATGTGGCCACCCCCGAGACAGCAAACCCTCAGAGCAGAGCCCATCATCGGCGGCGCCCTCGTCCGCGCCTACGTGCTCCCTGAGGACGAACGCACCCGCACCCTGGCCACCCCCTCAAGGGAGAACCAGTGACGACGACCGAGTACCGGGAACTCGCAGCAGCCCACTGGCTCCTGTCCGCGCACCCCGAACCCAACCAAGCCCTACAGGAATGGCTCTC
>CBFGQM010000246.1:0-8113 GCA_965650905.1 uncultured Streptomyces sp. | reverse complement strand
GCCCCCCGACCGGCTCTGAGCCGCCTCCGCCGGCCGGTGGGGGGCGCGCCGTCGCGTCAGGGTCCGGCGGCGCAGCCCGGCGCGCGCGGCGGGCACGACTGCCAGGTGGGCCAGGGCCACACCGGCGGTGTTGAGCAGCAGCGAGTCGACGTCCACCACCTGGCCGGGCACCCCGGTCTGCAGGAGCTCGATGCCCATGGAGAGCAGGGTGCCGACAGCGACCGTACGGAGCAGGGACAGCAGCGAGGAGACGGCCAGTCTGCCGTCCGCCATGGGCAGTAGCACGCCGAGCGGGGCCAGCAGCAGCAGGCCCTTGCCGATTCTGCGGACCGCTGCCTCGGGGCCCAGGGCCAGATCGGCTCTGATGCTCGCGAACGGGCGTAGGTTCGCGGCGCTCACCCACGGCACGTCCAGGGGGCGCAGCGTGAGCCAGGCGACGAGCGCGAGATGTGCGACGAGAAGAACAACTCCCGTCGCACGGATGCGGATCGCGGCGCTGCCGCCGTCTGAGCCTTGACGCTGCACGCCCCCCAAGACGCGGCCTCCGGCAGGATCGGTTCCGTGGGTCCAGAGGGCTTGGCCCGGCACGGGTGAGGCGTGTGCCACCTGCCGGGGCGGGACGGCCGACTTCCACCCGGGCCCCAGGTGCGCCTCAGCTCCGGCCCCGGCCTCGGCCCCGCCTCAGCTTCGGCCCCGGCCTCAGTTCCGGTCGGCCTCCAAAGACGGTGGGGACTGCGTGCCCGGCCTGGAGCGCACCTCGGACGTGCACTCGTAGCGGCGCGGGGCCTGGGTGCCGGGGCCGCCGAGGGTGACCGTGCCGTCGTCGGAGGCGGCGGCCGAGGCGCTGAAGGTGCAGATGATCTGGGCAAGCGCGTACGGCGTCAGGGAGGCCGGGGCGATGCTCAGGCGGAGCGCGTCCTCCGGGTCGTCAGGGCGCGGCCCCGCGACCGTCATACCTTCCCGTACGTTCGTCGTGTAGCCGGCCTGCTTCTCGACGGCCGACGGGTCCTCGATGAGCTCGTCGACGAGCGCCTGCGCGGCGCGTACGCGCTCTGTCGCCGCCGTGCCGGCGGCGATCCGCACGGTCCGGTCGACCCGCACCAGCTGCGAGGAACAGAGCAGGAACACCTGGACGAGGATTCCGCGCGAGGACTGCGTACCGAGGTCCGGTCCGGACAGCGTGCACGGCACCCGTGAGGGCGCGGGCCCGAATTCGGTCGGCACCTCGGTGGACCGGATCCCGCAGCCGGCCAGCGCCACTGCGAGCAACGGCACGCCGAGCAGGGCGGTACGTGTCCGGCGTGTGGTACGCGTCGGGTGCGCGGCCCGCGTCGGGCCTCCGGCACGCAGTCGGCGTACGCCCCATGCGCTGCGCGGAGTCATCGAGGGGCCCCCTGGGAGCCCTTGCCCTCGGGGGACACGGCAGCGTTCTCTCCGGGGTCTCCGGGGTCGCGGTTCTCCTGGCAGGTGAGCACAGAGGCGTCGCGCGGCAGCCGCAGGCTGAACACCGCGCCCCCTTCGGGTGAGTTCGCGGCGGTGATCTCACCACCGTGGATGTGCGCGTTCTCCAGGGCGATGGACAGGCCCAGACCGCTGCCCTCGGAGCGCGGACGGGAGGCGCTCGCCTTGTAGAAGCGGTCGAAGACGTGCGGCAGGACCTCCTCGGGGATGCCCGGGCCATGGTCCTGGACCTCGATGAGCAGGTCGTCCTCCTCCTCGCGCACGGACACGCGTACCGGAGATCCGCCGTGCTTCAGCGCGTTGCCGATCAGGTTCGCAAGGATCACGTCCAGGCGGCGCGGGTCGAGGCGCGCGGTGCTGCCGCGCTCGGCGTCCAGCTCCACCGCGTCCAGCCAGGCACGCGCGTCGACGCACGCGGTGATCTGGTCGGCGATGTCGACGTCGTCCAGGACGAGCCGGGCCGTGCCCGCGTCGAAGCGGGTGACCTCCATGAGGTTCTCCACCAGGTCGTTCAGCCGCCGGGTCTCGCTGACGACGAGCCGTACCGCGGGCTCGATCATCGGGTCGACGCTGCCGGTCTTGGCGTCGAGCTCCTCCTCCAGGACCTCCGTCACGGCCGTGATCGCGGTCAGTGGTGTCCGCAGCTCGTGCGACATGTCCGCCACGAAGCGCCGGGACGCCTCGTCGCGCGCGCTCATGTCCGCGACCCGCTTCTCCAGCGCCTCCGCGGTGCGGTTGAACGTCCGTGACAGATCCGCGAGTTCGTCCGTGCCGGACACCCGCAGCCGGGTGTCCAGCTTGCCCTCGCCGAGTCGGCGGGCCGCCGTGCCCAGGCGGTGCACCGGCTTGAGGACCGTCGTCGCGGCGGCCTGCGCGAGCAGCGCCGAGCCGATCAGCGCGAGCCCGGTCGCGATACCCAGCGACCAGGCGAGGGAGTTGAGGTCCTTGGCCTCCGGCTCAAGCGACTTGAGCATGTAGCCGGTCGGCCCGCCGCCGACCACCTTCGCGCCGCCCACGAGATACGGCTTGTCGCCGTCCACGATCCGCTGCCAGTACAGGTGGTACGTGTGCTTGTTGCTCGAGGAGAGCTTCTGCTCCTTGTTCACCGCCTTGCGGAGGGACTCCGGTACGTCCTCCAGCGTGAAGGTGTCCAGGTCGGAGTTGGCGCGGACGGGCCTGCCGGCCTCGTCCTCGGCGATCAGCAGCACACTGAAGCCCTGGCTGCTGTTGGCCATCTGGCGTGCTGCGCCTCCCAGCTCGTCCTGCGTCGGATGCACCGCCAGCGTGCTCGCGCGGCTCTGCATCTCCTGCTGGAAGTCGCGCAGCACCGCGTCCTGCGTACGGGTCAGCACGGCCTCGCGGTTGAGCCAGTACGCGATGCCGGACGCCGACACCGCCGCGGTGAGCGCGACGAGCCCGAACACGACGACCAGGCGCAGCCGCAGGCTCGTGAAACGCAGGCCCGCGAGTATCGTCCTGCGCGCCGCGGCCCAGCCGCGGAGTTTGCCCTGCGCCTGGGTCACTGAGGATTGTCCAGCCGGTATCCCACGCCGCGCACGGTACGGATCAGCGTCGGCGAGGACGGCACGTCCTCCACCTTCGCGCGCAGCCGCTGCACACAGGCGTCGACGAGCCGCGAGTCACCGAGGTAGTCGTGCTCCCACACCAGCCGCAGCAACTGCTGGCGGGAAAGGGCCTGTCCGGGGCGGCGGCTGAGCTCCAGGAGCAACCGCAGCTCGGTGGGCGTCAGTTGCAGATCCTCGCCGTTCTTGGTGACCGTCATCGCCGCGCGGTCGATCACCAGGCTGCCGAACGTCGCCGCGTCGTTGGCCTCACGCTCGCCGCGCCGCAGTACGGCCCGGATACGGGCGTCGAGCACCCGCCCCTGTACCGGCTTGACGACATAGTCGTCGGCCCCGGACTCCAGTCCGACCACGACGTCGATGTCGTCGCTGCGGGCGGTGAGCAGGATGATCGGCAGCTGGTCCGTGCGCCGGATGCGCCGGCACACCTCGAAGCCGTCGATCCCGGGCAGCATCACATCCAGCACGATCAGATCCGGCCGCTGCTCGCGCAGCAGTTTCAGACCGTCCTCGCCGGTGGCAGCGGTGGCCACACGGTGCCCCTGGCGCGTCAGCGACAGCTCCAGGGCCGTACGGATGGCGTCGTCGTCCTCGATCAGCAACAGGGAAGGCACGGACGTCATTCTGTCGCATGGCATCGCGCCGTATCGACCGTTGGAGCGCTCGCATGCATCTTTGCTGACGAGTGTGGACGGAGTACGTGGCGCAGGTGCCGGATGAGTAGCCGTATGACGCTTCTCTGCGATCAGCGTGTGGCGCGCCTGGCTCGTGCCCCTGTTGCACGTCTGTGACAGTCGGCGGACACCGTGATGAAGTCGCCTCGGCAAGCTTTCGGCACAGCGAGGAAGCACCGCAGAGAAGTATCGGGAACCGGAACTCCACGACGGGGGGCGCGAGATGAACACGCTGCACAGCACCAGCTCTAGCGCAGTCGCAGTTGTCACGCGTCTTCACGAGGTCTCGCGGAACACCGGGAAGTCCGGTGCCGCGAGCGGGCGGGGGTGCGCTCGCGGCACCGGGCGTCAGCACACCGGGTCGTACATGACGGTGGTTGACGCACATGTGGTGGGGGGAGCTCACGGGGGAGCCGCGTACGGGGAGGCCGCGGGGGAACGTCGTTCCGTGTCGGAGACTGTGGATGCCGAAGCGGCGTTCACCGCCTACGTCCAGGAGCGTCGCGCCTCCCTGTACGCCACCGCCTACCACCTGACCGGTGACCGCTTCGAGGCCGAGGACCTGCTGCAGAGCGCGCTGTTCTCGACGTACCGGGCCTGGGACCGGATCAGCGACAAGGCCGCGGTCGGGGGATACCTCCGGCGCACCATGACCAACCTGCACATCAGCGCGTGGCGCCGCCGCAAGCTGAACGAATACCCGACCGAGGAACTGCCGGAGACCGCCGGCGACACGGACGCGATGCGCGGCACCGAGCTGCGCGCCGTCCTGTGGCAGGCGCTCGCCCGGCTGCCCGAACTCCAGCGCACCATGCTGGTCCTGCGCTACTACGAGGGCCGCACGGACCCGGAGATCGCGGACATCCTTGACATCAGTGTCGGCACGGTGAAGTCCAGCATCTGGCGGTCGCTCCGCCGGCTGCGCGAGGACGAGGTCCTCGGCTTCGGCCGTGACGAGGAGGAGTCCTTCGGGGAGCTTGTCGCCTGACAGCCGACCGAAGGCCGGGGGGAAGGAAAGCGGGGGCTGTTCGTCACTCGGGGGGAGGCGGACAGAAAGCTACGGGGGAGCACTGCCCGGGGGGGGCAACGGGGTCAACGGGGTCAACGGGGGGGATCGCGGGGATCGCGGGGGAAACGGAAGCGGGGCTGGAGGGCCGGGGGGCCGTCAGCCCCGCTTCGTGCGTCTGCGTGACTACGCCGCCGAACAGCGGCGTCCGCCCGCCTCCTTACGAGGACTCAGTACGAAGGACCGGACGCGCCGAGGGCACCCGTCGGGTGCCAGACCGTCTTCGTCTCCAGGAAGGCGGTGAGGCGCTCGATGCCCGGACTCGCAGAGAAATCCGCGTCATCCACAGCCTGTGGACGGACGACCCGCTTGAGGTTGTCCGCGGCGGCGAGCTCCAGTTCCTTCGCGAGTACGTCGTCGGCGCCGGCCAGGTCGATCGCGTTGACGTCCTGGTGCGCGGCCAGCGGGGTCGCGATCTCCGCCGTCCTGCCCGAGAGGACGTTGACCACGCCGCCGGGCAGGTCGGACGTGGCGAGGACCTCGCTGAGGGAGAGGGCCGGGAGCGGGGACTTCTCGCTCGCGACGACGATCACTGTGTTGCCGGTCGCGATCACCGGGGCGATCACCGAGACCAGGCCCAAAAACGACGACTCCTGAGGTGCGAGTACGACCACGACACCCGTCGGTTCCGGGGTGGAGACGTTGAAGAACGGGCCCGCCACCGGGTTGCCGCCGCCGACCACCTGGGCGATCTTGTCGGTCCAACCCGCGTACCAGACCCAGCGGTCGACCGCCGCGTCGACCTGAGCGGCGGCCTTCGCCTTCGACAGGCCCGCCGCGTCCGCGACCTCTCGCGCGAACTGGTCCCTGCGGCCCTCCAGCATCTCCGCGATGCGGTAGAGGATCTGCCCACGGTTGTACGCCGTCGCGCCCGACCAGCCGCCGAACGCCCGGCGCGCGGCGACGACCGCGTCACGGGCGTCCTTGCGGGAGGAGAGGGGCGCGTGCGCCAGCCATCTGCCCTTGGGGTCCGTCACCTCGTACACCCGGCCGCTCTCGGAACGCGGGAACTTCCCGCCCACGTACAGCTTGTAGGTCTTGAAGACACTCAGACGTTCGTTGTCACGGTCAGACATCGAGGTACGCCTCCAGGCCATGACGACCGCCCTCGCGGCCGAAGCCCGACTCCTTGTAGCCGCCGAACGGCGATGTCGGGTCGAACTTGTTGAACGTGTTGGACCAGACGACGCCCGCGCGGAGCTTGTTCGCCACCGCGAGGATGCGGGAGCCCTTCTCCGTCCAGACGCCGGCGGAGAGGCCGTACTGGGTGTTGTTGGCCTTGGCGACCGCCTCTTCCGGGGTGCGGAAGGTGAGGACGGACAGGACCGGGCCGAAGATCTCGTCGCGGGCGATCGTGTGCGCCTGGGTGACGTTCGTGAGCAGTGTCGGCGCGAACCAGTAGCCGGAGGACGGGAGTTCGCAGGCCGGGGACCAGCGTTCGGCGCCCTCCGCCTCGCCCTGTTCGGTGAGCGCGGTGATGCGCGCGAGCTGCTCGGCGGAGTTGATCGCGCCGATGTCCGTGTTCTTGTCGAGGGGGTCGCCCAGGCGCAGGGTCGACAGGCGGCGCTTCAGGGAGTCCAGCAGCTCGTCCTGGACCGACTCCTGTACGAGGAGACGGGAGCCCGCGCAGCAGACCTGGCCCTGGTTGAAGAAGATGCCCGTGACGATGCCCTCGACGGCCTGGTCGACGGGGGCGTCGTCGAAGACGATGTTGGCGCCCTTGCCGCCGAGTTCGAGAGTGAGCTTCTTGCGCGTGCCCGCGACCGTGCGAGCGATCTCCTTGCCGACCGCCGTCGAGCCCGTGAAAGCGACCTTGTTCACGTCCGGGTGCGCGACCAGTGCGGCGCCCGTGTCGCCGTATCCGGGAAGGATGTTGACGACACCCTCGGGTAGGCCCGCCTGGCAGCAGATGTCCGCGAAGAAGAGGGCGGAGAGGGGGGTCGTCTCGGCGGGCTTCAGGACCACCGTGTTGCCGGTAGCGAGCGCCGGAGCGACCTTCCACGCCAGCATGAGGAGCGGGAAGTTCCAGGGGATGACCTGGCCCGCGACGCCCAGCGGTCGCGGGTTCGCGCCGAAGCCGGCATGGTCGAGCTTGTCGGCCCAGCCCGCGTGGTAGAAGAAGTGCGCGGCGACCAGGGGGAGGTCGGCGTCACGCGTCTCCTTGATGGGCGTTCCGTTGTCCAGCGTCTCAAGAACGGCCAGTTCGCGGCTGCGCTCCTGGATGACGCGGGCGATACGAAAGAGGTACTTGGCTCGCTCGGAGCCGGGCAGTGCCGACCACTTCTCGAAGGCCTTGCGGGCGGCTTTCACCGCGCGGTCGACGTCCTCGGCGCCTGCCCGGGCGACCTCCGAGAGGACCTCTTCGGTGGAGGGTGCGATCGACTTGAAGACCTTGCCGTCCGCCGCCTCGGTGAACTCGCCGTCGATGAACAGGCCGTACGAGGGCGCGATGTCGACGACGGAACGGGACTCGGGAGCCGGCGCGTACTCGAATACGGAAGCCATGAGGATCAATCCACCGTCACATAGTCGGGGCCGGAGTAACGGCCGGTGGCCAGCTTCTGGCGTTGCATCAGCAGGTCGTTCAGGAGCGAGGAGGCGCCGAAGCGGAACCAGTGGTTGTCCAGCCAGTCCTCGCCCGCCGTCTCGTTGACCAGGACCAGGAACTTGATCGCGTCCTTGCTGGTGCGGATGCCGCCCGCGGGCTTCACCCCGACCTGTACCCCGGTCTGCGCACGGAAGTCGCGCACGGCCTCCAGCATGAGCAGGGTGTTCGCGGGCGTCGCGTTCACCGCCACCTTGCCCGTCGAGGTCTTGATGAAGTCGGCCCCGGCCAGCATGCCGAGCCAGCTCGCGCGCCGCATGTTGTCGTATGTCGAGAGCTCGCCGGTCTCGAAGATGACTTTCAGGCGGGCGCTCGTCCCGCAGGCCTGCTTCACGGCCACGATCTCGTCGTACACCTTCATGTGGTTCCCCGCCAGAAAGGCGCCGCGGTCGATGACCATGTCGACCTCGTCCGCCCCGGCTGATACGGCGCCGCGTACGTCGGCCAGCTTCACGTCGAGCGCGGCGCGGCCGGCCGGGAAGGCGGTGGCGACGGACGCGACCTTCACCTCCGAAGCGCCGCCGCCGGCGGCCATAACCGCCTCCCTGGCGGTGGCCACCATGTCGGGGTAGACGCAGACGGCCGCTGTCGTGGGGGCCGTACGGTCCGTGGGGTCCGGGTGGACGGCCTTGGCGCAGAGCGCCCGGACCTTGCCCGGGGTGTCCGCGCCTTCCAGCGTCGTCAGGTCGACCATCGAGATGGCGAGGTCGATGGCGTACGCCTT
>CBFGQM010000245.1:0-8125 GCA_965650905.1 uncultured Streptomyces sp. | reverse complement strand
GCGTCACTGCGGGTGGTGCCCGGCCCCTTTGGCTGTCGGGCTGCGGGATCGTCGGCCCTGTGGCCCTGTGGCCCTGTGGCCCTGTGGCCCTGTGGCCCTGTGGCCCTGCGGGCTCTGGGCCATCGTGTGCGTGCGGCTCAGTTGTCGTCCGCAGGCGGCATGCGGGTGCCGCCCACTTCCACCGCAGTGCAGCGCCAGCGGAGGTCCTGGCCCCTCTCCAGGCGGAAGGCCATGGCACGGAGCCGGTTGCCTGCGCCGATGCGGGCGAATGCCTCGATCGCGCCCGGGCGGGGCACGTAGTAGCCGACGTCGCGAACGACCGGGCGGGCGCCCCGGGTGCGTAGGGAGCCGCGTTCGGCGAGCCAGGCCAGTTCGTCGTACGCGCGGCCCGCGGTGTGGCGGAGCATGCAGTGAACGGGGCGCTGGCCGCTCAGGACGGCGAGGAGGAGGTCGGCGAAGAGGTCGGTGGGCCGGGGGGGATGCGTAGGTGTCCTGAGCGGGCCTTCAGCAGGCGTCCTGCGGTGCGGGCCCGCTGTCCGCCCAGACGCAGGGGTGTCTTCGTCCCGGGGTGGGCTGCCGGGTGTGTCCCTGCCCGGTGTGGTGCGAGGAGTGTTTCCGGTGGGGCGGCGGGTGTCGTGGCGGCCGGGTGGGCGGGTGCCCGGGCTGCGCTTCGTCCTGGTCATGACCTTGTTCATGGCGTCGTCCCCGTTCGACGGCCCGGTTGATACCGGGCAGTAACTTTCTGTCGGGGATCTTCTACGAGGCAAGAGTGGGTGGCCGCAAGGGCATCGGCTGTGCGCCGTGGTGGCCGGAACATTCACCTATCAGGGTGACGGCGGAGGGCGGAAGGCTTGGCGTGGCTGAGGTGTACCGGGTGATAAGCGGGGCGTGTGGTTGACGCCGTGGGCGACTGTGGCGCGGACCCAAAAGGGGACTCCCGCACGTATCCTGAAGGCCGTCCCGGAGGTGCGGGACCGCCCTCACGGAGCTCTGTGACTACGAAAGCGGCCAGCCATGCGCGTCTACGTCCCCCTGACCCTCTCCGGTCTCGCCGAGGCGTACAAGACGGGTGAGCTCGGGGCCGGTCCCTTCCTCGCGTACGCCGTCACGCCCGCGTTGCGTGAGTGGTATCTGTCCGACGACATCGAGGAGTTGGAGTACGCGGCGCTGAACCGGGCCGCGCTCGCCTCGCTGAGGCTGCTCGCCCTCGACCCGGCGGCCGTGCGCCGGCGCGTCGTCGTCGCGGTCGACGTCCCCGAGGGTGCCGCTGTCGCCGATCCCGACCGGGGGCTCGACCCCGTCGCGCTCGGAGAGGTGCGGGTCACCGGGCCCGTGCAGCTCGAGGGCGCCGCGGCCGTGCACGTCGACTCGGGCGAGGCAGAGGCGGACGTATCGGCGGCTGCGGACGCGCTGGGCGCGGCGGACACGGGCGACGACGACGCGCAGTTCGTCGTGGACGGGTCCGAGGACCACGAGCTGCTGTGGTTCGCCACGCAGGAGATTCCGAATCTGGTGGGGTTCCGGGCCTGAAGGCCTGAAGGGGCCGAGGGTTGAGATTTCGGCGGCGGTGTTGTCAGTGCGAGCGGGTACGTTCTTTGGCATGGGGAAGTACGGAGCAGCGCACATCGTCTGGGACTGGAACGGGACTCTGTTCCACGACAATGCGGCGATCATCGGTGCCACGAACGCGGCGTTCGTCGAGTTGGGACTGGAGCCGATCACGCTGGAGCAGTACCGGGAGCTGTACTGCGTGCCGGTGCCGCGGTTCTATGAGCGGCTGATGGGGCGGCTGCCCACGGACGCGGAGTGGGAGGTCATGGACGAGACCTTCCATCGGCACTACACGGAGCACCGGGTGGTGTGCGGGCTCACCGACGGGGTTCCGGGGCTGCTCGCCGAGTGGGCGTCGGCCGGGCGCAGCCAGTCGATTCTGAGCATGTACGGGCATGACGAACTCGTCCCGCTGGTGCGCGGGTTCGGGATCGAGACGCACTTCATACGGGTCGACGGGCGGACCGGGCCGTCCGGAGGCGGCAAGGCCGAGCACATGGTGAGGCATATGGGGGCGCTGACCGGAGTGGATCCCACTCGTACGGTGGTGATCGGGGACGCGGCGGACGACGCGATCGCGGCGCTGCATGTGGGGGCGCGGGCCGTCCTCTACACCGGGGGGTCGCACAGTCGGGCCAGTCTTGAAGAGGTGGGGGTGCCTGTGGTGGACAGCCTGGAGGAGGCGGTTGTGGAGGCGGAGCGGTTGGCGGCGTGAGGGAGTGACTGGCAGATCGGGCCACAGGAGGCTTTTCGCAGTTGTCCCCGCCTCCCATCCACCTAGAGGTGCAAACGGGTGCAAACGGGTGTCCCCACTGTTCAGACTGTCAAAAGCGCACCCCCGCTTTTGTACACATACGGCTCATGACGGAGGGCCCGGCCGGAGCGATAGCCTTGTCACGTGATCAGCGCGATATGTCGCGGGGGCTTCCACGCCCCTGCCCTGCGCCCGGACCGCACGGACGACATCCGTGGCCGGGTGGTTGCTGGTCGTCGCGGGCGATACGGGTCACCGAGAGCGGCGTCACAGTCTCTGTGGACGCCGAAGATGGCCGATAACGCTCCGCACATTGCTCATCACGGCATAGCGTCGAATCAGACCGGACACCCCGCGTCCGACGCTACGTCACTTCACGTGTTTTCGACGTCACGCAACGGCGCGCGACAGGAGTCAGAGGATAATGCAGACCAAGCTGGACGAAGCCAAGGCCGAGCTGCTCGAACGGGCCGCCCGGGTAGCTGAGAACAGCCCGGTCGGGGGGCACCTACCGACTGGGACGACGGGCGAGGGTACCCCCGACCGGGACACCGTGCTCGCGTTCCTCCAGCGCTACTACCTGCACACCGCCCCGGAGGACCTCACCGACCGTGACCCGGTCGACATCTTCGGAGCCGCTTTGTCCCACTACAGACTGGCCGAGAACCGTCCGCAGGGCACGGCCAACGTACGGGTCCACACCCCGACCGTCGAGGAGAACGGCTGGACCTCCAGCCACTCCGTCGTCGAGGTGGTCACCGACGACATGCCTTTCCTCGTCGACTCGGTCACCAATGAGCTGTCCCGGCACGGGCGCGGCATTCATGTCGTCATCCACCCCCTGTTCGTCGTACGACGCGATGTGGCCGGCAAGCTCATCGAGGTCCTGCCCGGCCGGCCCGCCGCCGACGGTCTTCCGCACGACGCCCACGTCGAGTCCTGGATCCACGTCGAGTTCGATCGCGAGACCGACCGCGCCGATCTGAAGCAGATCACCAACGAACTGCTGCGGGTCCTCTCCGACGCCCGCGAAGCCGTCGAGGACTGGGACAAGATGCGCGACGCCGCGCTCCGGATCGCCGACGACCTGCCGGGCGAGCCCACCGCCGACGACCTGCGTGACCAGGAGGTCGAGGAGGCCCGCGAGCTGCTGTGCTGGCTGGCCGCCGACCACTTCACCTTCCTCGGTTACCGCGAGTACGAGCTCAGGGGCGACGACTCCCTCGCCGCCGTGCCCGGGACCGGGCTCGGCATCCTGCGATCCGATCCGCACCACAGCGCTGAGGAAAGCCACCCGGTCAGTCCCTCCTTCGAGCGACTGCCCGCCGACGCCCGCGCCAAGGCCCGCGAACACAAGCTCCTCGTCCTGACGAAGGCGAACAGCCGTTCCACCGTGCACCGGCCGTCCTACCTCGACTACGTGGGCGTCAAAAAGTTCGACGGTGACGGGAACGTCGTCGGTGAGCGGCGCTTCCTCGGGCTCTTCTCGTCCGCCGCGTACACCGAGTCCGTGCGCCGCGTCCCCGTCATCCGCCGCAAGGTGGAGGAAGTCCTGAAGGGCGCCGGCTTCTCGCCCAACAGCCACGACGGGCGCGATCTCGTGCAGATCCTGGAGACGTACCCGCGCGACGAGCTCTTCCAGACACCGGTCGACGAGCTGTGCTCCATCGTCACCTCCGTCCTCTACCTGCAGGAGCGGCGGCGGCTGCGGCTCTACCTGCGACAGGATGAGTACGGGCGCTACTACTCCGCCCTCGTCTACCTCCCGCGCGACCGCTACACCACCGGCGTACGCCTGAAGGTCATCGACATCCTCAAGGAGGAACTCGGCGGCATCAGCGTCGACTTCACCGCCTGGAACACCGAGTCGATCCTCTCCCGGCTGCACTTCGTGGTCCGGGTCCCGCAGGGCACAGAGCTGCCGCATCTGTCCGACGCCGACAAGGAGCGTATCGAGGCGCGGCTTGCCGAGGCGGCCCGATCCTGGGCCGACGGCTTCGCCGACGCGCTGAACGCCGAGTGCGGCGAGGAGCGCGCGGCCGAGCTGCTGCGCCGGTACGGGAACGCCATCCCCGAGGGCTACAAGGCCGACCACAACCCGCGCGCGGCGGTCGCCGACCTGCTCCACCTGGAGCAGCTCGGCGACGGCAAGGACTTCGCGCTCAGCCTGTACGAACCGGTGGGCGCCGGGCCCGGCGAGCGCCGCTTCAAGATCTACCGCACCGGTGCGCCGGTCTCCCTCTCCGCGGTCCTGCCGGTCCTCAGCAGACTCGGCGTCGAGGTGACCGACGAGCGCCCGTACGAGCTGCGCTGCGCGGACCGTACGTTCGCGTGGATCTACGACTTCGGCCTGCGCGTGCCCACGAGCGGCAACGGCGACTACCTCGCGGACGACGCCCGCGAGCGCTTCCAGGACGCCTTCTCGGCGACCTGGACCGGGCAGGCCGAGAACGACGGCTTCAACTCCCTCGTCCTGAGCGCCGGTCTGAGCTGGCGGCAGGCGATGGTGCTGCGCGCCTACGCCAAGTTCCTGCGTCAGGCCGGTTCGACCTTCAGCCAGGACTACATGGAGGACACCCTCCGTCACAACGTCCATACCACCCGGCTGCTCGTCTCCCTCTTCGAGGCGCGGATGTCCCCGGAGCGCCAGCGGGCCGGCACCGAGCTGACCGACGCCCTGCGGGAGGAACTGGATGCCGCCCTCGACCAGGTCGCGTCCCTCGACGAGGACCGGATCCTGCGGTCCTTCCTCACTGTCATCAAGGCGACGCTGCGGACGAACTTCTTCCAGGAGGCGGCGGGCGGCGGGCCGCACGAGTACGTCTCCATGAAGTTCGACCCGCAGGCCATCCCGGACCTTCCGGCGCCGCGTCCGGCGTACGAGATCTGGGTGTACTCGCCGCGCGTCGAGGGCGTGCATCTGCGGTTCGGGAAAGTTGCGCGCGGTGGTCTGCGCTGGTCCGACCGGCGGGAGGACTTCCGGACGGAGATCCTGGGTCTCGTCAAGGCGCAGATGGTCAAGAACACCGTCATCGTGCCCGTCGGCGCGAAGGGCGGCTTCGTCGCCAAGCAGCTGCCGGACCCGGCCGTGGACCGCGACGCCTGGCTGACCGAGGGCATCAGAAGCTACAAGACCTTCATCTCGGCCCTGCTCGACATCACCGACAACATGGTGGCCGGTCAGATCGTGCCGCCCCCCGAGGTCGTACGGCACGACGACGACGACACCTACCTCGTCGTCGCCGCCGACAAGGGCACCGCGACGTTCTCGGACATCGCGAACGGGGTCGCCGAGTCGTACGACTTCTGGCTCGGTGACGCCTTCGCCTCCGGCGGCAGCGCGGGCTATGACCACAAGGTCATGGGCATCACCGCCCGAGGCGCCTGGGAGTCCGTGAAGCGGCACTTCCGGGAGTTGGGCGTGGACACCCAGAGCGAGGACTTCACCGTCGTCGGCGTCGGCGACATGTCCGGTGACGTGTTCGGCAACGGCATGCTGCTGTCCGAGCACATCCGCCTGGTCGCCGCCTTCGACCACCGGCACATCTTCATCGACCCGAACCCGGACGCAGCCACCTCGTACGCCGAGCGACGCCGTCTCTTCGAACTGTCGCGCTCCTCCTGGGCCGACTACGACAAGACGCTGCTGTCGCAGGGCGGCGGCATCTTCCCGCGCTCCGCCAAGGCCGTCCCGATCAACAGCCACATCCGCAAGGCCCTCGGCATCGGGTCCGGCCCGGCCAAGATGACCCCGGCCGACCTGATGCGGGCGATCCTCAAGGCGCCGGTCGACCTGCTGTGGAACGGCGGCATCGGCACCTATGTGAAGGCCGGCACGGAAACGCACGCGGACGTCGGCGACAAGGCGAACGACGCGATCCGGGTGGACGGCGCCGACCTCAGGGTCAAGGTCGTCGGTGAGGGCGGCAACCTGGGCCTGACCCAGCTCGGCCGGATCGAGTTCGCGCAAGCCGGCGGCAAGGTCAACACCGACGCCATCGACAACAGCGCGGGCGTGGACACCTCCGACCACGAGGTGAACATCAAGATTTTGCTCAACGCCGTCGTCGCGGACGGCGACATGACGGTCAAGCAGCGCAACAAGCTGCTCGCCGAGATGACCGACGAGGTCGGCCAACTCGTCCTGCGCAACAACTACGCGCAGAACGTGGCACTCGCCAACGCGCTCGCCCAGTCCCCGAGCATGCTGCACGCGCAGCACCGCTACCTGCGCCACCTGGTGCGCGCGGGGCACCTCAACCGGGCCCTCGAGTTCATGCCCACGGAGCGTCAGATCCGGGAGCGCCTCAACACCGGACACGGTCTGACCCAACCGGAGACGGCTGTCCTCCTTGCCTACACGAAGATCACGGTCGCCGGCGAACTGCTCCACAGCAGCCTGCCCGACGATCCGTATCTGCAGAGCCTGCTGTACGCCTACTTCCCGACGGCGCTGCGCGAGAGATTCCGCGAGCAGATCGAGGCACACGCGCTGCGCCGCGAGATCGTCACGACCGTGCTGGTCAACGACACGGTCAACACCGGCGGTACCAGCTACCTGCACCGTCTGCGCGAGGAGACGGGTGCCTCGCTGGAGGAGATCATCCGGGCGCAGACAGCGGCCCGCGCGATCTTCGGCCTGGGTGAGGTGTGGGACGCGGTCGAGGCGCTCGACAACAAGGTCGACGCGGCCGTCCAGACCCGCATCCGGCTGCACTCGCGCCGCCTCGTCGAGCGGGGCACGCGCTGGCTGCTCAACAACCGGCCGCAGCCCCTGCAGCTCGCCGAGACCATCGGCTTCTTCAGCGACGGGGTCGCGCAGGTCTGGGCCGAACTGCCCAAGCTGCTGCGCGGCGCGGACCTGGAGTGGTACCAGCGGATCTACGACGAGCTGTCCGCCGCCGAAGTCCCCGACGAGCTCGCCCGGCGGGTCGCCGGATTCTCCGCGGCCTTCCCGACGCTCGACATCGTCGCGGTGGCCGACCGCACGGGCAAGGACCCGATGGACGTCGCCGAGGTCTTCTACGACCTCGCCGACCGCCTGCGGATGACCCAGCTCATGGACCGCATCACCGAGCTGCCACGCGCCGACCGCTGGCACTCGATGGCCCGCGCCTCCATCCGCGAGGACCTGTACGCGGCGCACGCCGCGCTGACGGCCGACGTCCTCGCCTGCGGCAACGGCGCCGCCACGCCGGAGCAGCGCTTCAAGGCCTGGGAGCAGAAGAACGCGGCGATCCTGGGCCGGGCCCGCACCACTCTGGAGGAGATCCAGGGCTCCGAGTCCTTTGACCTGGCAAATCTGTCGGTGGCGATGCGGACGATGCGGACGATGCTGCGTACGCATTCCTAGTCGCGCACGCATCCGGTTCGAACGCGTTCGCAGTCGGTACGCGGACGGGGGCGCCCTGGGCCTGCCGGCTCGGGGCGCCCCCGACGTACGTGGCTGGTGCGGCGTGGGTCACTTTGCGCAACCTGTGCGTTGCTTCGGACGTCTACCTGTGTGGCCCTCAAGTGGACCACATGGCGTGGGCGGGCCGATCTGCTGCGTTTAGGGTTAATGGGATGAACATGGATCTGCGCCAGCCACCCGACATATCCGTCGTCGTGCCTGACATGTCCGTCGTCGTGATCGTCTACAACGACGAGGCTCGCCTGCCGACGGCCGTGCGCTCCGTGCTGGAGCAGACGCTGAGAAACGTCGAGGTCGTGATCGTGGACGACCGCAGCACGGATGGTTCGTACCAGGTGGCCCGGCGGCTGGCCGCCGTGCACCCCGATCGCGTCCGGGCCTTCCAGCTCCCGGAGAACAGTGGTGGC
>CBFGQM010000244.1:0-8172 GCA_965650905.1 uncultured Streptomyces sp. | reverse complement strand
GCCGTACGGCGAGCTCAAAGAACCGACCACGGCCCGCAGAGTGCTCATGGCACCGACCGCAGGCCCGCTGGCCGCCCTCCTTCTGGCCTGCCTGTTCTTCTCCCTGACCACCGAACAGTTCCTCACCGGCGGGAACTTCTCCCTGATCGTGCAGCAGGTCATGGTCGTCGGCATCCTTGCCATCGGACAGACCCTGATCATCCTCACCGCGGGCATCGACCTGTCGTGCGGGGCCGTGATGGCGTTCGGCAGCATCGTGATCGCCAAGATGGCGGCGGAGGGCTCCCTGCCGCCGTTCGTCGCCATCGCGCTGGGCTTGGCGGTCTGCGGTGGCTTCGGCCTGGTCAACGGACTGCTGGTGCAGAAGATCCCGCTGCCGCCGTTCATCGTGACCCTCGGCATGCTCAACGTGGCGTTCGCGCTGACGCACGTCTATTCCGAAGAGCAGACCGTCAGCAACCTGCCCGCGCCGCTGACCGCCCTGGGTGAGACGTTCCCGCTCGGCTACACGGACATCACCTACGGATCGCTGTTCACCATCGCCCTGTTCCTCCTCTTCGCGTACGCACTGAGCAACACCTCCTGGGGACGGCACGTCCACGCCCTGGGCAACAACAGGGAAGCTGCGCGGCTGAACGGTCTGCGCACCTCCCGGCTGACCATAGGCATCTACACCGTGGCCGGCATCCTGTACGGGATCGCCGCCCTGCTGCTCATCTCCCGCACCGGAGTCGGCGACCCCCAGGCGGGGCAGACCGACAACCTCGACAGCATCACCGCCGTGGTCCTCGGCGGCACCAGCCTCTTCGGCGGACGCGGATCGGTCCTGGGCACCTTCATCGGTGTCCTCATCGTCGGCGTCTTCCGCAACGGCCTGCAGCTGATGGGCGTCGCCTCGATCTACCAGACCCTGATCACCGGAGTTCTGGTGATCCTGGCGGTGACCGTCGACCAGATCTCCCGGAAGAAGACCCGATGACCGCCACCACCTCTCCCTCCCCCGTTCTGCAGGCCCGCGGTCTGGTCAAGCGCTACGGCCACGTCACCGCCATCGACGGCGCCGACTTCGACCTGCTGCCCGGTGAGGTCCTCGCCGTCATCGGCGACAACGGAGCCGGCAAGACCAGCCTGATCAAGGCCCTCACCGGTGCGCTGGTGCCCGACGCGGGCGAGATACGCCTCAGGGGCGCGCCCATACAGTTCTCCGGGCCGCAGAGTGCACGCGGTCACGGCATCGAAACGGTCTACCAGGAACTCGCCGTGGCCGCCTCCATGGACATCGCCTCCAACATGTTCCTCGGCCGCGAACTACGCCGCCCCGGCATCCTCGGCAGCGCCTTCCGCATGCTCGACAAGAAGCGCATGCGCCAGGAGGCCGCCGAGCACATGGCCGACCTGAAGATCGGCCTGCGTTCGCTCACGCAGGCGGTCGAGACCCTCTCCGGCGGCCAGCGGCAGGCCGTCGCGGTCGCCCGCGCCGTCGCCTGGGCCCGCACCGCCGTCGTCATGGACGAACCCACCGCCGCCCTCGGCGTCAAGGAATCCGGCCAGGTACTGGACCTCATCCGGCGCGTCCGCGACAAGGGGATGCCGGTCGTCCTGATCAGCCACAACATGCCCCATGTCTTCGAGATCGCCGACCGGATCCACGTCCACCGGCTGGGCCGGCGCGCGGCCGTGATCAAGCCCTCCGACTACTCCATGGCGGAGGTCGTCGCCATCATGACCGGCGCGCTCACCGTCGACGAAGCCGGCGGTACTGTCGTAACGGACTCCAATGCCGCGAAGGCCGCGGGAGTCCAGGCCAACTGACAACAACTCAGCACTCACCGGTTCCGGCCGGCGCAACGGCGCGGCCGGAACCGACGAGCCCACAGGAAACGGCTTCCTCATGGCAGCGAACCGCCGCCCCACCCTGGCCGACGTCGCCCGCGAGGTGGGCGTCAGCGCCAAAACGGTCTCCCGTGTCCTCAACGGGGACGGACCCGTTTCACCCCGGACCAGGGAACAGGTTCTCGCGGCCGTGGCCAGGCTCGGCTTCCAGCCGAACCTCATGGCACGTAACATCCGCGTCGGCGGACCCGACACCACCGTCGGACTGGTCGTCCCCGACCTCCGCAACCCCTTCTTCGCAGCCGTGGCCGGCGGCATAGAGGACACCGTCCGCGACCGCGGCCTGACGTTGCTCATGGGCTCCTCCGCCGAGGACCCCGACCGTGAACGCGACCTGACCGAGAAGTTCCTCGCCCGCCGGGTCAGCATCCTGATGGTCGTTCCGTCCACCGACGCCGACCACTCCCACCTCAGGACCCACCGCGCCACGGGCCTGCCCGTGGTCTTCATCGACCGGCCGGCAGTCGCCCTCATGGCGGACAGCGTGGTCAGCTCCAACCGTGCGGGGGCCCACGACGGCGTCGCCCACTTGATCGCCCACGGCCATCGGCGCATCGGCTTCGTCGGTGACCTGCCCACCAAGCTCTACACACGCCGCGAACGCCTGGGCGGATACCGCTCGGCACTGCACGAAGCCGGCCTCGTCAACGACCGCTCCCTGGTCACCAATGCCCACGACCAGGGTGCGGCCGCCACGGCCACCTCCCGACTGCTCGGCCTGGCGGATCCCCCCACAGCCCTGTTCGCCGGCAACAACATGGTCGCGCTGGGAATCGTCGCCGAACTGTCCCGCACCGGACGAAAGGACGTCGCCGTCGTAGCCTTCGACGACGTGCCGCTCGCCGAGGCTCTCGAGCCGGCCCTGACCGTCGTCGCCCAGGACCCTGAGGAAATCGGCAGAACCGCCGCGGCCACCGCCCTGGCCCGGCTCGACGGCGACCGCTCCCGCACCCGCACCGTCACCGTCCCCACCCGCCTGGTCGTCCGAGGCTCAGGCGAGCGCCCCGCACCCGCGATGCAGGAGGCCTGACACCGGCGGCCCCGCCGTGGCTCCACACTCGGGAAGGTCCGGCCGACCGGGACACCGATCGGTTCGGGGTCGCCGATCGTCAGCTTTCATGGCCTCATACCTCGGCAGCTCCTGCGTCTTCGCCCATGCTGCCCCGAGGGACGATGGGGTGCTCGGAACCCGTGCTGGTGTTGCTGGTGTACGCCACGTGCCGCCACGGCCACCCGGGGGCCACCCGGACGGAGGAACCACGTGTGCTGCCGCCACACACCAGGCAGCCTGCGCCTTTTGTCTTTCCGCTCATGGCAGACAGGGCACGGATGTCGTTCCAGCGGGTGATCTTGATGCGGGTCACGCAGGATGGTGCCGGTTACTCAGCCACAGTTATGGCAGGCGGGCCGCCGCTTCTCCTGTGCGGCGAACTGCCGCCCGATCCCCCCACTCAGGGAGCTAGCCCATGGCAGTGATGACGGAGACGTTGGTACCGGCGCTGGAGGACGCCCGCCAGGCCCATGCCGCAGTGCTCAACCGGTTCCGGGCGGACGCGGCCGTGACGCCGCCCGGACCGTACCGGCAGATGCTCGAGCGCCAGGCCGACGACGTGCAGGACAGTGTTCAGCGCATCGAGCACCATGTACGCGGAATGCGGCCCCGCGGCCTTCTCGGCGGCACAGTCGGCATGGCGCGGTTCGCCGCCCGCACCACCGTTCGGGCTGCCATGCTGCCACTGACGATCGGGCAGAGGATCGTGACGGGGATGCTGGGCGGCGGGGGCCCGGCTGATGAGCGGCGGCTGCTGAGGAACACCGAGGACGCGTACGCGACCACGGCCCGGGCCCTGGCGGCCTCCCGGGCCGGCGAAGTCCTCGCCGAGCAGGTCCAGGACCAGGCCACCGCCGACCTGCTTGCCACGCTGCGCCGCCAGGACCGCGAGCTGATGGCCACGCTGGAGGACAGCGTCGCCGAGCAGGCCAGGTTCGTGGCGGCCGCGGGCAACGGCTTCCGCCCGGAACAGAGAGAGGGTCACGGCCTGGCCGAGGCGGCCACCCGCGCGGTGCGGACCGCCGCCGACCGGCTGCGGGACGCGGCCCGGACCGGGGGCCGGCGGGCCGGGAGTGCCGCTGAGGGAGCGGTGCGGGAGATGCCCGAGGCGACCCGCATGGCCGAGGAGATCCAAGGCGCGGTGACCAGGGAGGAAGACCTGCCCATCGCCCGCTTCAGCCAACTCGGCGCCGACGAGATCGAGCGGCGGATCCGCTCGCTGTCCCAGTCGGATCTGACGGTGATCGAGGGCTACGAGCGCACCCACGCCAACCGGCCCGGTGTCCTGCAGGCCGTCGAGCGACTGCGCGCCGGCGAGCCCTGGCCCGGCTACGACACCACGGAGCCGAGCCGGATCGTGGACCGGCTGCGGGATGTACCCGTCGGCGTGGCCCGTCTGGTGCTGGACTACGAGCGGCGCCACCGCGGGCGCGCGACGGTCATCTCCGCCGCCGAAACACGGGTCCCGGCGTCGTAGTCGCGCCCCCGCGCCGTAGTCGCGTCCCCGCGCCGTCTCGAGGCGGGGACGTAGTCGCGTGCCCGCGCCGTCCCGAGGTACCCGGGGTCGGCGCGTCCGCGTGTCGTAGTCGCGTGCCCGCGCTCCCGTTGGACGGAAATCTGCCGTAGCCGCGCTGGGGCCCACCAGACCTGCACCATACCCAGTGCCGGGCCCGTCGCCCGGGCGGATAGCATCAGGGTTTCGGCGTGGCTCCCAGTAGAGGCGACGATCATGGATCCGGCCGCGGTACCTCCGCCCACAGGGGGCATCAGCCTGCGCCAGTTGCTGATGGCCCTGGGAGACTCGCTGGTCGAGGTGCAGGCCGCTCCCGCCGGACTGGACGTCGCGATCCGCGGCGTCGCCCTGCTCGACCCCGAGGACCCGCCGACCGCTCATCCGGGCAAGCTCATCCTCGTCATCGGTGCCCGTGGCCGAGCGGCGTTTCCCGCGCTGCGGGCCGCCGGGCGCGACCGGGCCGCCGCCGTCGTGGTCAAGCTGGACGGTCCGGGCCAGGCCGCGGCCCTCAGCGAGACCGCCGCCGAGGCCGGGGTCGCCCTGCTCTCTTTGCGCAGCGAAGCGCGTTGGGAAGAGGTGAACGCGCTGGCTCGCGCCGCCCTCGACGACGCGCCGCCGGACCACCCCGGCGAAGGGGTCGAGGAGGGCGACCTGTTCTCGCTCGCCCAGACCACCGCCATCCTCACCAGCGGCATCGTCAGCATCGAGGACGCCGCCCACCGGGTGCTGGCCTACTCCCGCTCCACCGACTCCGACGAGATCGACGATTTGCGGCGGCGTTCCATCCTCGGCTGGCAGGGACCGGAGGCGTATCTGGCGAAGCTGCGTGAGTGGGGCGTGTTCCAGCACCTGCACGCCAGTGACGAGGTGATCGGTATCAACAGCCACCCCGAGCTGGGGATCCGCCGCCGGCTCGCCGTGGCCATCCGGTCCGGAGACCGTCAACTGGGGACCATCTGGGTGCAGGAGGGCTCGACGCCGCTGTCCCCACACTCGGACCGGGCAATGCTGGGTGCCGCCCGGGTCGCCGCGCACCACCTGGTACGCCGCCGCAGGGCGCTCTCGGAGGACCTGACGCTCACCCGGACCCTGCTGGCCGGACTTCTGGAGGGGAGCACCGGGCCACAGCCGCTGGCCACCCACCTGGGATACGACGTGACCCGCCCGGCGGCCGTCCTGGGCTTCTCGCACGGGACCGCGGAGACGGTCGCGGCACCGGAGCTGACCTACAGCGAGGTCACCAATCTGGTCTCCGTGCACATCGCCGCCCGGCACCACAGCGCACTGGTCACTCAGGTCGATCCGCATATCTACGTGCTCCTGCCCCAACTGCCCCGCAGCATCGACACCGACACCCTGCGCGGATGGGGCCAGGAGATCATCGAGGCCGCACGCCGCCACCTGGGACTGCCGCTGCGCGGCTCGGTCGGTTGCGTGGTGTCCGGGCTCGGGGATGTCCCGGAGTCTCGCCGGGAGGCCGACCGCATCCTCGACGCCATGGTGGGCGCCGGCGTGTCCGCCGCGGTCGCCGCGTTGCCGGACATCCAGGCGGAAGTACTGGTCAGCGAAATGCTGACGCTGCTTTCCGCTCATACCGAGATACGGGATCCACGGCTGACCGCCCTGGTCTCGCACGACAGCCGGCACCAGGGCCGGCTGGCCGAGTCCCTGCTGACCTACCTGAACTCCTTCGGTGACGTACGGGCGGCCGCGGCCCAGCTGCATGTGCACCCCAACACGCTGCGCTATCGCATTCGCCGGGCCGAGGAGCTGACCGGTCTCGATCTCAGCCGTCCTGACCAGCGTCTGCTTGCCATGCTCCAGTTGCGGCTTCCGCCCACCAACTGACCGCGACTCCGCATTGGCCGGTCGTACAACCGTTCATGGATGAGTTTGTCGTCTCCTACAAACACCTCTCCCCATGACGCCTCATACGCTTGCGCAAATCAATTTCCGCAAGTGATACGGCCGTCTCCCACGGGGAGACGAAGCGAAGCGCGGACGTAGCTGTGACAACCGTCACCGTTACAAAATCCGGATACCGTGCCCGTTCCGTGAAGGCTTGCGGGAATGTCAGGACCATGACCGCCCCCGCTCCGCGCATGCCCGGCCTGCTTGCCACACCACCGAATCGACCCGATGGATCCGAATCCGACCGATCCGACCGATCTGGCGCTCCCCAGACGGCCCTCCCAACCACCCAATGGATGTCGACATGACTACACGTCCCCATGATTCTCTGGCCCCCGCCACCGATCCGCCGACAGGCGGCCAGACTCCGGAGCAGCCAGGTCTGCAGGCCGGTCTGAAGAATCGCCATCTCTCCATGATCGCCATCGGCGGGGTGATCGGCGCCGGTCTCTTCGTGGGCTCCGCCTCCGGTATCGCCGCCGCCGGGCCCGGCATCCTGCTGTCGTACGCGCTGGTCGGCGCCCTGGTCGTCTTCGTGATGCGGATGCTCGGCGAGATGGCCGCGGCCAACCCGTCCTCCGGCTCCTTCTCCGCCTACGCGGACCGGGCGCTGGGACGCTGGGCCGGGTTCTCGATCGGCTGGCTGTACTGGTTCTTCTGGGTCGTAGTGCTCGCCGTTGAGGCGACGGCGGGTGCGGTGATCCTGGAGGCGTGGGTGCCGGCCGTTCCGCAGTGGGCCTGGGCGCTGATTGTGATGATGCTCCTCACCGTCGCGAACCTGGTCTCGGTCGGCTCCTTCGGCGAGTTCGAGTTCTGGTTCGCCGGCATCAAGGTCGTGGCCATCGCGGGCTTCATCCTCCTCGGCGGCCTGGCGATCTTCGGTGTGCTGCCCGGCTCCGACCATGCCGCGACGGGGTTCGGCAACCTCACCGCTCACGGCGGCTTCCTGCCGAACGGGCCCGGCGCGATCCTCACCGGCGTCCTGCTGGTCGTGTTCTCCTTCATGGGTAGTGAGATCGTCACCCTCGCCGCCGGTGAGGCCCCGGACGCGCGGCAGGCGGTCGCCAAGGCCACCAGGAGCGTGATCTGGCGGGTCGGCGTCTTCTACCTCGGCTCGATCCTCGTCGTGGTGGCCCTGCTGCCGTGGAACGACCCCTCGATCGCCAAGAAGGGCTCGTACGTCGCGGCCCTCGACTCGATCGGCATCCCGCACGCCGGCCAGATCATGAACTTCATCGTGCTGACCGCCGTGCTGTCCTGTCTCAACTCCGGCCTCTACACCGCGTCCCGAATGGCCTTCTCCCTCGGGCAGCGCAGCGACGCCCCGCAGGCCTTCGCCCGGACGAACACCCGGGGTGTCCCGCAGGCCGCGATCCTGGCCTCCGTGGCCTTCGGCTTCGTGGCGGTGGGCTTCAACTACCTGTGGCCGGACACGGTCTTCCAGTTCCTGCTGAACTCCTCGGGCGCGGTCGCGCTCTTCGTGTGGCTGGTCATCTGCTTCACGCAGCTGAAGATGCGGGGCATCATCCTGCGCGAGAGCCCGGAGAAGCTGGTCATCAAGATGTGGCTGTTCCCGTATCTGACGTGGGCGACGATCGCGATGATCTCGTTCGTGCTCCTCTACATGCTTACCGACGACAAGGAGGGCGGCGGCCGGAGCCAGGTGCTGCTCTCGCTGCTCGTTGCCGCGCTGGTGGTCGCGGTCTCGGTGGTCCGGGATCGGGCCCGCCGAACCGACACCGAGGACACGGTGGCGACCCGGTAGTCGTTCCGCGCCCGGCGCACCCGCGCACCGGCGCCCGCG
>CBFGQM010000243.1:0-8175 GCA_965650905.1 uncultured Streptomyces sp. | reverse complement strand
CGCGACGAGCAACATCTACACGGAGTCCCAGGACGAGAAGTTCGCCCCTCCGGAGTTGATGCGCCGCATGGTGGACGCCGGTGACATCGGCCGCAAGAGCGGGCAGGGCTTCTACACGTACTGACTTTCTGTCGACCCTCCGCCACCGTCACCCTTCGGGGGTGATTTCGGTATCGGTTCGCTTACAGAGGGCAACTTCTGCCCAGGTTGGGCAGTCAGTCCTGGCAAAACAAGCAGGACGCGAAGACGTACCGAAGACGCTGAGTACGAAAAACGCACTCTCGGGGAGCGCATATGCACATCAGGGGCGACCACGTCGAGCTGGTCGTCGGGGGCCGCCTCGACGTCCGCAGCGCGGCGGACGCCCGTACGGTCCTGCACTCGGCCGTCGACGACGGAGTCGGCGACCTGGTGCTCGACCTGTCAGAGCTGGACTCCTGGGACGCCACCGGGCTCGGTGTCATCATGGGGGCCCACCGGCGGGCGGGGCGGTGCGGCCGACGACTTGTGCTGCGCGGTGTACCGCCGCAGATGCAGCGCCTGCTGGTGGCGACGCGACTGCACCGGATCCTGGCGATCGAGGGCGGTATAGGAGTGGAGTCGCTGCCCAGGGTGTGAGAAGCAGGGTGGCACAATCCTCGGGATGCTGTGACGTCTCGGACGGCTCGGTACCCCGTGTCTTCGTCAATACTGTGCAAGGGTTTAAGGTTCGGCTGCCCGTTGCTCCACGAACCCACGAGCGGCCACCGGACCAGAAGCGACAGCGCGGTGTGCAGCAAGGCCGGGAGGGGCTCGGCACACGACGCTTTTGGGGGGTTTGGACCTATGCACCCGACGAACCGGGGAACCGAAGAGTACGGCCACGACGACGATGGCCACGACGACGGCCAGGCGCCTCGCCGGCGCCCGCCACGCGATCCGATCACACACGCTCTGGGACAAGGAAACGCCCAGCGCACGCCGGCACTCGCCCGCACCGTCCAGCTGGTGTCGGGCGACTACCTGCTCACCGTCAATCCCGTCGACGGCAGCGAGATAGAGCTCTGCACACCGGGAGAGCGGCCGGGCGGGACCACCAAGCTCACGCCCGACGACCGCGCCGAACTCGACCGCGCCGCACGGCCGCCCGTACCCCCCGGGCCGGCGCAGCCCAGACTGCCGCTCCTGGAGCGCCAGGAGGAGCGTGAGCGGCTTGCACGCCTGCTGGCGCGCGGGCGCTCCGTGAGGCTCACCGGGCCCTCGGGCTCGGGCCGCACCACGCTCCTCGACGCCCTCGCCGACGACTGCGCGGACCTCGCGCCCGACGGCGTTGTACGCCTCAGCGGCCACCGTCGCACGGTGAGCGATCTGCTGCACGAACTCTTCGCGGCCGTCCACAGCGCGCCGTTGTACCGGCCGAAAGGCGACGAACTGCTGGCCCTGGTCCGTGAGATCGGCGCGGTCGTAGTCCTGGACGACGTGGAGTTCGGCGGCAGCGCGCTCGACGAGCTGCTCGACGCGACACCCGAGTGCGCCTTCCTGATCTCCGCGACGCCCGAGGTCGCCGCGCCGTCCGCCGACTCACTCCTCGAAGAGGTGTTCCTGGGCGGCCTCGGCCGCGCCGACGGGCTCGAACTGCTCGAGCGGGCCGTCGGACGCGTACTGACCGACGACGAGGCGAACTGGGCGGGCGACCTCTGGTTCGAGTCGGAGGGCTTGCCGCTGCGCTTTGTGCAGGCCGGTGCGCTGCTGCGGCAGCGCGACCAGCTGCGCGCCGACCCGAACGCCTTCGACGAGATAGGCGAGCTCGAGGACGCGCCCGTGGACGCGCGCTTCGACGCCGAGGACGTCCACGACGCGCCGCTGCCGTCGCTCGCCGAGGTCGCCGCGCCCGCCGCGTTGCTCGCCTCCCGGCTCAGCGACTCGGCGCGCACCACCCTGCGGTTCGCTGTCGCGCTGCGCGGCGAGGTGCCGCATCAGGCGCATCTGCCCGCGCTCATCGGGGACACGCACGCGGACGCGGCGCTCGCGGAACTCGTCGGCTGCGCGCTCGTCACACCGGTCGGCTCGCACCACCGGCTGGCGGCAGGCGTACTGACCCAACTGGAGGCCGCCGGGTACGCGTCCGACGCCGAGGACCGGGCGCGCACCGCTGCCCGGCACTATGCCTGGTGGGCGGGGCATCCGTCGGTCACCCCGGAGCGGGTGGTGGCGGAGGCGGACGCCGTGCTCGCGGCGCTGACGGCGCTTGTGCAGGTCACCTCCCCCAAGCCCTCGGCTTCTCCCCCGAGTTCTTGGCTTGGCTCGAGCAGGGAGCACCCCTATGGACAGGGGGGACCCGCCTCGTCGGCCGACGAGGGGGAGGCGAGCGCCGCCGTGCGGCTGGCGCGCGCGGCCGCGCCCGGGTTCGCCGTGGGGCTGCACTGGAGCGCCTGGGAGCGCGCACTGCGCGCCGGCTCCGAGGCGGCCCGGCTCGCGGGTGAGGTCTCCGACCAGGCCTACTTCCACCATGAGCTGGGCATCCTCGCGCTCTGCGACGCACAGTTGGACCGGGCCCGCGCCGAGTTGGAGGCCTCCATCGGGCTGCGCGGCGCTCTCGCCGACAAGCGCGGCATGGTCGCCGGCCGCCGTGCCCTCGCGCTGGTCGCCGACCCCTTCGGCCACACGCCGAGCGGGGTGGGTTCGACGAGCGGGGTGAGCTCGACGGCGGGCGAGGAGGTGCCCGGTGCGCGCCATGAGGAGTCGGCGTCGCCTCCCGGTGGCGTACCGGCCGCGTTCTGCGTGGTCCCGCCGGTCCCGTCGCCCCAACAGCCTGGCGGTACCTCGACGTTGGTCACGCACCGGACCGTGCCTTCCGTGTCGCCGCAGCACGGTGGTGTCAAGCGGCTGATGAGCGGAGCCCGGCGCAATCTGGTGGCCACGGGCGCGGGCGCGCTCCTCGCGGCCGTGCTCGGCACGGTGGTGACGCTGGGCGCGACCTCGAACAACGATGACGACGCTCCCGCCAAGAAGGTCGGCGTCACCCCGTCGGCGAGCGCGGGAGAGGACGGCGGCGGACCAGGCGCGGACGAGTCGGAGAAGGACGGCGGCGACTCGGACTCGACGAACCGGCCGGCGGACCCGGGGGAGGACGGGTTGCTGGGCACTTCGGACGATCCGACGCCGAGTTCGAGGAAGGAGCCGTCGGACCACCCGAGCAGCTCGAAGGACCCGAGTGACCCGGCCGATCCGACCGGCCCGGCCGATCCGACCGACCCTGGTGAGACGCCCACGAAGCCGTCGCCTTCTCGGCCGACCGACCCGCCGACGAGCGAGCCGCCGACCGATGAGCCCACGACCCCACCGACCTCCGAGCCGCCGACGGACACCCCGCCGTCGTCACCGGAGACGTCGGACTCGGCCGGCGGTCCGGTGTCGAGCGCACCGGCTTCCCGCCCGGCCGAGAGCTCCGGCTCCGCGAGCGGGCCCGCAAACAGCGAGGCGCCGGGGTCGACGAGCGGGTCCGGTACGACGGACGGGACGACGGTGATCTGACGCCGAGCATGTCGTCTTCGGGGCGGGCTGACGGGCCGCATCCCGTACGACGGGGCGTACGGCGTGACAGAGGGCCGGGTCCTTGCGCAGGACCCGGCCCTCTCCGCGTCGTAGGCGGGTCACCGGCGGTCGCAGGGCGGTCGCAGAACCTGCGACCGCGGGCGACGGCGGGCGTGGGCTGTCAGAACAGCCGCAGCTTGTCGTCCTCGACCCCGCGCAGAGCGTCGTAGTCGAGCACCGTGCAGCCGATGCCGCGGTCGGTGGCGAGTACGCGGGCCTGGGGCTTGATCTCCTGGGCCGCGAAGATGCCGCGTACCGGGGCGAGATGCGGGTCGCGGTTCAACAGGTCCAGATAACGCGTGAGTTGCTCCACGCCGTCGATCTCGCCGCGCCGCTTGATCTCCACGGCGACGGTCTGTCCGTCCGCGTCCCGGCAGAGGATGTCGACCGGGCCGATGGCCGTCATGTACTCGCGGCGGATCAGCGAGTAGCCGTCGCCGAGGGTTTCGATGCGGTCGGCGAGCAGCTCTTGAAGGTGTGCTTCCACGCCATCCTTGATCAGGCCCGGATCCACGCCGAGCTCGTGCGAGGAGTCGTGGAGTATCTCCCCCATCGTGATGATGAGCTTCTCGCCCGCCTTGTTGCTGACGGTCCAGACGGCCGCTGTGCCCTCGTCGTCGCCCACACCCTCCTTCAACGTGCAGGGCGGAGACATCCAGTTGAGGGGCTTGTAGGCCCGGTCGTCCGCATGGATCGAGACACTGCCGTCCGCCTTCACCAGAATGAGGCGGGGCGCCGATGGGAGATGGGCGGTGAGCCGGCCCGCGTAGTCAACTGAGCAGCGGGCAATGACGAGACGCATGGTCGGCAACGCTACTCGACCGGCGGCCGTCCACGCGATTCGCCCACCGGCCACGCGCCACCGGCCTCGATGGAGAAGCTCGGGTTCGCCCCTTTTGCCCAGCGCGTTTACCCTTCCAATCTTCTTCATCCGGACCTTCTTCGGGCCTCGTCCGGGCCGTCGTGCGGACTGTCGCGTCGGCCCATTTGCCCCTGGCAAGTGCTCTTCGAAAGTGGCCGGTTGTGTGCGCATCGGGGGCCCACTGTGTTCCGGATCTCCTGGTGCGAGCAGGAACAGTTGCCTAACGTATAAACGGGAGGTCGCGCTGCGTATACGCAGCGTGTTCGATTGCGCGGTCTCCTTCCCCGTCAGCCAACCCCCTCTGGCGAGAGAGGGTGCGAGAGGAGAACCCATGTCGCTGGACGTCTCACCGGCCATACTCGAAAAGGCCGAGCGAGGCGAGGTCGACGAAGCGGAATTCGTCGACTGCGTCCGGACCTCCCTGCCCTACGCATGGGAGATGATCAGTTCCCTGGTGGCCCAACTGAAGGTGGACGGCGGACCCTTCGCCGACAACCGGACGCCGCCGCCGGACGAGCAGGCGCGTGGCCAGTTGCTGCGTGCGCTCGCGAGTGACGCGATACGCGGTGCGCTGCAGCGGCACTTCGGAGTGCGGCTGGCCTTCCAGAACTGCCACCGGGTGGCTGTGTTCCCGCTGGACGCGTCAGTGGACGGCACCCTGACCCGCTTCACCTCGGTGCGCAGTCAACTGCTGAACCAGTCACCGGAGTTCCGGGACTGCTGACCGCAGCGATGCCGTAGGGCTTGCCGCCCCGTACGCGGGAGGTGCATCTGGTACCGGGGCGGCAGGCTCTCCCCTGAACCCGTTTCCGGTCGCTCGGCATTGGTTCCTTCGTGGTGCTCTGCCCGGGCGTTCGGATGTGGACCCTGCCCGGGTCTCGGCCTGGCACCCCGAGGCGACCCGCATCCGATCCCGTACCGGACGCGGTCTGCACGGGCCCCTGGGCGGGGTTTCGTTCACCGCAGTCGGGGCAGGACCTCGGCTCCCAGTCTGCGTACGTTCTCCTCTGTGGCTGCCAGGTCGCCCGAACCCTCCACGAGGAGGGCGAAGCGGGTGATGCCGGTGCGTTCCGACGTGGCGGCGAGGCGGTCGGCGCACAGTTGAGGGGTGCCTACGGGGTGGAGGCCGCAGAGTAGTTCGGTGTAGGCCAATGGGTCGCGCATCGCCCGGGCGCGGCCGTCCACCGTTATGTGCGCGTCGAGTCCCTGTTTCAGCCAGCCCGGCATCGCCTTGAGGAGCGTCTCGGCCGCGTCGGTACGGCAATCCGCGATCTGTGCGACACCGGCCGAGACATGGGCCGCGCGCCCCATCTCCTCGGACGAGCGCCCCGCGGCCCGCGCGTATGTGCGCCACAGGGCGACCATCTCCGCTTTCTCCTCGTCCCCGACATGCATCCCGAGCAGCATCGACAGACCGCGCTCGGCGGCCAGCCGGACACTCGCCGGTGACGTGCAGGCCATGACGACCTCGGGCCTCTCGCCGCCCGTCAGGGCCTGTGACGGCATGGGCACGACAGGGACCTCACGGAACGCGAAGCGCTCGCCCCCACTCGAGACGGACGGTTCGCGCAGCCAGCGCACCAGCAGATCGAGTGATTCCGGGAACCCCTTCTCGTATGCCTCGAGACCCGACCCGAAGACCTCCAGATCGACCCACGGGCCGCCGCGCCCCACCCCCAGTGTGAAGCGTCCGCCGGATGTCACATGCAGCAGCGCGGCCTGCTCGCCGAGCGCCACGGGGTGTGTGGTGGGCAGCACGCTGACCGCCGTGCCCACCCGGATCCGGCGGGTGCGGCCCAGCAGCAACGCGGCGAGCGTGACCGCCGACGGGCACGTTCCGTACGGCACGAAGTGGTGCTCTGCCAGCCATACCGTGTCGAGCCCCGCCTCCTCGGCGACCTCCGCCGATCGCACCGCGCGGTGCAGCGCCTCCCCCTGGCCCTGCCCCGGGAACCGGGCCGCCAGCACAAAGCTTCCTACACGCATCGCACTCCTGCCTCTTCCTTGGCGCCGACGCGACTCGCCAATCCGCATAACCGTCTGACACGTGCCAAAGACACGGCCCCGCGGGGAGATTGACGGATTGTCTGTGGAATGAGCCGGTCATGCGGGGCTTCTGGAGGGTTGGTGCGGTACGTCTACCCAGGCCTGCGCCGCGTAGGCTGGAGACGGCCCGTGCTCCCAGTAAAAGCTTTTGAGGTGTCCTGTGTCCCCGCGCCGCAACCGTCCAAAGGGCGCCGGCTCGTCCGGCCGGAGAGCGTCCACGGACGAGGCCGACCGTTCCGCCCGCTACGGCGGCCGGCAGTCCACGGAGAACTGGCGGGGCGAGGAGTGGAGCGTGCGCCATGTGGCGGGCGCGAGCGCCGAGGGCAAGACCTACCGCTGCCCGGGCTGCGACCAGATGATCCCCGCCGGCGTCCCTCATGTGGTGGCCTGGCCCGGGGACGCGGGCGTGGACGACCGCCGTCACTGGCACAAGGCGTGCTGGAACGCGAAGGACCGCCGCACCATCCGGGTGCAGCGGTCCCGTAACGTCCCGAGGTTCTGAGCTCCTCTTTTACCTACGTGCGCGTTTTACCCACGTGCGCGGACGTTTCACGCGTCCGTCCGCTACACGTCCCGCTTCTCCAGCAGTGCGTAGGCCCCGACGAACGCGACGGCCGTCACGCCCAGCATGATCCACAGCGGCTCCCAGCCGGACGGTCCGGAGCCGCTGACCGACCTGTCGTAGAAGACGCTGAGCTGGTTCGGGATCGAGTACTCGACGAGGGCTTCGCGCAGGTCGCTCAGCAACTCCGCGAACATGAACATCGCGATGACCAGCGGAGCGAGCACGGCCCCGATCATGATGGTGATCGCGCCCGCCGAGTGCCGGACGAGCGATCCCACGACGAGCGAGAGCAGTCCGAGCGACGCGATGTAGAGGGCGATCCCGACCGTGCCCTTCAGCCAGTCCTCACCCGTGGGGACGTCCACTCCGGTGCCGTCCATCATGGCCACCTGCGCGAAGCCGACGAACGCGGCGGACACCAGCGTGACCACGAACGCGACCAGGAAGAACACGATCGCCTTCGCCGTCAGCACCCGCCCTCGGCTGGGGCACGCGGTCATCGTGGTCCGGATCATGCCGGTGCCGTACTCGGAGGCGGTGGTCATCACGCCGAGCGTGATGATGCACATGGTGCCGAGGAGCAGCCCGAAGAATCCAAGAGACAGCGGATTCTCGCCGGACGGGCCCGGCGACGAGGAGGAGATGGCCGCGCCGGCGGCCAGGCCGATACCGACCACGAGCAGCACGAAGACGCCGAGCGTCCACATCGTGGAGCGCACCGATCTGATCTTCGTCCACTCCGAGGCGAGGGCGTGCCCCAGGTGCGTGCGGACGACCGGGATCGGCGAGGTGTACGAAGTACGTGGCCCCGCCTGCCAGTTGGGTGCGGAGTTCTGCGGCACCGGAGGCTGGGGCATGCTCATCGGGTGTCCTCGGGCTTGGCCAGGTGGGTGGTGGTGGCGACCTTGCCGACGGTGAACGACGCGGAGGCGTTGGCCCCGGCCAGCTGCGGGGTGGCGGCGTAGCTCGCGGAGATCGTCGCGGATCGCGGCGGACCGGGCACCGGGATGGTCGTGGTCGCGATGCCGCTGCCGTTGGTGGTGGCGTTGACGCTGCCGCCACCGGTGAGGCTGAAGGTCACGACGCGGCCACCGGCGGAGGCGCCGGTCAGGTCGGTCAGCTGAGCGCT
>CBFGQM010000242.1:0-8268 GCA_965650905.1 uncultured Streptomyces sp. | reverse complement strand
GGCCCCATGGCCCCGAGGCCGAGATCCGCAGGACACGGACGGCGGCTCAGGGCCGCAGGAAGCTGACCCGTGAGCGGGAGGACTACTTCCGGCTCGTGCAGCAAGGCGTGAGTTACACGGAGGCGGACCAGGGTCGTCGGCATAGACCTCCGCACGGGAAAGCGATGGCGTAACGGCCGGAACACCTCCGGTCGGAAGAAGGCGGCACCACCGGCCAGACCAGTGGTGCCGCCTTCTGGTGTGTCCCGGTACCTGCGTGAAGTACGGATACGCATGCCGACTGGCGTACGCACACAGACCTGGCTCCACGCCTGAGTGGCGCCCGGTCTCACATCGCCTAAGTGCGGAGCCGCTGTGACGGCCAAACTCAGCCGACTACGAAGAAGCGGCTGCTCACGTCGGGAGGGGGGTCCGTGAGCAGCCCGCTCCGCTCACCACAACGCCCCATAAGCCCCCGCCAACAGCCCCACCGGCCGGGGAACTTCCACATGTACGGCTCGCCGTCCTCCTCCGGCCAGTGTGCTGTCAGGCGACTCCAGCATGCGAGAGAGCCCGCCGGCCGGCCGGCTGCCGGTGGCCCTCTCGGCTCGTGGCGCGGGAGTGTTGCACGAAAATCCAGCCCTGTGCCCCGCGAGGGCGCGCGACGGTTACCGCCTGAGTGCGATCCAGAAGTAGCGCAGACCGTCTTTGGGTACGACCATGTGGTCCGTCATATAGTCAGCACCTTTCCTCTCCTCGCCCCCACAGTCCGGCTGACTCCATGTCTGAATGGAGATGGTGTCACCAGGCGATACTGACGCAAGAAGTCCGAGGCCTTGGAAAGGTACAGTCGCTTGTCGGTGCCGACATTGAAGCACTTCGTCACCCGAGGGTTTTCGCGGCTGGTCCCATCGGATATCCACTCGAGGACCTTAATGGACTTCATGGCCGGGGATATTTTGCCGTCGGGTATGGGGGTCGTCGTGACGGGGATGACGGCACGTCAGAAAGTGTTGTCAACGGGCGTTCTCCAAGATCCTGGCGCCGTGGTTCCGCAAGTCCTACGCGGGAGCTCGACGAATGTATCGAGCCGGTCGAGGTTGATGTCGAGGTAGATGTTGGACAGGATCGGCGAGACCACCCCGCCCTGTGGTGCACCGGAATGGTGCCTCGATCTGCCACCCACTGATCTGCACCCCTGATCTGCCCCCCGATTTGCGCCGCCCCCGATGTGTGAGCTCGTCGTGCAGACCCGGTGAACTTCCGGCGAATTCCCCCGCATCGCCAGCGGCAACGGATGCGTGCCCGCACAGCCAGAGTCGCCCGCACAGCCAGAGTCGCCCACGCAGCGAGGGTCGCCCACGCAGACACGTCCTCAACGCGGAACCGAACGGCCCGCGTTGTGCGTGGTTGACGTCGAGCTGTGCGGGGCCGGCGATCGGGGGACGCGCCTTGAGGGGCTTATGTGCTGCTGATACGGTGCGATGACTTGACACTCATTCCAGTCATGGCTAACCCGGCCGGGTCGGGCGGTACGCCCGATGAGGGTGCATGAGAGTGCAGTGTCCTAAACGACAGAAGACTTCGCGGGTGTACGGGGAGCGGTTGCGTGAAGATCCAAGAGCGTCCGGGGGCGGGCAACCACCGTTCCGCGGCGCCGGCCCAGTCGGCGACGGGTGAGCGCCTTCCCATGCCCCCTCGCGAGCGCAAACCGGCGCTCGCCGCTCTCGCCGTGCTGCTCATCCTGGTCGGTGCCCTCGGTGCCACCATGCTCGTGTTGCGCGCCGGGGACCGTATCGAGGTCGTGAAGGTGACGCAGAGCATCCCCGCGGGAGAGTCCGTCACCGACAGCAATGTGACGTCCGTGATGGTCGCGGCCGACGACAGCATCCACTACGTCGAGTGGTCCCAGCTGCCGGACCTGAAGAGGCTGAAGGCCCTGAACACCGTTCCCAAGGGTGCTGTGGCCGTCGGCGAGATGTTCGGCAAGAAGAGCGAGCTTCCCGACGGCAAGGCCTCCGTGGGCCTCGCCCTCAAGGAGGGCCAGTACCCGGCCAATCTGAAGGCGGGCGACATGGTCGCCGCGTACCACGTCGGCAGCAACGCCGGCTCCCGCTCCGGCGACGAGAGCTCGTCGTCCGGTGGTACGGCGGCGGGCGGCGACTCCCTCATTGTCGACAAGGCGCGCGTCAACACCAAGAGCAGCAAAGACGACGCCACCATCAGCACCGGCAACCTCGCCATCACGCTGGTCGTCGACCAGGACGACGTCCCCGCCCTCACTCAGGCCGCCGCCGCGGGCGAGGTCGCCGTCGCCCTCGTACCCGGCAACTAAGGGCGAGAGAGACAAACAGACACATGGCGCTCATCGCTCTCGCCGCCGACAAGGGTTCCCCCGGCGTCACGACGGCCACCGTCGCCCTCGCCGCGGTCTGGCCCCGCCGGGTTCTGCTCGCCGAGACCGACCCGGCCGGCGGCGACCTCGTGTACCGCAGTGCCGCCGCGCACGGCGGTCCGCTCAACCCCAACACCGGCATGCTGTCCATCGCCGCCACCGCGCGCCGAGGCCTCGTACCGGATCAACTCTGGGACCACGTACAGCCGTTGAGTGGCGGTCTGGAGGTGCTGGTCGGGCTCGGGAACGCCGAGCAGGCCGCCGGGCTCGCCGGGCTGTGGCCGACCCTCGGTCGTGCCTTCGCCCAGCTCGCCGACTCGCCCCACGCGCCCGCCGACGTCATCGCCGACTGCGGCCGGATCAGCGGGGACACGTCCGCCGTCGAGATGTTCTCGCAGGCGGCCCTCGTCCTCCTCATATCCCGCACGGAGCCGGAGGCCATCGCGCGCGTACGCGACCGGGCCGCCGCCCTCACCGCCAAGCTGCACGGCGGCACCCGCGGCGCGGCCTCCCTCGCGACACCGCTCATCGGCGTCATCCTCATCGCCGACCCGAGCGACTCCGCCAAGCTCGTCAACCAGGTCAATGACATGCTGATGGCCGCGCAGACGGGCGCCCGCGTCGTGGGCACCCTCGCCGACGACACGGCAGGCGCCGACCAGTTGGCGGGCCGCAAGCGCGGCCGGCTCGACAAGTCGCTGCTCATCCGGTCGGCGCGCAAGGTGACCGCGGACCTCTACCAGCAGTTCGGGGCGGCGTGGGCCGCGCCCACCGCGGGGGCCGGCCAGTGACCGCCGTCGACCACCAGCTGGTCAAGCGGTTCCGGCAGGAGGCCGGTGACCGCATAGCCGAGCAGCGCCGCCTCGACCAGGTCTCCGGCGTCACGCCGATGTCCACCGAGGACGAGCGGCAGTACGCCCGCGCGGTCATAGCCCAGATCCTCGAGGAGTACGCCCGAACCGAGATCAACTCCGGGCGTACGCCGCTGGATGCCGAGACCGAGGAGCAGTACGCGGCTGCCGTGCACGCCGCGCTCTTCGGGGTCGGCCGGCTCCAGCCCCTGCTCGACAACCCCGAGGTCGAGAACATCGACATCAACGGGCACGACCAGGTCTTCGTCGGATACGCGGACGGACGGGAGACAAAGGGGGATCCCGTCGCCGAGAACGACGAAGAGCTCATCGAACTCATCCAGATCCTCGGCGCGTACTCCGGCCTCTCCTCCCGGCCCTTCGACTCCGCCAACCCGCAGCTCGACCTGCGGCTGCCGGACGGGTCACGACTGTCCGCCGTCATGGACGTCACCCGGCGCCCGGCGCTCTCCATCCGCCGCGCCCGCATGGGCAAGGTCTTTATGTCGGACCTCGTCGGCAACGGCACGCTGACGCCCGAGATCGGGCACTTCCTCGCCTGTGCGGTCCGGGCGCGCAAGAACATCATGATCGCGGGCGCGACGAACGCCGGTAAGACCACGCTGCTGCGCGCCCTCGCCAACGAGATCCCGCCGCACGAGCGTCTCATCACCGTGGAGCGCGCCCTGGAGCTCGGGCTGGACACCTTCGCCGATCTGCACCCCAACGTGGTGGCCTTCGAGGAGCGCCTGCCCAACTCCGAGGGGCACGGCATGATTTCGATGGCCGAGCTGGTGCGCCGGTCGCTACGTATGAACCCCTCCCGCGTCATCGTCGGTGAGGTCCTCGGCGACGAGATCGTGACCATGCTCAACGCGATGTCGCAGGGCAACGACGGCTCACTGTCCACGATCCACGCGAACAGCTCCAGCGAGGTCTTCAACCGTATTTCGACGTATGCGCTCCAGGCCAACGAGCGGCTGCCCATCGAGGCCAGCCAGATGCTCGTGGCGGGCGCGGTGAACTTCGTGGTGTTCGTCCAGCGGCGCAACAACTACCAGACGGGCGGCCGACTTCAGCGCATGGTCACCTCGATCCGTGAGGTCAACGGCGTCGACGGACGCGTCCTGTCCAGCGAGGTCTTCGCCGAGACGTCCGACGGCCGGATCGTGCCGCACGCGCCCATCGCCTGCCTCGAGGACCTGGTCGCCTACGGCTATCGCCTGCCCGGCGGGAACTGGGGATGACCATGACGCTCGCCGCACTCGGCTCGCTCGGCTCCATGGGCGGGCTCTTCTCCACGACCGTGCTGTACGCGCTCGCGTGCGGAGTCGCCGTCGGCGGTGGCCTCGCGCTGTTCGCCGTAGCGGTCCGGGGCCTGCCCGCCAAGCCCGCGCACGAGAAGCAGAAGGCCGGCGAGCGGGCCGGTGAGCTCATCCGGTTCGCCGGTCAGCGCGGTTCGATCGCGGCCGGCGCCGGAATCGTCGTCCTGCTGCTCACCCGCTGGGCGGTGCTCGGCGCCGCGGCCGCCGTACTCGTCTTCTTCTGGGACAAGCTCTTCGGCGGCGCCTCCGAGGAGAAGGCCGCCATGCGCCGCGTGGAGGCCCTCGCGTCCTGGACCGAGTCGCTGCGCGACACCATCGCCGGCGCGGTCGGCCTGGAGCAGGCCATCCCCGCGTCCGCGCGTGCCGCGGCGCCCGTCCTGCGCCCGCACCTGGACGCGCTGGTCGACCGTCTCCGCTCCCGTACACCCCTGCCCGAAGCTCTTCAGCACCTCGCCGACGAGATCAACGACGCTTCCGCCGACATCATCGTGGCCGCGCTGATCCTCAACGCGCGGCTGCGCGGCCCGGGTCTGCGCAAGGTGCTGGGCGCCCTGGCGAAGTCGGCGCGCGAGGAGGTCGACATGCGGCAGCGCGTCATGGCCCAGCGGGCCTCGACCCGCCGGTCCGTGCAGATCGTCGTCGCCGTCTCGATCGCCTTCGTCCTCGGTCTGTCGATCTTCAACCGGGAGTTCGTCGAGCCGTACGGCACGGCGGTCGGACAGGTCGTACTCGCCGGCGTATGCGGCCTGTTCGCCGCCGGCTTCCTGTGGCTGCGCAGGCTGTCCACGATCGAGACGCCGGAGCGGTTCCTGGTGCGGGACGAGTCGGCGGTGCAGTTCGTACGTCCCCGTACGCCGTCCCAGCCGGAAGAGGGGGTACGCCGGTGAACCTGACCATGCCGATCGTGATCGGTGCCGTCATGGGGCTGGGCGTCTACGCCCTCGTACGGGCCCTCATGCCGTCGAAGCGCAGCGCGGTCGCCCAGGTCGCCCGCATCGACGCGATGCGGGCGCGAGGCGCGGCGTACGCGTACGCGTCCGCGCATCGCGCCGCCGACGCCGGGCGGCTGGGCAGCGCACGTGCCCACGTGGGCATGAGGGTCGCCGAGTTCTACATCCAGCAGGGCTGGGAGCTGCGGTCGCTGCGGGCCGACCTCGCTGTCCTGGACCGGAGTTGGGAGAAGTTCCTCGCGACCAAGGTCCTGCTGGCCGCGGCCGGTCTCTTCTTCGGGCCGTTCCTCTTCGCCATCGTCTGGACGCTCGGCTTCAACAGCAGCCCGATCATCCCGGTCTGGCTGGCGCTCCTGTTCGCGGGCGTCTTCTTCCTCCTGCCGGACCTGGAGGTACGCCGGGACGCCTCCGAGAAGCGGCGTGACCTGCGGCGCGTCATCGGCGCGTATCTGGATCTGGTGTCCATGAGCCTGGCCGGCGGCCGCGGTCTGCCGGAGGCGCTGATGGCCGCCGCCGAGGTCTCCGACGGTTGGGCGACCCAGCGGATCCGCAACGCGCTGGCCGACGCCCGGATCACCGGCATCAGCCAGTGGCAGGCCCTCGGCTCGCTCGGCGAGGAGCTGGGCGTCGAGGAGCTCAAGGACCTGTCGGCGTCGTTGGCACTCGTCGCGGACGACGGCGCGAAGGTGCGGGAGTCGCTCGCCTCGCGTGCCGAGACGATGCGGCACCGCGAACTCGCCGAGATCGAGGGCAGCGCGGGCGAGAAGTCGCAGTCGATGCTCGTGGCGCAGCTGCTGCTGTGCGCGGGGTTCCTGGTGTTCCTGATCTTTCCGGCGGCGATGCGCGTGTTCCAGGTCTGACGGCCCTTCCCTACCGCTTGAATTCGAGAGGACAACTCACCATGAATGGACGGAACTTCAGTACCGGGATCCCGGGGGTGGACTTCCTGATCACCTTCCTCCAGGGCCGGGTGCAGCGCGCCCGCTCCGGCGAACTCGACCGCGGTGCGTCCGCGGTGGAGTGGGTCATCATCTCGGCGGTCGTCGTCGCGATCGTGGGTGTGGTCGCCGCGATCATCAACGAGGCGCTGGACACGGGCGCGAAGAAGGTCGGGGAGTGCATCAAGGGCGCCGACGCGGGCAGCACCTGCTGACTTCTTCCACATCCACATCCATACGGGGTTGCTGGTGAGCGTACGACGTTGGGTACGCCGCCGGGTGGAGGCCGCCTCCGCCCGCGGCGATTCCGGCATGACCGCGATCGAGTTCGTGCTGCTCACGCCCGTACTCTTCTTCATGATCTTTGCGACGGTCCAGTTCGCGCTCTACTTCTTCGCCGACCATGTGGCCCAGGCGGCGGCCCAGGCGGGCGCGCGGAAGGGGCGTGCGACGGCCCACGAACAGCCGGGCGCGTGGCGGGGCGAGGCGCGGAACGTCGTCGACAGCTACATCGCGCAGCTGGGACCGCAGTTGGTGCTGTCGCCGTCCGTGCGGATGCTCCAGCCGGAGCAGAACACGGTCGGAGTGGAGATCGAGGCCCGGGTGCCCACGGTGTTCCCGGGCCTTGACCTGACGGTGCACGCGCAGTCCTCGGGGCCGGTGGAGAGGTTTGTGCGGGAGAACGAGAACTAGATGCGCTGTTTCGAAGTGTCCTGTTCCGGAGTGTCCTGTTCCGGAGTGTCCTCCTTCGTACGGGCACGGGTGCGGGCCCTTGCTGACCTGGGGCGGGACCGTGGGCTGTCCACCATCGAGGTGGTGATCCTCGCCCCCGTGATGATCCTCTTCATTCTCGTCCTGGTGGCCTTCGGGCAACTGGTGGACGGGCGTGGGGCGTTGGACGGGGCTGCCCGTGACGCGGCACGTGCCGGTTCGATCCAGAAGGACCACGCCACGGCTATGGCGGAGGCGAAGAAGGCCGCTGACGCGAATCTCGCGGACGTCTGCTCGGGCCCGGTGACGGTGACCCAGACCAGCGCGGGCTTCGAGCCCGACACCATCTTCACGGTCGAGGTGAGCTGTCAGGTACGCGGCCTCGCGACGCTCGGCCTCGACGTCCCGACGACACTGACGGCCAGCTTCAGCTCGCCACTCGACCCGTTCCGGAGGACGGCGTGACGCTGCGCTCTGCTGTACGCGGATGGGTTGTACGAGGAAGCGGCGTACGGGGAAGAGTCGTACGCGGAAGCGGCGTACGCGAAGGGGGCGTGCACGCGTGGGTGTCAGCCCGCCGCGCCGGCATGGACGACCGCGGCTCGGGCGCCGGCGCGGTCATCATCTTCGCGCTCGTCTTCCTCTCGCTCTCGGCCTTCGTGATCGACGGCGGCCTGTCCATCTCCAAGCGTGAACGCGCCGCCGACATCGCCGAACAGGCCGCCCGCTACGCAGCCCAGGACATCGACAAGGAAGCCCTCTACGACAACGAGGGCGGCCCCGCCCCGATCAACTTCGAGAACTGCAACGCCCGGGCGAAGGCGTTCGCCCGCGAAATGGACATGACCGGCGCCGACATCGGCGCCACCCACTGCGTCGCCGCCAACGCCGACGAAGTCGAGGTCGAGGTCCAGCTCACGTACTCTCCGGTCTTCACGGGCATGTTCTACGGCGGCGACGTCGTGGTCCACGGCCAGGCGGTGGCGGAGAACGAGGTCGGCTGACGGGGGCCTCTGCCTGTCGGCGAACCATCTCCTTCCCCGCTGGATCCCGCTGGATCCCGGCGGATCCCGGTGGACCTCGGCGGTGTCACTCGGCTTCCCCTGTGTGGCTGTGACC
>CBFGQM010000241.1:0-8305 GCA_965650905.1 uncultured Streptomyces sp. | reverse complement strand
GGACCACGGCCCGACTCCATGAGAACCCCGTTCCCCGATCATGAAGGGAGGTCCGCCCACCCACAGCTCGTCCAACCGAACCTGCTCCGACGCCCGCACTTGAGTGCACGAGCCGACCACCTGCATCTGGTCGTCAACACCTCCCACTCACCAGCCCCGCGGCCCGGGCACCTCCCCCAGAGTCAGTCATCGCCCAGGCCTCCGGCCCGTCCCACGCCTTCACCAGTCTCTCTCAACGAGCGTGACAAGCTCGGCCCCGGAACCCGCGAGGAACACATGCGCGCCCCGTCGGCCCCGCCCCGCCGCTCACGCCCGAACCAGCCTCCTGGCATCCGTACAGCATGCCGTCACCGGTGCGCCGATCCCCTACGCCCTTCTGCGGAGTTCACATGTCCAGATATTTCACATCCTCCTCTTCGACCCCCCTGAGCCGTCGTGGCTTCCTCGCCGCGACCGGAGCCCTGACGCTTGCGACCACGCTGTCCGCCTGCGCCGGCGGCGACGACAAGAGCGGCGGCACCTCCGCCAAGTCGATCAGCCAGGCTGACATCGACAAGGCGATGAAGACGCCCACCGAGCTGACGTTCTGGACCTGGGTCCCCAACATCGACAAGGAGATCGCGCTCTTCGAGAAGAAGTACCCGGCCATCAAGGTCAAGGCCGTCAACGCCGGCCAGGGCGTGGCCCACTACACGAAGCTGCGCACCGCGCTCAAGGCGGGCACCGGCGCCCCGGACGCCGTGCAGATCGAGTACCAGGCGATACCGACGTTCACGATCACGGACAGCCTGCTGGACCTGAGCCCCTACGGCGCCACGGCGCTCAAGGACACGTTCGTCGACTGGACGTGGGGGCAGGTCAGCGGCCCGAACGGCGAGATCTGGGCGATCCCCCAGGACACCGGCCCGATGGGCATGCTCTACCGCAAGGACATCTTCGACAAGCACGACATCGAGGTGCCCGAGACCTGGGACGAGTTCGCGGCCGCGGCCCGCAAGCTCCACAAGGCCGACCCGGACGTCTATCTGACCAACCTCGCGGGGAACGAGGCCCCCGCCTGGCACGGTCTGCTCTGGCAGGCGGGCGCCAAGCCCTATGCGCTCTCGGGCAAGAGCGACATCACCATCAACGTCGACGACGCCGTTTCCAAGAAGCTCGCCGCATACTGGGGCCGACTCGCGAAGGACGGAGTCATCGGCACCGAGCCCGACTTCGCCGACTCCTGGTATGCCGCGCTCAACAAGGGCAAGTACGCCACCTGGCTCACCGCCGCATGGGGCCCGTCGTTCCTCGCCGGTTCGGCCAAGGCCACGTCCGGTCACTGGCGGGCCGCCCCGCTGCCGCAGTGGGACGCCTCCAAGCCGAGCTCGGGCAACTGGGGCGGCTCGACGACCGCCGTGATCAAGAACAGCAAGAACCCGATCGCGGCGGCGATGTTCGCCCAGTTCCTCAACAGTGACCCCGTGAGCACGAAGATGTTCGCCACCGAGCAATTCTTCTTCCCGGCGACCAAGAAACTGCTCGCGGACTCGAGCTTCACCGGCGACAAGCCCGACTTCTACGGCGGCCAGAAGGTCAACAAGGTCTTCGCCGACATCAGCTCCACGGTCAGCCCCGACTTCCAGTGGCCGCCGTTCCTCGACCAGGCGGCGACCGACTGGACCGAGACCGTAGGCAAGTCCCTGGCCAAGCGCACCGACACCGTCCGCGCGCTCGGCTCATGGCAGTCGCGGCTCACCAAGTACGCCAAGAACCAGGGCTTCACCGTCCACACATCCTGACGGTTCACCGGGTCCCACGCGACGGCGTGGGACCCGCCCGTCCCACCATCACAATTCCATCCCCTCAGAAAGGCCCAATGATGACTGCCACAACCGCGGCCTCCCCCAAGGGCCGGCGCCGAGACGGGCCGACACGCCCCCGGCGTGGCGGCACGCGCCACCGCCGGTCGGCAGGGCCAGTGTTCGTCGCCCCGTTCATGGTGCTGTTCCTTCTGCTGTTCCTCGCTCCCCTCGGCTTCGCCGCCTACCTCAGCCTCTTCCAGGAGCGCCTGATCGGCGGAACGTCGTTCGTCGGGCTCGACAACTACATCCAGGCCCTGGGCGACCCCCGACTCATCCACGGTGTCGGACGCGTCGCGTTGTTCTTCGTGATCCAGGTGCCGTTGATGCTGCTGCTGGCGCTGCTGTTCGCTCTCGCGCTCGACAGCGGTCTGCTGCGGCTGGCGCGCGTGATCCGGCTGGGCATCTTCGTGCCGTACGCGGTCCCGAGCGTGGTCGCCGCACTGATGTGGGGCTACCTGTACGGACCGGACTTCGGCCCGTTCGCCCAGCTGAGCGGGAAGCTGGACCTGCCGGCCCCGCACTTCCTCAGCGACGGCTGGATAATGGGCAGCCTGGCGAACATCGTGACCTGGGAGTTCGTCGGCTACAACATGATCATCCTGTACGCCGCCCTGCGCACCATCCCGCAAGAGTTGTACGAGGCGGCCGCGATGGACGGGGCGGGCGCCTGGCGGGTCGCGTGGTCCATCAAGCTGCCCGCTCTGCGGTCGGCGCTCCTGCTCACCCTCTTGTTCTCGGTGATCGGCAGCTTCCAGCTGTTCAACGAACCGAGCCTGCTGATGAGGCTCGCCCCGGACGTGATCAGCACCGACTACACCGCCAACCTCTACGCCTACTCACTCGCGTTCACCGGACAGCAACTCAACTACGCGGCCACGGTCTCCTTCCTCCTGGGGCTGGTCATCGTGATCGCCTCCTACGCCGTCCTGCTCACCGCGAACCGCAGGAGGACCTCGTGACGCTCTCCCCCAAGTCCTCGGCCTTGCTCGCGCAGGAGGCGCCCCCGGCCCCGACGGCCGCGATCACCTCGACCGCGAAGCCGGCTCCCGCCGTGCCCCCGAAGAGGCGCCGGCGCAGGGCCCGCCGCAGCACCCCGCTGACGATCGCCATGCTGGCCGCCCTCGCGTACTTCCTCCTGCCGCTGCTGTGGCTGCTGATCGCCTCGACCAAGAGCACCCAGGACCTCTTCAACAGCTTCGGGCTGTGGTTCTCGCACGCCCCGCAGTTGCTGACGAACATCAAGGCGACCCTCACCCAGGACGACGGCGTCTTTGTGCACTGGATGCTCAACACGGCCGTGTACGCGGGTGTCAGCGCCTTCGGCGCCGCCCTGATCTCGGCCGCCGGCGGATACGGGTTCGCCAAGTTCCGTTTCCGCGGCGACCGGGCCGCCTTCAACCTCGTCGTGGGCGCCATCATGGTTCCCGCCACCGCCCTGGCGATCCCGACCTATCTGCTCTTCGCGAAGGCGGGCCTGGTCAACACCCCCTGGGCCATCATCCTGCCCTCCCTGGTCAACCCGTTCGGCCTCTACCTCATGCGCGTCTACGCCGAGGAGGCCGTCCCCGACAGCATCCTGGAGGCCGCCCGTATCGACGGGGCCGGCGAGGTGCGGATCTTCTTCCGGATCGTTCTCAGGCTGCTCGCTCCCGGCCTGGTGACGGTCCTGTTGTTCACGCTGGTGGCGACCTGGAACAACTACTTCCTGCCGCTGATCATGCTCAACAACCCGAAGCTCTACCCGCTCACGGTCGGACTCTCCTCGTGGGCCTCGCAGGCCCAGAACGGCGGAGGCGGCGCCAGCAGCGAGATGCTCGCGCTGGTCGTGACCGGATCGCTGCTCTCGATCATCCCGCTCGTCGTGGCCTTCCTGCTGCTCCAGCGGTACTGGCAGAGCGGCCTGGCCTCCGGTGGCGTCAAGCAGTAGCGCGCCCATCCCTCGTCCCACTCCTGCTTCTCGGAGGTTCCCTTCATGGCGGCTCTGCCTGCCCGTGTCCTCTTCGGCGCCGCGTATTACCACGAGTACACGCCCGGCTACGGCCGCCATGCGCAGCCCGACGACCGACTCAAGACCGACCTGGACCTGATGGTGGAGGCGAACTTCACCGTCATCCGGGTCGGTGAGTCGGTCTGGTCGACCTGGGAGCCGGAGAACGGCCGGTTCGACCTCGACTGGCTCCAGCCCGTGCTCGACGGCTCCCACGAGCGCGGCATCTCCGTCATCATCGGCACCCCGACGTACGCCGCGCCGCCGTGGCTGGCCCGGCAGTATCCGGAGATCACCGCCGAGTTGGCCAGCGGGCAGCCCCTCGGCTGGGGCGCCCGGCAGGAGATCGACTTCACCCACCCCGCGTTCCGGTTCCACGCCGAGCGGGTGATCCGCAAAATGGTGGCCCGGTACGCCGACCACCCGGCGGTCATCGGCTGGCAGGTGGACAACGAACCGGGCCTGCACCTCTTCCACAACCACGGTGTCTTCCAGCGCTTCGTGGACCACCTGCGGGAGAAGTACGGGGACGTCGAGACCCTGAACCGCGAGTGGGGCCTGGTCTACTGGTCGCACCGCCTGTCGACCTGGGCCGACCTGTGGACGCCGGACGGCAACGCCCAACCCCAGTACGACGTGGCCTGGCGGGAGTTCCAGGCCCGCCAGGTCACCGAGTTCATCGGCTGGCAGGCCGACATCGTCCGCGAGTACGCCCAGCCCGGGCAGTTCGTCACCACCTGCATCTCCTACACCCGCCAAGGGGTGGAGGACGACCAGATGACGGACCGCCTCGACATCACCTCGGGCAATCCGTACTACGACATGCAGGACGGCCTGCTGCTGCCCGATCCCACTCCGGATGCCCACGAGCAGAAGTGGAAGACCACCGGGGTGTGGTCGATGTACCAGACGGCGGACTGGATGTTCTCCTCGCGTCAGGAGCCGTTCCTGGTCACCGAGACCAACGCGAACTCCATCGGCTTCCCGTGGGACAACCGGCCCGGCTACGACGGCCAGTGGCGGCAGGCCGCATGGGCGCACGTCGCGCGCGGGGCGCGGATGATCGAGTACTGGCAGTGGCAGACCCTGCGCTTCGGCGCGGAGACCTACTGGGGCGGCGTCCTCCCGCACAGCGGCCTGCCCGGCCGTACCTATGCCGAAATCTCCCGTCTCGGCGCGGAGTTCGACACGGCCGGCCCGCTCGTCGCCGGGCTGGAACCGGACGCCGACATCACGATGGTCTACTCGATGCCGAGCAAGTGGCTGATGCAGAAGTACCCGCCGCTCGCGACCGCCGACGGCGAACCGGACGCCACCGCCTACCACCGGTTCTTCGACCCCTTCTACCGCGGTGCCTTCGACGCGGGCCGTCAGGTGCGCATCGTCCACGCCCGACAGTTGCACGACCCGCGCGGAGAGCGGGAGGGGATGACGCCAAAAGAGGCCGTACAGCGCCACCCGGTCCTCGTCGCCCCGGCCCTGTACGTCATCGACGACACCACGCTCGACTGGCTGGAGGCCTACGCCCGAGCGGGCGGCCACCTGGTGCTCGGTCCGCGCACCGCCTACGCCGATCACGAGGCCCGGGCCCGCCACGAGTCGGCACCCGGACGTCTCGCTCCGGCCGCGGGCGTCCAGTACGACGAGTTCAGCAACCTCACGTGCGACGTTCCGCTCCGCGCGGTGCCCGGCAGTCCGCTCGAGCTTCCCGCGGACGCGACGGTGACGCAGTGGATCGAGGGACTCGCGGTCGTCGACGCCGACGTCCTCGCCGAGTACGAGCACCCGCACTTCGGCCGCTGGCCGGCGGTCACCACCCGCCGCCATGGCGAGGGCCGCGTCACCTGCGTCGGCGCGGTGCCGGGCCGCGATTTCGCCCGGACGCTGGCCGAGTGGCTGGCCCCGGCCGCAAGCAGCGGGTGGCGCGACCTTCCCACGTCCGTCACCGCGACCACCGGCACCTCACCCGACGGACGCCGCGTCCACATCGTCCACAATTGGAGCTGGGAGCCCGCGAGCGTCCTCGCACCGGTAGACCTCGTTGACGCGCTGACGGGCACCTCCGTCTCGACGGGCTCGGCGCTGGATCTCAGCCCCTGGGACGTACGCGTTCTCGTCTCCACCGACGCCGAGACGGCGCCGGCCGCTGAAGCAACCAACCGATCCTGATCCGTCCCCAGAGGAGGGGCCATGCAGAGAAAGAGGCTCGGGCTAGCTGTCGGAATCTTCGCGGCGACATCCGCGATACTCGTGATACCCATGTTCACTGCGCAGGCGTACGACCCGACCGGCGGGATCATGTACCAGCTCGGCAGCGAGCCGTGCCTGAAGGGGCGGGGCAACTGCGCGGTCTATCCGAAGTCGGCGCAGCTGCCGAGCGGGCGTCTGGTGGCGTCGTTCGAGAAGTCCACGGTCGTGACGGAGACGGGAGGCGCCGACAAGCAGACCCTCCCGGTCTACAAGAGTGACGACCGCGGAACGACGTGGCAGCCGCTGTCACAGGTCAAGGCTCCGGCGTACCTCTCCAGCGATCCGCAGTACGCGAAGTACACGAGCAACTGGACCAACCCGTACCTCTACACGCTTCCGCAGGACGTCGGAAACCTGAAGCAGGGCACGCTGCTGCTCGCCAGCATCGTGTCGGGCGACGACTACTACTACAAGGAGCACAAGGCGGCCGACCCCAGCTGGACGCCGTCCAACGACGGAGACCGCAAGGACCTGGCGATCGCCCTGTACTCCAGCACCGACGAAGGTGCGACGTGGAAGGTCGTCAACGTCATCGCGACCGGCGGCTGGCAGGGCGGCAGCGCGGGCGCGACCGGGCAGAACATCTCGAACGCGAACACGAACAAGCAGGTGGATCCCCTCTGGGAGCCGTACCTGATGGTCCACAAGGACAAACTCGTGTGCTACTACTCGGACGAGAACGACTACACCGGCTTCAACGCGAGCACCGGCGTCCCGACACTGGACCCCGCCAACGACACCGCCAAGGACTCGCTCGGCCAGATCCTCGCCCACAGGACATGGGACGGCCGCAGCGCGGCATGGAGCGCCCCCGTCGTCGACCTCGCCGGGCTGACCCAAGACATGGGAGGCGGCAAGACGGAGATCGGCGGCGGGCGACCGGGCATGACGAACCTCGTCCGGACGACCGACGGCAAGTGGCTCCTGACCTTCGAGTACTGGGGCGGCGGAGTCAACACGAAGTACGTGCTCGCCAATGACCCGTTGAAGTTCTACCTCGGCTCCCCCACGGGCACGGGCGTCACCACACTGCCGCTCGACGCCGGTTCCCGCCCCCTCGCGACCGGCGGCAGTCCGGTCCTCATCAGGCTTCCCGACGGGCGGCTGGTCTACAACGCCGCCGGCAGCGGCAACGTCTGGGTCAACACGAGCGGGCGCAGCGACGGCGTGTGGAAGGAGTACCAGACGACCTCGAAGCCCGGCTACAGCCGCAACCTGCAGTACGTCGAGGGCACCGGCCGCATCTCGATCCTCAACAACCAGGGCACGGCCACGATCGCCTACGCCGAAGTCGACCTCGGCCACTCGGACGGCGCCTACCACCAGCTGGTGAACCGCAGGACCGACCAGGTGATCGGCACCGGGAACAAGACCAACGACGCGAACATCGGCAACGCAGACGCTCCCGACGTCCGACTCGAGGCCCCGGGCTCGGCGGCCAACGCGGACACCCAGTACTGGCACGTGGTGACCGAACCCGAGGGCGGCGTGAGCCTGCTGAACAAGTCGGGCGGCCGCGCGGCGGCCATATGGACGGGCAACGCGACCGTCGGCCAGAAGATCGGTCAGTGGGTCGACGACAGCGACACGGGCAGCTGGAACCTCGTCAAGACCGCCGACGGTTTCTACAAGTTGCAGTCGGTCAAGAACACGAGTCTGTACCTGACCGGTGCGACCGCTGGAGCGCCGCTGACACTGCAGAACGCGGTCGACGACGGTTCACAGGACTGGGAGCTCGTCCGGTAGGCCTCGCCCTTCCGGGACCGGATGCGTCGCGAACGATCGTCGCCATCCGATCGCACCACAGCGCCGTTGGTGAGCTGGACACATAGCTATCCCGCAACCGGAATGGCTGCGGAGGCGACAGGGACGGCTGTCAGCACGGTCGTTGGCGCAGGCCGACGCATCCGGCTAGGCTCACTCACATGATCACCGGGACGGCACAACGCCACACACGGATCGGCGACCCGGTGGAGGGCTAACCGCGCGGCGGGCGCCACGATCGCGCCCACTGCACTCGATACGAGGGCCCCCAACGGAGACGCACGTACTCATCCCGTCCGTTTCCCGTATCGAGCAATTGCGAGACATCCGAATGGCAGCCACCTTCAACCACACCATCATCGCCACCAAGGATCGCGTCGAGTCGGCTCGGTTCTTTCGCGAACTGCTAGTGTCCTGAGTCTCAGAAGGACTGCATATTTAGGATTTGGGGTTCGGTAGG
>CBFGQM010000240.1:0-8328 GCA_965650905.1 uncultured Streptomyces sp. | reverse complement strand
CAGCCGCTCAGCCGCTCCCCAGGATCCCTCGAACGTAAGCGGCCTGGCCGACGTGTTGCAGGTCGTCGGCCAGGACGCTGACCAGGCGGACGCCCAGGCTGACGGGCGGGGACCAGTTCTCGTCGACGATGCGGTCCAACTCGTCGTCGTCCACGTCACGCAGGCAGGACAGCGTCTGCTCATGTACGGCGTCGTAGTAGCCCAGCAACAGGTCGCCCGAGTCCACGCGGACCTTGGCGACCTTGTGTCGGGTGTGGCCGTATCCGGTGTCCCTGCGGGACAGGCCGAGGTCGAAGCGGTCCACCCAGTCCTGGGACACCCAGACCTGTTTGCGGCCGGAGGCGTCGGCGACATGGTCGTCCTGGACGCGGGTGAGATGCCAGACGAGCCAGCTGATCGAGTTGGCCCGGTCGTCGGGGCGGGCGTTGAGGTCGTCGGCGGAGAGTCCGTCCACGACGGCGTGGACCTCCTCCTGAATGCGACCGTACGCGTCGACGAGAACGTCCTTGGCGTGCATGGGTTCCTCCACGCTCTACACGGGCAGCTGTCCTTGCCAGTGTTCCCGTGAGGCCCCGTATGCGCGCGTCGGACCTGGCCGCCCGGCGTCCCCAGCCGGAATGGTGTGAGCTCCGCGGCGTACAGTTTGATCGTGTGCTCGATGACGGACTCCGGCATCCCGAGGGCGGGGGACTCCGCCCGCGCGCTGTGCAGCGCGGTGCGGACGACCCGCATCTCCTGCTGGAGCTGTATGTGCGCGGGGCGGGTGAGCAGGACCGGCCGGCAGAGCAGCAGCGGACACCTGCCGCGTCAGGCCGGCGGGTCTCCCGACGTACGACGTACCGGCCGATGGGCCTCCAGGCGGCGGAGGCTGGCATGATCGTACGCATGGCTGAACGCGTAATCGCCGCGTGTGACGGGGCGTCGAAGGGAAATCCCGGGCCCGCCGGCTGGGCCTGGGTCATCGCCGACGGGACCGGTACTCCTGTTGAGTGGGAGGCGGGGCCGTTGGGGACGGCGACCAACAACGTCGCCGAACTCACCGCCCTGGAGCGGCTGCTGACGGCCGTGGCGTCTGACGTGCCGCTGGAGATCCGGATGGACTCGCAGTACGCGATGAAGGCCGTCACGAGCTGGCTGCCCGGGTGGAAGCGCAAGGGCTGGAAGACGGCGGCCGGCAAGCCGGTGGCCAACCAGGAACTCGTCGTACGGATCGACGAGTTGCTGCAGGGCCGCTCGGTGGAGTTCCGGTACGTGCCCGCGCACCAGGTCGGTGGCGACCCGCTCAACGACTTCGCCGACCGGGCCGCGAGTCAGGCGGCGTTCGTCCAGGAGGCGGCCGGCAGTGGGAAGGGGTCACCGGAGCCGCCGCAGTCTCCAGCGGTGAAGAGGGCCTCAGCGGGCAGCAGGGCGGGATCACCGCGCACGCGTGCCTCCGGCTCGTCCACCCGCACGCTCAAGGCCAAGTTCCCCGGCCGCTGCCGATGCGGCCGCCCGTACGGGGCGGGCACGACGATCGCCAAGAACGACGACGGCTGGGGCCACCCGGAGTGCCGTACGGGGGCATAGTCCCCGGCGGATCCGGGGCCCTGTCCCGAGGTGGCCCGCAACCGCGCTGGGATGCGGAACCCACCGCCTGCGGAGACCCTGGAGGAGTGGGGGCGTGCCGATCAGGAGGTTGACCCATGTCCATGAAGGACAAGATCAAGAACATGCTGAAGGGTCACGAGGGCCGGGCCAACAAGGGCATCGACAAGTCCGGCGACATCGTGGACGAGAAGACCCACGGCAGGCACCGACGCCAGGTGGACACCGGCCAGGACAGGCTCAAGGACGAGTTCGGCACCGAGGGCCAGGACCGCCGTCCGCCGAGGCCCTGACCACGGTTCCTCTCGGCGGCGAGGAAACGATCCTCGCCTTGTAGCAGCCACCCAGCCCTGGGACGGGAGCCCGAACGGTACCTCGAGCGCGTTGTTCACCCATGCCACGACGGGCGACTGCGCGAACAGTCCAGCCGTCATCCCCCCAGGAAACCGCTCACCCGGATGTGGCGGTTCAGCGCCAGCTACGTGAGTACTGCTGCCGGTACCGCCTGCGCCCCCGGCCTATGCGGATCCGCAGTGCGGCCAGCGCGATCATGCTTCCCGCGATGACGAACAGTCCCGGCCTCAGGCTCCGGTACTCCCCGATCTGCTCGAACGCCGCTGAGGGGCTGTCCGTCAGCCCCTCGCCGGGCGCCGGCCCGGTGGCTCCCGGCGCGGCTGCGCCACCGGGTGCGGTCGAGGAGCCGGCGGGTGGTACCGCCGGGCCTGCGCTGTTGCGGTCGTTTTCGGAGGCGGGCGCGTCCTTACCGCCCACCCGGGGGTCGGTGGCCAGTCGTACGCCCAGGTTGTCCAGCGCCCTGGTGACCGGCTGGAAGAACGTCGTACCGCCGCTGTCGCAGTCTCCGCTGCCTCCCGAGGTGACGCCCAGCGCCCGGCCCTCGGCGAACATCGGGCCGCCGCTGTCGCCCGGTTCGGCGCACACCGTGGTCTCGATGAGCCCGGTCACCGTGCCCTGCGGGTAGTTCACCGTCGTGTTGAGGCCGGTCACCTCGCCGGACCGGAGCCCCGTGGTGCTGCCGCTGCGGAAGACCTTCTGCCCGACGGCCGGATCGCCGGCCCCGATGATCCGTACGCCCTTGCCGTTGCCGATGCCCACCACGTCGGCTGCGTTGAGCACAGTGCCGGAGTCGTACTCCACGAGGGAGTAGTCGCTGCCCGGGAACTTTCCGGAAACGGTTCTGCCTACCGGCTCGGTGCTCTGCTGGTCCGAGAACCAGGTCGTGCCCACAGGGCCGCAATGGCCCGCCGTCAGAATGAAGTTGTTCTGCCCGTCGCTCACGTTGAACCCCGCCGAGCAGCGGCCCGAGCCGGCGAAGAGCGGTTCGGCGCCGTTCAGCCGGGGCGTGAACGTGCCCTTGGTGCGTTCCATGCGTACGGTCCTGCCGATGCTCTTGGCGACTTTGGCCATCCGTGACCACTCGTCTTTGGAGACGGTTCTGTCGGCGCGCACGACGACCTGGTTGGACGCGTAGTCCATCGACCACGCGGTACCGGACACGCGGGGCGCGTCGCTCAGGGTGTCGGTGGCGGAGTGGAGCTCGCGCATGCTGTGGTCCACCATCTTGGCGCGGGCGCCCCCACGGCGTACGTCGGCAGCCGCTTCCTCGTCGGTCACCGCGACGACCGGGCGGCCGTCGTCCCCGATCCAGGTGCCCGCGGTACGCGAGGTGCCCAGCTCGGAGACGAGACCGCGGCCCGTGTCGGCCGCCCAGGTCACGGCGCCCGGATCGGCCGGCTGGTCCGACGTCTCGCTCGCCATGGCATGCGACACCATCAGCCCTCCGCAAACCAGCCCGCCGATGGCGGCGAACCGCGCGAACCGCTGAACGTTCTGTCGTGCATGCCTCATCCATGGCTCCCGTGCAACCGTCCTGACACTGCGTCACCCACGCGGGGACCGCAACGAGTTGAGAGCCCTTTATCAGTACGTGCCGCCGCACCGTCCGGTTCACCGGGCCGCCCGCTCTTCGGAGTCGGCGAGAACCTGCCGGTGAGCGTGGCCGAAAACAGAGAAGGCGGACATACGAGCCTTGCCGAACCATGCCGAACCATGCCGAACCTTGCCGAACGTCGATCCCGCCCGGACGGCCTGCCGCCCTGCCCCGAGCCGAGGCAGTCATGCCCGTCGGTGGTATGGCGTTCTCGGCACGCCACCGACGGGCGCCGTCGTCAGGCCGCGGTGGGCGTGGTCCGGGCCGTGAGCTGCCCGATGACCTCGGTCAGGCCGGCGACCACCTCGTCGTCGTCGCCGGGGTGGGTGTTCGCGAAGCGGGTGACCGAGCTGGGGATGGAGAGCTTGGCGTCCTCCACCACGGCACCGCCGGCGATGCCGACGGACTTACGGACGTCGTCCTGCGCCCAGACGCCGCCGTACTGGCCGAAGGCGGTGCCGACCACGGCCACCGGCTTGCCGGAGACGGCGCCGGCGCCGAACGGGCGGGACAGCCAGTCGATCGCGTTCTTCAGTACGGCCGGCATGGTGCCGTTGTACTCCGGTGAGAACAGCAGGAACGCGTCGGCCTGAGAAGTCGCCGTACGCAGCCGGGCAGCGGCCTCGGGAACGCTGCCCTCGACGTCGATGTCCTCGTTGTAGAACGGCACGTCGGCCAGACCCTCGAAGAGCTCGACCTCGACGCCCGGGGGAGCGTGCTTGACGGCCGCCTCGGCGAGCTGGCGGTTGTGCGAACCGGCGCGAAGGCTGCCGACGAGCGCGAGGATGCGTACAGACATGAGCGGCACTCCCAGGTGAAGCGTGCGATGAGTAAACGGACCGTGGTCCGATTGAATTTTGTACCAGCTAAACGGACCGCGGTCCAGCTCTATTCCCGGCGGCTACGCTGAAGGCATGACCGAGCGGCTCCCGACCTTTCCCGCTGTGTACGACGCCCCCGGACGGGTGGATCTCATGCTCACCCCGCCCGACGAGCGGCCCCGGCTGCGAGCCGACGCCGCACGCAACCGCAGGCGCCTGCTCGAGGTCGCCGCCGAGCTCGCCACGGAGCGCGGGGCCGCGAACGTGACCATGGAGGCCGTTGCCTGCGCCGCCCAGGTCGGTAAGGGCACCGTCTTCCGGCGGTTCGGCGACCGCGCGGGACTCATGTTGGCGCTCCTGGACCACCATGAGCAGCAGCTCCAGGCCGCCTTCCTGAGCGGCCCGCCCCCGCTGGGACCGGACGCGCCCGCCGTCGAGCGTCTGCGCGCCTTCGGCCCGGCCGTCATCCGTCACGAACAGGCCCACCGCGACCTCTACCTGGCCGCAAACGCGGACTTGTCGCGCCACTACACCTCCCCGGCGTACCACCTCAGGGTCGGCCATGTCGCCCTGCTGCTCAGGCAGTTGGAGGTGGATGTCGACACGGCGCTGATGGCACACACCCTGCTCGGCTGTCTCCAGATCACCATGGTCGACCACCTGATCACGCGGCGGGGGATGACCTTGGAACGACTGGAGGCCGGCTGGCACGAGTTCCTGGCCCTCCTGGTCGCCGACGAGGCGTAGCTGAAAAGTGATCACGGCCAGAAGCCCCGGAACGGGTCCGCGAGCGGCAAGGGAGAAACCTCGGTGGCAATCCCCCCTGCTCGGTCGGGCCTTGCAGAACACGCGGAGCCGTGTCCGCATGGGGCTTCAGGTGGAGTGTCACGCCTGCCATTGAACTCCCGGGCATGGTGACGCGTATCAGGGCGCAGTACCACCGGGAGGGGAGAGCAGCGTGTCGACACCATCGGGTCCCGAACTACAGCCGAGCCGCCCAGCGCTCGAACCAACCCAGGTCCTGCGCCGCCGGCCGCCGGGGGCACTGGCGGAACTCGTGCGACAGGCCAACGCGGCGGAGCGCGACCGGGAAGAGAAGTACGAAGCCGTCGCGGTACCGGCCGCCGACCCGACGGCGTCTGCCGGGACGACGGAGGACGACGCACCGGAACTGCCGCCCATCGCGGACGAGGAGGGCTCGGATCCGTTGCACCCGGTCGCACCCGCGGCGCTGTCCGGGCGTGCCGCCTGGCTACGCCGTACGGCGGTCGTCGTCGCCGTCATGGTGGCAGCCCTCGCGGGGTTCGGCGCCGCGCTGCTCCTCACCTGGGACAGGGACGCCGAGGACGCCGCCGAATCGCAGGCGAGGCCCCCTGGCGCCTCCGCCGCCCCGCCGGGCCGTTCGGCCGACCCGGATGGCGCCGGCACCCTGCGCGAGGGCGACAGCGGCCCAGAGGTGAGCGACCTCCAGGAACGCCTGCTGCGTATTCCGGACGTGTACCAGGACGGCGCGAGCAGCGGCGTCTACGACGCCACACTGGCCGCCGCGGTGGCACGCTTCCAGCTCTGGTACGGCATCCGCGGCGACGAGACAGGCGTGTACGGCAACGACACGCGCCATGACCTCGAATCCCGCACCGCCCCTACCGCTCCGCACCGCTTCGGCTGAGCGCATGCGCCCACCACGATGTCGGCGACCCGCGCTCCGGAAGCGGGGCTCGGCGTCGTGCAGGCGGACGGATGCTGCCCGGTCTGCACCACGCGTACATCGCCGACCACTGCGCCGTAGAACTGGGCCAGCCGCAGTTCTACGGGACCCGCGTCGACCCGGCGACCTTCAGCCCGTATCCGATTCGCTGCCCGGAGACCATCGACTAGCGCCGCGGCGATGTCGGCTGGCCTCGCTCGACGAGCAGCTGCGGACGCTGCGTCAGGGGGTGTGACGCGCGCCTCACCGGCCCGGGCACGCTCAAGTAGCCCGGTCAGCCGGGTGAGTTCGTCCTCGCGGTGATGAACGGCGTGGTGAATGCGGTGGTCGGCACATGATCACCCTGTCAGGCGCCTCGGACCTGGACCCCCGCGGGTGCGCCCGCTCCATGGCGCGTACGGGTCAGGCGAACCGGCCGTTGGAGGCGGGCGGCAGGGAGCGGGAGCCGGAGCCGGGGGCCGCGGGAGACCCGGGACCGGGGCCGGAGGCGGGGCCGGGGGCGGTACGTGCGGATGCGGGACCCGACTCGAGGATCCAGCCGAGTTCGCGCTGGAGCCGACGGGCTTCGCTGCGGACCTGCAGCGGTACGTCGCCGCGTTCGGAGATCAGTTGTGCGTAGATCGGTGCTTCGTGCACGAGTGGCGCTTCCCCTCGGATGTGAATGCCTCGCCTCAACGGTAGGGCCGCGCCATCGCCGCGGCTGCCATCCTCCCGGTTTCGATCGGAACCGGGAAGCCACACGACCATGTCGTGGCACCGAGGCCAAGCAGGACGTCAAACAGAGACACCCTAGTAGGACTTTGTAGAGCCGCTGCGACCTGCGGAAACATCGAACGGCCGAGGCGTCCGGTGATGGGACGTCACTTTCCCTCTTTCCACCGGTCACAGCCCTCGCTGCGGCATCCGTGAGCACGAGTGCCGCCATATGAGGCCGTACCTGACAAAGTCAAAGTCCTACCGGTCCAAGCCCTCGCGACAGAGGTGTGTCACGGCCGTCCAGCCCAGAGCGGTCCCCGCACAGCAGGGTGCGCAGCCCGCAGGCTACGCCTTGTCGGGAGGCCGGACTATCCGTGTTTTGCCTTCGCGTACTCCTGGGCCATACCTCCTGCGAAGTCGTACAGCACCACCGGTTCGTCACCCACGACCCAGGCGTCATGCCCGGGTGGGACAACGAAGACATCGCCGGGGCCGACTTCTTCCTCGCCGCCCTCGTTCATGCGCACGCGCATCCGTCCCTGGACCACGTAGCCGTTGTGATGGATCTGGCAGCTCTCGGTTCCCGCGATCGGAGCCACGGACTCGGACCAGCGCCAACCGGGCTCGTAGGTTCCCACGGCGAAGTCGAGTCCGGTGAGATGGACGGCTTCAAGGTGGCCCCGGGGGAAATTGCGCCGCTCATCCGGCTTGTCGACCGTCTTGACCTCAATCATGACGGCTCCTTCCGCTGTGGCCTGCACTTTCATGGGTCCCGTAGCCGCCGCCCCGCGCCCGCGACGCCCCTGCGGTCGACACCGGCGCCGGCCAGGCCCCGCCATTCCATCGTCTGCCTGTCCAGTTGGGACCGCCATCCGGGGGCAGCGCAAGGTGGCGACGTCAGCCCTCGGTGACGTTCGCGGTGACAGGGTCCTGCCTCGCCTCCGTGTCCTGCTTCGTCTCCGCGCCCCGCACTTGTATCGAGCACCAATTAGTGGCGCACGGCTCAGTTGTCTCGCCTCAACTCCCTCGCCGGCGCCCACGCCCACCGCGCCGCGACCCGGTCGGGCGACCGCAACGCTGCGCACGCCCTCGGCACCGCCTGACGCCACACCGGCCAGAGGTTCGCCACGGTGCCTCACCTGGATGGTTCGGGGCCCGAGAGGCACGCGGAGAAGTGGAGATGTGAGGATGTCCCCATGAGCAACGTGTACTTCGACATCACCATCGACAACGAGCCCGCCGGGCGGATCGTCTTCAAGCTGTACGACGACGTGGTCCCCAAGACCGCGCGGAACTTTCGTGAGCTGGCCACAGGCGAGCACGGCTTCGGTTACGAGGGTTCCGGGTTCCACCGGGTGATCCCCGACTTCATGCTCCAGGGCGGTGACTTCACACGGGGTGACGGCACCGGCGGCAAGAGCATCTACGGCGAGAAGTTCGCCGACGAGAACTTCCAGCTGAAGCACGACCGGCCGTTCCTGCTCAGCATGGCCAACGCGGGCCCGGGCACCAACGGCTCGCAGTTCTTCATCACCACCGTGGTCACGCCGTGGCTGGACGGCAAGCACGTC
>CBFGQM010000239.1:0-8369 GCA_965650905.1 uncultured Streptomyces sp. | reverse complement strand
GTCGCGCGGACGCGGCGCCGGCGTCGGCGTTTGAGGAGGGCCCATGGTCCGCGGGGACCCGTGGGCATGGCGGCGGTGACCTCCGTACCCGGCTCGGAAGCCGCTTCCGCCGCCGCACGGGCCACCGGGAGGAAGCCCTCGTGGCGGGAGGCGTCCGGGCGCTCCTCCTCCGCCGGCCACAGGCCCAGCGCGGCGCAGACCGTGGGGAGTACCGCCATCGCGGCCGTCGCATACCCCTCGGCCGAGGGGTGGTAGTTGTCGGGGCCGAACAGCTCACGGGGATGGGCCGCGAACTCCGGGCCCAGCAGGTCGCCCAGCGACACCGTGCGGCCCCCCTGCTCCACTGTGCCGATCGTCTGCGCCGCCGCAAGCTGTCGCGAGGCCCGGCGGGCCAGCCAGCGCAGGGGCTGCTGGACAGGCTCGATGGTGCCCAGGTCGGGACATGTGCCGACGACCACCTCCGCACCGGCCGTACGCAGCCGCCGTACCGCCGCGGACAGATGGCGGACCGAGCGGGTCGGAGGCATACGATGCGTCACGTCGTTCGCGCCGACCATGATCACGCACAGGTCGGGGACCCGAGCCGGCTCCCCCAGAACCAGCGCGACCTGGCGGTCCAGGTCGTCCGACTGAGCGCCCGGCAGTGCTACGTTCCGCAGCTCCACCGGCCGCTCGGCCACCGCCGCGAGCCCGGAAGCCAGTAGCGCGCCCGGCGTCTGGCGAGCCCGGCGCACCCCCTGCCCCGAGGCCGTGGAGTCCCCGAGCAGGATCAGCTTCAGCGGCTCCTCGGCCCCGGAGTACGAGCTCCCGTAGAGGCCGTCGGCGCTGGGCGGATGGAGACTGTGACCGTTGCCCACCTGCCGCTTGGCCAGCTGTACCTCGGCCAGCACCAGGCCGGCCGTCGCCGCACCCAGCAGCCCGATCCCGCCGCCGCCGTATGCCGCGCCCGCAACAATCCGCCGTGCCACCCTCGCCCTCGACAAGCTCGACATGCGAAGCCGCCACCTCCTCTTGGCCGTACACCCACTGCTTGCCCCGTACAGGCCGTCGCCCAATCTCGACAGTCAAGTCAACGCACGGCACGGAGCTCACGTCCTGTACGACGGATTACGCCGGACAGGCCATAGGCTGACGGAACCACCCCGACCACTTCTTTTGCAGCTCCGGAGACAACGGTGCACTATCACGACTCGATGATCAGTCTTGTCGGCAACACCCCGCTGGTGAGGCTCAACAGCGTGACCGCCGGCATCCAGGCGACCGTCCTCGCGAAGGTCGAGTACTTCAACCCGGGCGGCTCCGTGAAGGACCGCATCGCCCTGCGCATGATCGAGGCCGCCGAGAACAGCGGCGAGCTGGGGCCCGGGGGCACGATCGTCGAGCCGACCAGCGGCAACACCGGCGTCGGGCTCGCGATAGTGGCGCAGCAGAAGGGGTACAAGTGCATCTTCGTGTGCCCCGACAAGGTGAGCACCGACAAGATCAACGTGCTGCGGGCGTACGGCGCCGAGGTCGTCGTCTGCCCGACCGCCGTGGACCCGGAGCACCCGGACTCGTACTACAACGTCTCCGATCGGCTGGTGCGCGAGACCCCCGGTGCGTGGAAACCCGACCAGTACTCCAACCCCCACAACCCCCTCTCGCACTATCACTCCACCGGCCCCGAACTGTGGGAGCAGACGGAGGGAAGGATCACCCACTTCGTGGCGGGCGTCGGGACCGGCGGGACCATCTCCGGCACCGGTCGGTATCTGAAGGACATCAGTGACGGGAAGGTCCAGGTCATCGGCGCCGACCCGGAGGGGTCCGTGTACTCCGGCGGGTCCGGGCGGCCGTACCTGGTGGAAGGCGTGGGGGAGGACTTCTGGCCCACCGCCTACGACCGGACCGTCGCCGACGAGATTGTCGCCGTGTCCGACAAGGACTCTTTCCAGATGACGCGGCGGCTCGCGAGGGAGGAGGGGCTGCTGGTCGGCGGCTCCTGCGGGATGGCCGTCGTCGCCGCGCTGCGGGTCGCCGAGCGGCTCGGGCCCGACGACGTCGTCGTCGTGCTGCTGCCGGACAGCGGACGCGGGTACCTCAGCAAGATCTTCAACGATGAGTGGATGGCCGACTACGGTTTCCTGGAGGACAGCGGTCCGAGCGCGCGTGTCGGTGACGTGCTGAACGACAAGGCGGGCGGTTCCATCCCCTCGCTCGTCCACATGCACCCGGACGAGACGGTCGGCGAGGCTATCGAGGTGCTGCGCGAGTACGGCGTCTCGCAGATGCCGATCGTCAAGCCCGGCGCCGGACATCCGGACGTGATGGCGGCAGAGGTCGTGGGCTCGGTCGTCGAACGAGAGCTTCTCGACGCCCTGTTCGCGAAGAGGGCCTCACTGGAGGACCCACTGGAGAAGCACATGTCGGCGCCGCTGCCGCAGGTCGGCTCCGGTGAGCCGGTGGGCGACCTGATGTCCGTACTCGGCGCCGCCGACGCCGCGATCGTGCTGGTCGAGGGCAAGCCGACCGGTGTGGTCAGCCGTCAGGACCTGTTGTCCTTCCTGGCCAAAGGCAGTCGGTAGGAGGAAACATTGGTGAACTGCGCGCGCCTGCGGGGAACTTCCGGCGCGCGCGGTCGGTCCGGGAGTCGGTCCGGACTTTCGCGGAAGTGGTACGAGCGCGTCATGTCCGCGCTGCACAGGCTTAACACGCGTCCGGCACATTGGTGGATGTCGGCAAGGGCGACGGGGGCGCATCCCAGGCGGTGAGCCGGGGCAAGGCTCCAGCCTCAGCCGACGCCGAACGGCGCCAAGGACCTCCGGAGCGGCTCCCGGACCTCCATGGACGCCACGGACGCGCAAGCCCGGCCCTGACCCGGCCCGCGTCCTTCGCGGGGACCGCCGTCGTCCCGCCCCCCGTCAAGGGGGTGCGGCGGTCCCCGCGCCCTTTTTGCGCCGCGAACCGGCGCCGCTCTGTCCAGGAAGGACTTGACCGGCGCGGAGTCGTACGCGTCGCCCAGTTCCCCGCGTGCGTCACAGTGGCGTCGAGTTCCTTCTCGAGATCGGCGTCGCGGGCTCTCATACCGGTCATGTGCTGACGGAAAGGAGCCGCAGCCCGCTCGGCACTGGGGTCAGCCCCCGTGTCCGGCTGGGCCGCACCCCCGGCCCCGCAGCTCACGGCGTCCTGTTCCCCTTGCCTGGTGTGCATACCGTCATGCAGAGTTCTTGATATCTGAATAGGAACTCAACGTTTCCGGGTGAGCCGCTTTGGAGTGCGCGTGATGTCGTCTCGGGGGACGGGCGCTGAACGCGCCGAGTCGGTGCTCGACCCGGACCAGGCCGACCGGCCGTTCACGGACGATGTGACGGCGGCGGCCGCACTGCTCGACCGCTTCACGGACATCTGGAGGGGGAGCACGGCATGAGCGTGGACAGGGAGACGGGCATGGGTACCGGTGCGGACACAGACGCGGGCGTGGACAGGAACACGAGCGTGACGGGCAGTCCTGCCGCGCGACTGCAGGCGCTCTTCGAGGGGCACCGGCTGACACCGACGCAGCGGCGCATCGCGCACAGCATGGTGCGGCGGGCGGCCGACGTGCCGTTCCTGTCGAGCGTCGAACTCGCGGAGCTCGCCGGCGTCAGCCAGCCGTCCGTCACCCGCTTCGCGGTCGCGCTCGGCTTCGACGGCTACCCGGCGATGCGCAAGCACCTGCGGGAGGTCGCGCCCACGGACCCGGTCGCGGACACGGCCTCGTACAACGAGTACCAGCAGGCCGTCGAGGCCGAGATCGAGAACCTGCGGCACCTGGCCGCCGTGCTGTCGGATCCACGGCCGGTGGAGCGGGCCGGGCGACTGCTCGCCGCGACACATCCGCTGCCGGTGCTCGGACTGCGGGCCGCGGCCTCCCAGGCCTACGGCTTCGCCTACTTCGCGGCGAAGGTCCATCCGGACGTACGGCTGCTGCACGAGGGCGGCACGATGCTCGCCGACCGCATCGACGCGGCAGCCCGGGCCGGGGCCACGGCTCTGCTGTGCTTCGCGCTGCCGCGGCATCCGCGCGAGGTCGTGGACGCGCTCACGCACGCGAAGGAGGCCGGGCTGACCGTGGTCACCGTCGCGGACTCGGCGTTCGCGCCGGTGGCGAAGGCGTCCGACCTGCTGCTGCCCGCCGCGGTCGGTACGGGCCTCGCCTTCGACACCGCCTGCGCGCCCATGCTGCTCGGGCGGGTGCTGCTGGAGGCGATGTGCGATGGCCTCCCGGACGCGCAGGCCCGGTTGGAGGAGTTCGATGTACGGGCGGCGGCGCGGGGCTTGTTCGTGGAGTAGGGGGGCGTAGTAGAGACGACTCAGGGCCCTTCTCAGGCTCGTCTCACCTTCGGCCGCTAGCCTGCGCGCCCAACAGGGCTTCATACCTTCGGACGAGAACGAGGAGGCGGGAAGGTGGCACGCGGAGGTCAGGGACTGGCTCGGGTTGCCGTCGTCGTACGGGCCGGGGCCGTTCCGTTGTGGTGGCTGGGGGTGTTTGCTTCGGGCATCGGCGTGCTCGTGCCGGGAGTGACCGGGCGCCGGATCGGAGTGATGGCCGGGGCCGCGCTGTTCATCGTGACGGTGGCCGTGGTGGCGCTGCTGCGCAGGAAGCGGTATGTCGCTCTCGCCGACGGTGCCGCACGCGCGAGCAAGCAGGACGTACTCCAGGACCGGGCCGTGTCCGTACGCAACTGGCGCCTGGGGCACCGCTGGTGGCTGCTCCTCGCCTTCGTGGCCGCACTCGGCAGCGCGTTCGTGGTGCCCGCGGCGGGTGGCATGCTGCTCGCCGGGGCGGGGGCCGGCCTGCGCCTCAAGGCCGCCTGGCTGGGGCGTGTCGAGCGAGGCTCCGATGTCTTGTTGTGGGTCCGTGTCGACTGGCTCGCCCGCGGGGCGGGTGCGCCCGCGGGCAAGCGGGTGAGGGCGTACCGGGCCACGGGAATCGCGGCCGGCGACGCCGCGCCCGGTGGGGCGCGGCGTCGGGGGGACGTACTGGTGTAGCGGGGCGGCTGCCGCTGGTCGGTCGTGTGCCCTGGCCCCCGGAGGGCGGTTCTCCCACCCGCGCCCCAGACGCGCCCGACCCCTGCGGCCTTGTTGGTCCCGTGCGGGTTTCCTGCAGGGGTTGCTAGCCGTCGCCGTCGCCGTCGCGGTCGCCGTCGGCGGCCGCAGGACGCCCCTCCGCCTCCGGGTCGCCAACGCCTCTTCCAGCTTGCTCCCCCTCTGCTATTCCTCCCCCCCGTACCCGCAGCACCACCTTGTTCACCGCCCACAGGACCACGCCGATCGCCAGCAGGACTCCCGCGCGGATGTATACGTCCGCCGGGCGGTCGGCCAGCGGGCTGGCGAGGATCAGGGCGGTGAGGGCGCCGAGGACCGGGAGGGCGGTGGGGGTGCGGAAGTGGGTGTGGTCCACGGGGTCGCGGCGCAGGACGAGGACCGCGATGTTGACCACGGCGAACACACACAGGAGCAGGAACGCCGTCGTGTCGCCCAGGCCCTCGATCTCGCCCGTCGAGACCAGGCCGATCGCCAGCAGTGACACGAAGACGATGCCGGCGACGGGGGTGCGGCGGCGGCGCAGAACGCGGCCCATGCCACGGGGCAGGATACGTTCGTTGGCCATGCCGTAGCAGAGTCGCGAGGCCATCATGATGTTGATCAGCGCGGAGTTGGTGACGGCGAACAGCGCGATAAGCGCGAAAAGCTTGTGCGGGAAGTCGACGCCGCCCGCCTTCACGACCTCCAGGAGCGGGCCGCTGGATCCTTCCAGCACCTTTTGGTCGACCAGAAGTGACGACACGAGCGCCACCAGCACGTAGATGGTGCCGGTCACCGTCACCCCGATGAAGATCGCCCGCGGGAAGGTGCGTACGGGATCCTGCGTCTCCTCCGCCATGTTGACGGAATCCTCGAAGCCCACGAACGCGAAGAAGCCCAGGGCCGTGGCTCCCAGCACGCTGGTGATCAGGGCGGACCCGGTGCCACTCGCCTCGAACTCGGTCAGCCGGGACGGCTCCCCGTCGCCCGTCATCACGGCGTACGCGCCGATCGAGAGGATGATCAGCAGGCCCGTCAGCTCGACCAGGGTCAGGATCACATTCGTCTTCACCGACTCCGAGACGCCCCGCAGGTTCAGCGCGGCGAGGAGCAGGATGAAGCAGATGGCGATGAGTGTCGGCGGCAGCGCGTCGCCCGTCAGCTCGGCCAGATAGTCACCGCTGAACGCACGGGCCGCCGCACTCGCGGACGACAGGCCCGAGCACATCACCATGAACGCGACGATGAAGGTCAGGAAGGGGACCTTGAACGCCTTCTGCGTGTAGAGAGCCGCCCCGGCCGCCTGCGGGTACTTGCCGACGAGTTCGACGTACGACGCCGCCGTCAGGATCGCCACGACGAAGCCGATGACGAACGGCAGCCACAGCGCTCCTCCGACCTTCCCGGCGACGTTGCCCATGGTGGCGTAGATGCCGGTCCCGAGGATGTCGCCGATCACGAAGAGAATCAGGAGCTTGGGGCCGATGGCGCGTTTGAGTGCCGGTTCCCCGGCGGGTGACTGCGCGCCGCTGCTGGATTCGGTGGTGGACAAGAGAACCTCCCCCGATTGATGATCCATTCGAGGGAGTTCTGCCCGATGGTGCCCCCGGGATGCGCGCGGGGCCGAAGTTCAGAGGTGCATCAGAGGTTCACCCGTGTGAGCACTTCACAGCGTGCCGGTCAGCGCTGCCGCGTGCGCCCCGCCCGACTCCGCCACGATCTCCTCCAGCGTCTGCGGCGCCCGCACGACGGCGAACCGCACCCCGCCCTCCGGCCCCGGCCCGAACCCGTAAACACCTGGCCGCGCAAGCGAGTTGTACGCGTAGTGGTGTGCGAAGTAGTACGCCCCCGTGTCCAGCACGGCCGCGTAGTCGCCCTGTTCGAGCAACGGCATCGAACGCCCCTCGGCCAGCAGATCACCCGTGAAGCAGGCCGGCCCCGCCACGTCCTGCACGACGTCGGGCCCCTGCTTCGGGCGCCCCGTCGCGTCGTACGCGCCCACCCGCAGCGGCCACAGCGCGGGCGCGTAGACCGTGCGGGCCGCCACCTGCACCCCCGCGTGCGTCACCGCGATCGCCCGCCCCCCGGCCGTCTTCGCGTACTCGACCCGTGCCAGCACCACCCCGTGCTTGGCCAGCAGCGACCGCCCGAACTCCGTGACCAGGCCGTACCGCCCGCCGAACAGCCCTGGCACCGTCGTCGCCAGCAGCCGCGCGTACTGCCCGTATGTCGGCGTTCGGGCATCCGACGCGAAGTTCACCGGCAGCCCGCCGCCGATGTCGATCGTGTCGATCTGCCGCCACCCGGCGCGCGCGTTGATCTCCTCGGCGAGCCCGTACGTCTCCGCCGCCCCGCGCGCCATCAGCTCCAGCGGCATTCCCTGCGAGCCGTGGTGCGCGTGCAGCCGGGTCAGCCACGGCCGGTCCAGATACGCGTGTACGACCCACTCGCGCGCCCCCTCGTCCCGCAACGCGACCCCGAACTTCGAGGTCGCCGTCGCCGTGGACAGCGCACCGATCGAACCCGCACCGACCTGCGCGTTCACCCGCAGCCCCAGAGGTGAGCGGGTTGCCGCGGACTGGACGAGTCGGTCGATGCGGGCCAGCTCCTGCGGGTTGTCCGCGTTGACCGCGACGCCCAGCGCGAGCGCCTCGCGCAGATCGGCCGACGTCTTGGCGGGGGAGTCGAGGACCGTGTGGGACGGGGGCACGCCGGCCGCGCGGGCAAGGGCCAGCTCGCCGGGGCTCGCGGCCTCTGCGCCGATGCCCTCCTTGTGCAGCAGCCGCAGTACCGGCACGAGCGGGGTCGCCTTCACCGCGAACGCGTGCAGGACGGGCGTGCCAGGTGCGACCGCCGCGTCGAAGGCCGCGCGCAGCTCCGCCGCCGAGGTGCGGATGCCGGTGACGTCGAGGAGCCCGATGATGGGGGTGGCGGGGCCGACGAGCCCCTGTCCCACGGCCGCATGGACGGCCTCGTCCCTCCGCGCGCCCCCGTCCGCCGCCGCGTGTCGCGCCTCGCCCGTCGGGTCCGTGTCCCCTGTGTATGCCGCCATACATCCAGCCAAACACCCGCGCCGCGCCCATGCGGGCGCAAGAACGTGTTGACTAGTTCTATTCATGAAGTCAGGATGTGAATATCCACTGCAGCAACGGAGCATTCATGTCCGCCAGGAGGCAGACCATGTCAGGACCCCGCCCCGTTCGAGCGCCGCGCGGTACGGAACTGAGCGCCCTGGGATGGCAGCAGGAAGCCGCCCTGCGGATGCTCCAGAACAACCTCGACCCCGAGGTCGCCGAGGACCCCGAGCGCCTCGTCGTCTATGG
>CBFGQM010000238.1:0-8380 GCA_965650905.1 uncultured Streptomyces sp. | reverse complement strand
TCGGTCGCTACTATGGCGTGGCCGCCCGGCCCGACTTCGTCGCCGCGGTCGCCGGGGGCCCGCGCTGGTTCGGGGGGCCTGGGGGTAAATTAACACGGCGGGGGGCGGAATCCCCGCCACCGGCCTTCTTCATGGTGTCACCGGTTCACAGGGTCACTGGCACTGCTGGCCGTTGTTGATGCAGCCGACCATCCGGTTCATCAGCTGCTCGTCGAAGACGTTGATGAAGTCGTTGTGGTCGGTGACCGGCTTGTGCAGCTGCTCGGGGAAGCTGTCCACCGCGAACGGGTTCTGTAGCTGTCCGTTCTGGACGACCGGGGCCTGAGCGTTGTACACCAGTCGGATCTGCAGCTGGGGGATCGCCTTGAAACCATTGGGGCAGCTGCCGTCCTGCTGGACGAAGGCCACGTGGTCACGGTGGTTGGCGCTGTCGATGTTCTGACCATCCCAGCAGCTCTGGAAGTTGGCCCTCCGTACCACCTGGCTGCCCTGGGGGCAGATCGGGTACTTGTCGCTCACCTGCCTGTTCTCGAAGCCGGTGCAGCTCCACGAGGCGTTCTCGTTCGCGTTGCCGTTGACGAAGGACTTGGCGTCACCGGTGATGATGCGCAGGAACTTCGGCATCGCGACGACATCGCCCCGCGCGTTGCCGACGAACCTGATCTGGGCCTGAACGGGCTTCAGGATCTTGCCGACGTTGCCGTCCCCGCCGCCACCCAGATCGTTGGCGTCGAACTCGTTCTGGCCGTTCTGCTGGCGCAGCACAGGCCAGTAGTACGTCGACTTGTCGCCCTGGTTCCGGCAGGTGGTGTTGGCATTCGCGAGGTCTTGGTCGCTGGCGAACGCGTTGTTGCCCTGGTTGCCCACATAGTCGTGCGTGTGGTGCGCGCCGTTGTCGACACCGGGCGCCGCGATCACGTTGTCGGAGTTGAACTTGTTGTTCTCGTTCCTACCGCACGCCGTGGTGAAGGTGCCCCTCGAGCCGCCTCGCCCGTTCGCGGCCAACCCGTTCGCTCCGTTGCCGCCGTTATTGGCGTTGGGCCGGACGTCGTTGATGTTGATGAAGTCCCCGGCCACCGGGCCGGGGGCGCCGTTGCCGTTGTTACCGGCCTGCCCCTGGTTCCCACCACCGCCGTTCTGGCCTTGGTTCCCACCACCGCCGTTCTGCCCTGTGTTCTGCTGCTGGTTCCCACCATCGCCGTTCTCCTGCGGGTTGGCGGGGCGCCCCGAGCACCGGGCGAGCGACTGCAGATCTGGCGGTGTACCGCCCGCCCTCCTGACGTTGAACTGGATCCGGAAGATCGCCGCCGCGCGCTCTCGGTTGAGCGGGCCGATGACGGCGTTCTGTACAAAGCCGGGGTTGTTGGCCGCAAAGCTCCTGGTCGAGTTGAGGCGTGCGTACGCCTTTGTGATCTGGCCGTCCATAGTGGCCAGTTCGTTGTTAACAGGTTGGCGTGCGGCGTTTGGTACGTTCCTCAACGCGTTGGCGATGTTCGGGCAGTCGATGGTGACGATCTGCGCGTTCGCCTGGTTGTTCCGCTGCGAGTTTCGCTCGCCGGCGGAAGCGTAGAAGTTTGCCGCGAGCAAGCCTCCGCCGCCCAGTGCGAGAGCCGCGGATGCGGCTATCGCCCGGTTGGCGAGCGTGGAGCGGCGTTTCCGGTTTATGCGTCCCATGGAACTCCTCTGGCTTCCTTGCGGGGCCCGAGGCGCCCGACAGGAGGTGAAGCGGCGCCGTTCAATACGGGAGGGGCTCCTGGGGTGTTCAGCGTCTTTACAAAATTGGTGACAGATGCGTGGCGCAATTCCGGCGCAAGTGGCCCAGAGCCCCATGTTTCAACGGAAGTTGAGAAGGGCATGCTGAATGCCATTTGGCGGAGCCAATGATTCCCCGGACCTTTTTCGGCGGCCCTGGTCCGAATAGGGTGAGAACGGCCAGAACGCGTCGGTTGTCGTCGTCCGAGACCTCAAGGCCTCGTTTCGCGAAGAAGTCGCAGGTGTGATTCCGGATCGCCGTTCTGTCACCGCGAGTTGAGCCGCGATCGCCGCGTTCGAGCGGCCCCGCGCCATCAGCGCCAGCACCTCCAGCTCGCGCGGCGGCAGTCGGCCCAGCGGCCGGTCGGCCGCCTGGCGCCGGGACAGCAGCTGCTGGATCACCTGAGGGCCCATCGCGGTGCCGCCCGCCGCGACCCGGCGTACGGTGTCCATGAACTGCTCCGCGTCGAAGCCCGGTCCTTGAGCGACAGCCGATTTCGAGCCGGAAGTCCCCGCCCTCCTCGTGCCACACGGCGAAGACAGACGGAAGGTCCGGTATCCGCTGCACAACGAGGTAGCGGTCGCCGCCGCCACCGATGCGGTGCACCAACTCACGCAGTTCGTCCGCCTAGGGCGTGTTTCGAAAGTCCCGCCTGCCCCGCGGCGTCTGGCACGCCCGCTCGCAGCGTTGTCGGGCTCGCCCCGATACACCCAGTATCGGGGCGACCCTCCGCCTTGCGATCGCACGCACCAGACGCCGCGGGGCCCGCCCTTCGGGCGGACGGCGCTACTTTCGAAACACGCCCAAATCCGCGTGTGCGTCTGCCCGGTCTCCGTCTTGACCTTGATCGCCAGCATGGCATCATGGCACGCCCCACTGACAACGAAGGGGCGCCCGCCGAGAGACCGGCGGGCGCCCCAACGAGGTGCGTACGGGTCAGACCTGGCCTGCCTTTTCGAGAGCCGTGCAGCAGGTGTCGACGATCAGGTGCGTCACCACGTACGGGTCGACGTTGGCGTTCGGGCGACGGTCCTCGATGTAGCCCTTGCCGTCCTTCTCCACCTGCCACGGGATGCGGACCGAGGCACCGCGGTTCGAGACGCCGTAGGAGTACTCGTTCCACGGCGCGGTCTCGTGCAGACCGGTCAGACGGTCGTCGATGCCGGCGCCGTAGTTCTTGACGTGGTCGAGTGGCTTGGAGCCCTCGCCCAGCGACTCGCACGCGGTGATGATCGCGTCGTAGCCCTCGCGCATCGCCTTCGTGGAGAAGTTGGTGTGCGCACCGGCGCCGTTCCAGTCGCCCTTGACCGGCTTCGGGTCGAGGGTCGCGGAGACGCCGAAGTCCTCGGCGGTGCGGTAGAGCAGCCAGCGGGCCACCCACAGCTGGTCGGCGACGTCCAGCGGCGCGAGCGGGCCAACCTGGAACTCCCACTGACCGGGCATGACCTCGGCGTTGATGCCGGAGATGCCCAGACCCGCCTTCAGGCAGTTCTCCAGGTGGGCCTCGACGACCTCACGGCCGAAGATCTCGTCGGCGCCGACACCGCAGTAGTAGCCGCCCTGCGGGGCGGGGAAGCCGCCCTCGGGGAAGCCGAGCGGCTTGGTGCCCTCGAAGAAGGTGTACTCCTGCTCGATGCCGAAGATCGGCTCCTGTACGGCGAACCTCTCCGCGACCTCGGCCAGCGTGGCACGCGTGTTGGACGGGTGCGGCGTCATGTCGATATTGAGGACCTCGCACAGGACCAGCAGGTCGTCGCCGCCGCGGATGGGGTCCGGGCAGGAGAAGACCGGCTTGAGCACGCAGTCGGAGGCGTGGCCCTCGGCCTGGTTCGTGGAAGACCCGTCGAAGCCCCAGATCGGCAGCTCGGCACCCTTGGCGTCGTCGTCCAGGATCTTCGTCTTCGAACGCAGCTTGGCCGTCGGCTCGGTGCCGTCGATCCAGATGTACTCAGCCTTGAAGGTCACGGGGCCACATCCTTCGGGGTGGGTCTCGACGCGCGGGTCGATGGGGGTCTCCCTGGACGGAGCTCGTCGGAGTCCTTGGGGGAGGGTGCGCGGCGCAGCGGCACTGGAACGCCACGGGGATGCGGGCAGCCTGTCAACAGGGGATTTCCCGGTCGTTGCCCGAGTGTGAACCCCGTGTTACCTGGTGCTTCTGTGCGGCGCGTCACTCCTTGAGAGCGGTCACTCCGGCGATCGCGCACCGCCGTACACAAGGCCGTACGCAAGGGCCTGTACGAGGCCGCACCCAAGGAGATCACCGCGAGTCCGACGCCGCGGCCCGTACGCAGTTGAAGACCCCTTCCCGACGCCGGGGGCGGTGGCCCCGACGCCGGGGGCGGTGGCCCCGGCGTCGCGGCGGTGGCCCGAGGCCCCAGAGGCTGTCGGGCTCCACCTCTGATCGGGTGGGCGGGGTCTGGCACGCACACGTCCAGCGTTGTCGTCAGTCGCCGACGCTCCGCGTCGACTCCTTACTCCGCCTTGGCATCGCACGCACCAGACCCCGCCGGCTTTCCGATCGAAGGCAGCCCGACGGCCTCCCGGTCTCAGCCGTCCTCATGTGCGACGACCTTGTCGTTGACGTACTCCAGCAGCCCTTCCGTCTGCTGGGTGAGTGCCTTCTCGCGCGTCTCGGCGCCGTCTGCCCACTGCCCGTTCGCGAAGACAACGGACCGCACGGTCATGAGTCGACGGAACATCCCGGCCGAGCCGGGCGGCACGGTCGGCAGCCCCGCCTCCGGAGGAGGATCGAGCGACACCACCTGATACGTCACCGGATCCATGGAGGCCATCGCGAACACCCGCGAGGCGTCCTCGACCCGCCGGAAGCTCAACACGGTCACCGTCACCTGCGAACGCCGCTCGGCATCCGTGAACAGCGCCGCGGTCAACTGAGCGCACTCCTCGCCCTGTTCGATGAGTGCGGCGAGCTCCGGCGACATGCCACGCGCACAGTCGGCCGTCGTGGCCATATCCACGCGCTCGTACGTAGCCCCGTCCTTCAGCCGCAGGTTCTTCTCCGGGAAGGCCTGCTCGGTACGCACGATGGGCCGCTTGAGCAGTGAGGGCAACGACGAGGGCGCCCCGGAGGGCGAGTCGATCACCACGGACGGAACGGCCGCCGAGCTGGAAGAGGAAGGGGAAGAGGAAGCAGCGGGTGCCGCGCCGTCACCATCCCCGCCGCCCAGGTACATCGCGGCCCCGGCCGCGACCACCGCCACGAGCACGCCCCCCACCGCGCTCCCGACCGCGAGCCGGGTTCTTTGTCTTCTGCGTATCCGCTCCTGCTCGGCCACCCACTGGGCATAGGGGTCGGGCGGCCCGTACGACATTCCTTGATCACCAATGGTCATGGCGGCGGAGGATAACACCACTCCCCGCCTACTACCCGGTTACCCGACAAACCTCAACTACCGTGACAGAGCATCGCGTACGGCCTCATCCGTACGCGCCACGACCGCGGTCCCGTCCTCCGCCGTGATGATCGGCCGCTGAATGAGCCGGGGATGGTCCGCCAGGGCCGTGATCCACTCCTCTCGCGAGCCGGCATCGCGAGCCCATTCCCTCACACCGAGCTCCTTCGCCTCCGCTTCCTGCGTCCTCGTGATGTCCCAGGGCTCAAGCCCCAGCCGTGCCAGGACATCACGGATCTCGTCCTCGGTCGGTACGTCTTCCAGGTACCGCCGCACCGTGTACGAGGCACCCTCCTCGTCCAGCAACTCGAGGGCGCCGCGGCACTTCGAACAGGCCGGGTTGATCCAGATCTCCATGCCGCACACGGTACGTGAAGACCAGGTCACGGGCAGGGCGGAGGTGGGTTCCGGCAGCACACGACGTGGCGCCGACGCCCAACGTGCTGATGTCCACCCCGGTGCCGGTGACGCGGTGGTCACGCGACCAGGTGCACAGCAACTCGCCCGATGGATCGCCGTGCTGCTTCGCCGTTGGCTTTGTTCGATTTTCTGCTGCCTCATGCGCACCTCGCGAAGTCGGCGTGACAGTGCCTCAATTCACGTTCTATCCTGGGCTTTTGATGGATTCGCGCATCATCTGGATGTCAGTGCCGGGCGCTAGACTGGAAGCAGTGTTCGAGGGGGTCGACGGATGGCTCCCTGACCGCGACAGGAGGATGCCCGTGCCCGTTGCCGCACTCCGCCCGCTGCCCACCCAGTCCACATCCAAGAGGGCGGTTCTGCTCGAACTCCCCTACGAGCCCGTCGAGAAGCGCCCGCTTCCGCCGGGACGCACGCGTGGGTGGTACATCACGCACAACCGCCGTCTCAAGGCGATGAGGCTCGCCATCGCTCTTTTGGACTCCGGTGTCTACATGCCCAACCAGGCCCGCGACGAGAAGATCCGCAGCACGGCCGGACTCATCGGAGTCCACCCGCCGTCGGACACGACCTGCCACATGGTCCGAGCGCTGCTGCGCTACGCCCGCTGAGGTCTCCGGCCCGTCTCAGGTGCCGGCCGTGCTTGGCGTGGCCGGCACCTGAGGTGTGGGCGGGGATTCTCTTTCCCCAACCCCACCCCTGCCCGAAACAGGGGGCTGCCCCCCAGGCCCCCACCGGTCGCGCTGCGGCTGCGGGCCGTCCGTGGCCGGTCACGCCCACGCGGCGGAGCCGCACATGTCACAGCCCCGCGCCCCTACGGGGCCGCAGTCGCGAACCCACGGGAGGGAGCCGTGTGCCGGTACGTCATCGCCCGTCGCGACGTACCGGTACACGGCCCCGACCCACCCACCCGGGCGCCGGGACCGTCAGACCAGGTGGGAACGCCCGTTACCGCCGCGAACGCCGCCGCGGGCAGAAGGCCGCTGACCTGGGCTGTCAGGCCTGCCCCGACAGGCCTACCCCAGAGTCGGCGCACCCCAGATCGGGAACCAGCGGCCCAGGTCCCGCTCCACCCGCAGGTCGTTCACGAGTACGGCCCTGACGTGCAACTCCAACGCGCTGTCGCGCCGCTCGCCGCCCCCGGGCAGCGGCGCGAAGGGGTAGAAGGTGCCGCGCTTGTAGAGATAGACGAGCCCGAGCGGCCGCTGCTCGCCGTCCTGGAAGCCGACCACGGAGCACAGGAGCTGGGGCCCGAAGCCGCTGTCCTCCAGGGTGCTGTTGACCGCGTGCAGATCACCGACGAGCGCGGGCAGATCGTCCGGTGCCCGCCGCGAGACCAGCCACGTGTACCCGTAGGCGTCCCGGCTCATCTCCACGGGCGGCCGTGCCCCACGCTCCTGGCCTTGCCCGAGCATCGAAGATCCCCATCGCCCGGCGTCCGTGTCCAGCAGCGCCCGCACTTCCTGTCGTACATCGTCGAAGGCGCCCCCCTCGACCGTCGCGAAGCACACCGCGCCGTGCCCGGTCGGCGTGAACCCGGCCGCCGCCTCGAGGGTGACGGCGGCCGACGGCAGCCCGAAGAGCTGGTCGAGATCGGGCGTCACCGGCTTGCTGCGGCCCAGCAGGATGTCCAGGAACCCCATGCTCAGCCCGCCTTCCCTGAGGTCGGCGCCTCACCCAGCTGGCTGGAGATACGGCCGAGTTGCTCGAGCCGCTGCTCCAGACTCGGGTGGGTCGAGAAGAGCCGCTGGACGCCGGGCGTGGCGCCGAGCGCGGGCGTGAAGTAGAAGGTGTTGAAGGCCTGCGCCGTCCGCAGATCGCGGGTGGGGATCCTGGCGATGTCCCCGTCGAGCTTGGTCAGCGCGGACGCCAGCGCCGAGGGCCGGCCGGTGAGCATGGCTCCGGCGCGGTCGGCGGCCAGTTCCCGGTACCGGGACAGCGACCGGATGAGAACAAAACTGAGCGCGTAGACGGCAGCGGACACCCCCATCACCGCCATGAGCACGACTGCCGTGTTCTGGTCCCTCCGACCTTGCCCGCCGAGCATGTTCGAGTAGAACGTGAACCGCACCACCAGCCCCGCGAGCACCCCGAGGAACGAGGCCACGGTGATCACCGCGACATCGCGGTGCGCCACGTGCGACAGCTCGTGCGAGAGCACACCCTCCAGCTCGGCGGGTTCCAGCCGCCGGAGCAGCCCGGTCGTCACGCAGACCACGGCGTGATCAGAGTTGCGCCCGGTGGCGAAGGCGTTCGGCATCTCCATGTCGGCCACGGCGACGGTGGGTCTGGGCATGTCCGCGGTCGCGCACAGCCGGTCGATCACGCCGTGCAGGTGCGGATACTCCTCGCGCTCGACGACCCGTCCGTGCATCGCGTACAGCGCGATCCGGTCCGAGAACCAGTACTGCGCCCCGAGCAGCGCCGCCGCGATCACCACGACCAGCACCCACGACTTCAGCAGCACGAGCAGCGCCGCGACGAATCCCACATACAGCAGCCCGAGCAGGAACAGCGTGAGCCCCATCCGCATGTTCAGCCGCCGGTCGGGCTGGAAACGGCTCCGCATCACGATCACCCCATCCATCGGGCACCCGTCCCGCCATCCATTGTGCGCCCGACCCCTTCAAGGAACGGAAGCCGTTTGTCCATGATCCTCGTTCGGCCCCTTCCAAGGCAGAGAGGGACGGAGCGGAGGCAAGGAACGACGGAGCCCCGCCACTGCCCGTGAACGTGTTCAGGCCGACGTGATGCAGGCGTGGCCGCGGAACGAACCCGGAAGTCTAAAGCAACC
>CBFGQM010000237.1:0-8388 GCA_965650905.1 uncultured Streptomyces sp. | reverse complement strand
CTGCGCTCTATGGAGCACCGCATCCAGCTCTTCCGGCTGCGGCGCACCCACCTCGTGCCCGAGGACGAGGCCGATCTGCGGCGCATCGGCCGCTCGCTGGGCCTGCGTACCGATCCGGTCACCGAGCTGAACCGTGAGTGGCGACGGCATACGTCCGTCGTACGGCGACTGCACGAAAAGCTCTTCTACCGCCCGCTGCTCGACGCCGTCGCTCAACTCGCGCCCGGCGAGGCCCGGTTGAGCGCCGACGCGGCCCGGGAGCGGCTTGTCGCGCTCGGCTACGCGGACCCGGCTGCCGCGCTGCGCCACCTGGAGGCGCTCGCCTCCGGGGTCACGCGCAAGGCCGCGATTCAGCGGACGTTGCTGCCCGTGCTGCTGCCGTGGTTCGCGGACTCCGCCGATCCTGACGCGGGATTGCTGAACTTCCGCAAGGTGTCGGACGCCTTGGGGAAGACCCCCTGGTATCTGCGGCTCCTCCGGGACGAGGGCGCGGCCGCCGAGAACCTGGCCCGCGTACTGTCCGCCGGGCGGCTCGCCCCCGACCTGCTGATGCGGGCGCCGGAGGCGGTGGCGCTGCTCGGCGACGGCGACAAGGGCGGGCTCGAACCCCGCGACCGCGCGCACCTGGAGCAGGAGATCCTCGCCGCGGTGCGACGGGCCGACGGGCAAGAGGCCGCGGTCACCGCCGCGCGCGGCGTTCGGCGGCGTGAGCTCTTCCGTACGGCGGCCATCGACATCGTCGGTTCGTACGGTACGGAGGAGTCGCCCGCCGCGGCCGATCAGGGGGCGCTGGTCGATCTGGTCGGTGGGGCGGTGTCGGACCTGACGGCCGCGGCTATCGCCGGGACGTTGCGGGCCGTGGTGCGCGACCAGTGGGGGGATGACCTGCCGACCCGGTTCTCGGTCATCGGGATGGGGCGCTTCGGCGGGCACGAGCTGGGTTACGGCTCGGACGCGGACGTCCTGTTCGTGCACGAACCCCGAGATGGCGCCGACGAGCAGGAGGCCTCGCGAGCCGCCGGCACCGTAGTGGCGGAAATGCGGCGGTTGCTGCAGATCCCCAGCTCCGACCCGCCGCTGCTGATCGACGCCGATCTGCGGCCGGAGGGGAAGTCGGGACCGCTGGTGCGAACGCTGAACTCGTACGAGGCGTACTACCGGCGGTGGTCGCTGGTCTGGGAGTCGCAGGCCTTGCTGCGGGCCGAGCCCGTCGCGGGCGACGAGGACCTGGGGCGGCGGTTCGTCGAGCTGATCGACCCGCTGCGGTATCCCGCCGAAGGGCTCGGTGACGATGCCGTGCGGGAGATCCGGCGGCTCAAGGCGCGGATGGAGGCGGAACGGTTGCCGCGTGGGGCGGATCCGACGCTGCACACCAAGCTGGGGCGGGGCGGGCTGTCCGACGTGGAGTGGACGGTGCAGCTGCTCCAGCTTCGGCACGGCTGGGCGGAGCCCGGGCTGCGGACCACTCGTACACGTGAGGCACTGGCTGCCGCGTGTGCCGCCGGGCTGATCTCCGGTGAGGACGCCTCGATACTGGATGAGGCTTGGGTGCTGGCGACTCGGGTGCGGAACGCGGTGATGCTGGTGCGGGGGCGGGCCGGGGACACGTTTCCGTCGGACGGGCGCGAGCTGGCGGCCGTTGGCCGGTACCTGGGGTATGGGCCGGGGCATGTGGGCGACATGCTCGACGCCTATCGGCGTACGACGCGGCGGGCGCGGGTGGTGGTGGACGAGTCGTTCTACGGAGGGTAGTCGTCCGGGTGGGCGCCGCACCGAGGCGTCCGTCGATGCGGCCGGTTTTTCTCGCCTCCGCCGCCCGTCCCTGCCCCCTTCGACCTCTCGGCTTCGCTCGAGCAGGGGGATCCCAGCACCCTTCAGCCCTTGGAGGGCACCCTCCAGCGGAGCGGAGCGCTCCCGCCCCCGGTCGTCGGCGCCGGAACCAGGCGTGGCAGCGCGTACGGCAGTGTCCCATACCAGACCCGGGCCACTGTGAAGCCGAACGCCAGGCACAGCGTGCCGCCCACCGCGTCCAGCCAGAAGTGGTTGGCGGTGGCGACGATCACCACCAGGGTCGCCGCCGGATACAGCAGGCCCACGACGCGGGCCCAGGGGACCGAGGCCAGGGCGAAGATCGTCAGGCCGCACCAGAGGGACCAGCCGATGTGCATGGAGGGCATCGCGGCGTACTGGTTCGACATGTTCTTCAGGTCGCCGGAGGCCATGGAGCCCCAGGTCTCGTGGACCACGACCGTGTCGACGAAGCCGCCGCCGTTCATCAGGCGGGGTGGGGCGAGCGGATACAGGTAGTAACCGACGAGGGCGACACCCGTGGTCGTGAACAGCACCATGCGGGTCGCCGCGTAGCGGCCCGGGTGGCTACGGAACAGCCACACAAGGACACCCAGCGTCATGATGAAGTGCAGTGTCGCGTAGTAGTAGTTCATGCCGACGATCAGCCATGTCGCCGAGTTCACGGCGTGATTGACGGACTCCTCGACGGCCATTCCGAGGTTGTGCTCCACCTTCCAGATCCAGTCGGCGTTGTGCAGCGCCTGCGCCTTCTGCTCCGGAACCGCGTTGCGGATGAGCGAGTACGTCCAGTAACTGACCGCGATCAGCAGGATCTCGAACCAGAACCGGGGACGACGTGGCACACGCAAGCGGCGCAGGAGCCCCTGCTCCACGCGCTCGTCGACCTGGTCCGCGACGGACGATGGAGCGGCCTGCTGACGGCCTTCCAGAGGCGTCGCGGTCGTCTCACCCATAGAGTCAGAGTCTGCCAGAGATTCCCTACCCACCGATCATCCCTCGGTCGGGTCCGGGTCGCCATCTGTGCGCCTGGAGGAGGTCGGGCGCTTCCCCGGCTACGGGGAGTTCAATGGGGGCGGTGGGCGGCGGGAAACTTCGGACAGGCCCTGATCAGCCGGGCCCCGTTTCGTCAGCGAGCACGACGCGCAGCGCAACCTCATGACCGCCACCGCGGTGTTGATCGCCATCTCCGTCTTCGCGTTCTTCTACCTTGTCCAGAAGAACCTGGTGACGGGTCTCGCCGCCGGCCGCGCCAAGCGCTGACCCGTCCGCCGCGCGCACACCCATGTGTACGCACTGTGACCCGACCCCTTCCCCCTCCGGCTTCGCTCGAGCGGGGGACCGCCCTCACACCAAGGACATCATGAGCCAGCACTCCACCGGCCCGGCCCCGGCCCCCGCTTCGACGTCAGCCCTCGCCACGGTCGCCGGACGCCGCGACTGGTGGCGGGACGCGGTGATCTACCAGGTCTATCCGCGCAGCTTCGCCGACAGCGACGGCGACGGCATGGGCGACCTGGAGGGCGTACGCTCCCGCCTGCCGTATCTGCGCGACCTCGGGGCCGACGCCGTGTGGCTCAGCCCCTTCTACGCCTCGCCGCAGGCCGACGCCGGCTACGACGTCGCGGACTACCGGGCCGTCGACCCCATGTTCGGAACCCTGCTCGACGCCGACGCCCTGATCCGCGACGCCCACCGGCAGGGCCTGAGGATCATCGTCGACCTCGTGCCCAACCATTCCTCGGACCAGCACGAGTGGTTCAGGCGTGCGGTCGCCGGGGGGCCGGGCTCCCCGCTGCGGGACCGTTATCACTTCCGCCCCGGCAAGGGCGCGGGCGGCCAGCTGCCGCCGAACGACTGGGAGTCCGTCTTCGGCGGGCCCGCCTGGACGCGCGTCACCGAGCCGGACGGCACCCCCGGCGAGTGGTACCTGCATCTGTTCGCGCCCGAGCAGCCCGACTTCAACTGGGAGCACCCGGCCGTCGGCGACGAGTTCCGCTCGATCCTGCGGTTCTGGCTCGACAGGGGAGTCGACGGCTTCCGCATCGACGTCGCGCACGGCCTGGTGAAGGCCGAGGGACTGCCGGACCTGGGCACGCACGAGCAGGTGAAACTGCTGGGCAACGATGCCACGCCGTTCTTCGACCAGGACGGCGTGCACGCCGTCTACCGCCAGTGGCGCACGGTCCTCGACGAGTACACGGGCGAAAGGATCTTCGTCGCAGAGGCGTGGACTCCGACGGTCGAGCGCACCGCCCACTACGTACGCTCCGACGAGCTGCACCAGGCCTTCAACTTCCAGTACCTGAGCACCGATTGGGGCGCCGCCGAACTGCGCGACTGCATCGACCGCACCCTCGACGCGATGCGCCCGGTGGGCGCCCCGGCCACCTGGGTGCTGTCCAACCACGACGTGACCCGGCACGCCACCCGGTTCGCCAACCCGGCCGGGTTCGGCATCCAGATCCGTACCGCCGGAGACCGTGAGGTCGGCCTGCGGCGCGCCCGTGCCGCGACGCTGCTGATGCTCGCGCTGCCCGGCTCCGCCTACCTGTACCAGGGCGAGGAGCTGGGCCTGCCGGATGTCGTCGACCTGCCGGACGAGGTGCGCCAGGACCCCGCGTATTTCCGCGGCGCGGGCCAGGACGGCTTCCGCGACGGCTGCCGGGTGCCGATCCCTTGGACCCGCAGCGGCTCCTCGTACGGCTTCGGCAGTGGCGGCAGCTGGCTGCCCCAGCCCGCCGAATGGGCCGAACTGAGCATCGAGGCACAGACCGGTGCCGAGGGCTCCACACTGGAGCTGTACCGGTCCGCGCTCGCCGTACGTCGAGCGCGGACCGACCTGGGCGCCGGTGACCGGGTCGAGTGGCTGAAGGCGCCCGAGGGTGTCCTCGCCTTCCGCCGCGGCGATTTCGTCTGCACCGCGAACACCGGGGGCGAGGCGGTGACCGTGCCGGAGTACGGGCGCCTGCTGCTCGCCAGTGGCGAGGTGACCGTCACGAACGACGGCGAGGCGAAGCTACCCGCGGACACCACGGTGTGGTGGACCGCCACCGGCGACTGACAGTGGCGCCCGCCGCCTGTCGGCTGACGGCGGCGGCTGACAGCGGGGACCGACAGCGGCGACCGACAGGAGCTGGCCCGCGCGATTGGCGTGGCCGACTCAGCATGCGTCCGGGTCAGGTGACTGGGGCCTGTTGCGGCGTGTGGGTCGCTGGCGGACGTGGATGTCAGAAGTGTGCGGTGCGGTGATGACGCTGTGGTCGGGGATGGTGCGTGCGGCGAGGGTGACGCCGCTGGCGATCCGGCAGTCGCGGCCGAGTGCGAGGCCGGGGCCGAGGCTGATGCTGTTGCCGGTCTGGACCCGCTCCCCGATCAGGGCACCGAACTGTGGTGTGCCGCAACGGCAGAGACCGTCGGGGGTACGCAGGATGATCTCCCGGTCGGGGTTGCTCATGTGGGTGCTCCACATACTGATGGCCGCGACGGTCAGGTTGGCGGACAGGTGGGCGTCGGCGGATGAGGGTGCGGTTGATCCCGATACGGTGGCCGAGTACGGCCCGTTCGCCAAGGAACGAGCGGGTGACCTCACAGTTGAAGCCGACCGAGACATCGGCGCACAGCACGGAGCCGGCACGGAGGGTGGAGAACTCCCATACGCGTACGCGGGGGCCGACGATCACGTCGTCGCCGATGATCGCGGTCGGGTGGATCTGCGCGGTGGGGTGGATGCGGTGCGGGAGCCGGGCGAGGGCTTGGCGGTGCCAGTCCTCCCAGAGGGCGAGGAAGTGGGCCAGTTCGGCCTTATCCATCTGGTGGTACGGGGTGCCGTCCAGCATTCCGCTGGTGGGGGCGCTGAGGTAGTCGCCAAGGCGGATAGTGGGCATCGGTGGCCTTCCGGTGTGTGCTTGCATACGGTGGGTGGCCGCGTAGCCACCGAGCGGGTCACCGGGCGGCATCGGCGTCTCCACGAACCGGGTTTCCGGGTACTGCTCGGCGACCAGCTCGGCCACCTTGCGGATGCTGGTGGGGGCACCGGTACCGATGTTGATCGTCTCGTTGTGGGCTCGCTGGGCGGCCAGGGCCCGCACGGTGGCGGTGGCGATGTCCTCGACGTGGACTAGGTCCCGGATCTGGTGGCCGCCGCCGTTGAGGTGCAGCGGAAGCCCCAGAGCGGCGCGCGTGGCGAACCAGGCGACCACCCACGAATGGCTGTTCTTCTTGATGACCTGCGGCTCTCCGTAGACCGAGAAGTACCGCACGACCGTGTACGAGGTGCGCACGGCGCTCAGCGTAAGAGCGGTCTGCGTCTCGCCCCACGCCTTGGTGTTGGCATAGGAGGACATCGGCCGCAGCGGCGTGTGCTCGTGGAATTGCGGCGGCACCCGGCCGTAGACGGCTTCCAGCAGCCTCCGCACGGTCCGGTACTCCTCACACGGGCGTGCCCAGTCCTCCGGGTTGCCATTGCCGTAGACGCTGGCCGAGGAGACGAAGACCAGCCGGCGGATCCGCTCGCAGGCGGCCACCGCATCAAGCAGTACCTGGGTGCCGGTGATGTTGGTGTGAAGCGCCGCCATGGGCTTGCGGGTGCAGGCGGCGACGTCCGCGAGGGCGGCGGCGTGGATCACGTAGTCGGACTCGGCCACCGCCTTCTTCACCATGCCCGGGTTCTGGATGTTGCCGACGATGATGTCCGGGTCGGCGGGGTCGATGCCGAACAGGTCGCGGTAGGTGTGCCGGGGGTAGGCGTCCAGCATGCACAGGGAGATCGGCCGGGCCCCCGCCCGGCGCAGGCAGGCGGCGATCCTGCTGCCGATCAGCCCGGCCCCGCCGGTGACCAGCACGGTCCGGCCAGCGAGTTCCTGCAACTGGGTGTCGTGCACAGTGCCTCCATGTCGTGGTGAGGTGTGCGGTGTCACCGGCCCTCCTGTCGGGCCTGCTCGCGCTTGGCGATGAGCTGCTCGAACCCCGGTAGCCGGGAGACCCAGGCCTCGTCGTCGTGGGTGCGAGCCTGCTGGTCCGCGTCGGCGTCGAGCACGGCGACGCCGCGGACGCGAGCAGGGCGCGCCGCTCACCGACGGCCGCCCCGGTCAGCCACCGATCAGCGCAGCGTTGCGATTTGCAGAACCCGCCGAAGCACGATCAGTTCAAAACCCTGATCAAGCTCGGAGGCTGTGCAAAAGAGTGACCCGCGGAGGATGGAGCTAGGGTGAGGGCACATGCCGTAGAACAGGAGTGCCCATGCCGCAGATCACCATCGACTACTCCGCACCGCTCGCGGACGCCTTCGACCGGAAGGGCTTCGTGCTCGCGCTGCACGCGGTGGTGGTGGAGACGGCGGCCGCGAAGATCGAGGCGTGCAAGACGCGGTTCCGGCGGACCGAGGACATCGTGATCGGCACGGAGGCGGACGGGCACGCGCTCGTGCATGTCACCGTCGCACTACTGTCCGGCCGCACCGACGAGACGAAGGCCGCGCTGACTGGGGCGACGCTGGAGGTACTGCGGGCCCATGTGAAGCCCGCCGATGGAGTGACGCTGCACGCCTCCGCCGAGGTGCGCGACCTCGACGCCTCGTACACCAAGTTCGAGGAGTGACGCGCGGCGGGGGGAGGCCGCGGAACACCCAGGTCGCCCCCGTGCCGCGCCTGCTGGAGCGCCGTCGCCACGCCGAGCGCGGCGTCCGGCACCGGTACATCTCCCGCTGTGCCGCCCTCGTGCAGCAGGTCCACTCGGTACGGTCCGTGGATCCCGTGACCTGAAGCGGTCTCGGCCGCCGTCGAGGAGACCGAGCGGGAACTGCCCCGCATGCTCCGGCAGCAGCCGATTGAGCACGCAGCATGCGGGAGCCGTACCGAAGGCGGGGCCCTCGCCCGGGCTCTCAGCGGCGTGGGCCGGGACCGTCACCCCAGGGTGGTCCCGAGGCCGATGGCACCGGCCGTGCCCAGCACCGTGCGTCGCGACGGACTGTTCATCTCTGTGTGCCCCCTGTGTCGACAGGTGCGACACGCCAACGGGAGGGCGGTTCGCGCTCAATGATGCATACAGAGCTGGCGGGTTCATGTCGCCGGATGTGACCGGAGGAATAGATGAGGTTGACGCGACAGAAGCTTGTTACGGCCGGGGTCGTGGCGGTGTTGGCCCTGTCGGGCTGTGGGTCCGACGACGGCGACGACATACCGAAGACGGCGACGGGCAGCCTGGAGCATCTGGCATCCGAGGTGAAGTGCAAACCGAACATCCAGACGGACGCCGACGACCTCCGCCAGGCGATCTGCAAAACCGGTGACGGCAAGTTCATCCTCGCCACCTTCGCCACCGACCGGGGCCAGCGTGAGTGGATCAATTCGGCCAAGGACTACGGCGGCCACTACCTCGTCGGCGCCAAGTGGGTCGCTGTGGGTCACATGAAGGTGGTCACAGCACTGCGCGGCCAGCTCGGCGGGACCATGGAGGAGGGCTTCTCGCACCACTCCGGGAACAGTGGCGGGGGAACCGAGAAGCACTCCGGTCACGACGGCTGACCGCGCAGGATCGGGGGGCCTCGGGGGAAATGAAGAAGGCCGGTGGCGGAATCTC
>CBFGQM010000236.1:0-8519 GCA_965650905.1 uncultured Streptomyces sp. | reverse complement strand
GGGCTGCTCGTGTGCGCCCTGCTGCTGGGCCTGCTCGGCATGCATGGCCTCGGGCCGGTGCCCGACGCCACCGCTGACTCACCGGGGCACGATCGGGTGGCGGCGGTCGCGCACGCGGACGTCATGGCGTCGATGCCGGGCGGATGCGATCACGGCGAAGGCGGCTGCACGGGCCACGCGGACCATGCGGATCCGGCCTGTGCCTCCGCGTCGGTCGCCGGGGCTCCGGCGGTGGTGCCGGTACTGGTGCCCGATGTGGTGACGTGTGCCGAGCCGAGCCGGACGCGTACCTCTCCTGCCGGCAGCGGTCCCGACGGCGGCCGCGCCCCACCCTCACTCTCCGAACTCCAGCTCCTGCGGATATAGAGCGGCCCGCGCGTCGCCGCTTGCCCATCCGGATGCGGTGTCGTGCCCTGGCATGCCCTTCACACATCCGAATCCAGGAGCTCAACCTTGACTGCACACCGCAAGCTCATCCGCCGTACCGCCCTCGCCGTCACCGCCGGTGCGGCCGCACTCGTCCTGTCCGCCTGCGGCGGCGGGCATGACATGTCCTCGATGGGGTCCGACTCCGACTCCAGCCCCTCCGCGACCGCCTCGGCCAAGGCCGGCAACCACAACGACCAGGACGTCTCCTTCGCCGAGGAGATGATCCAGCACCACCGCCAGGCTGTCGAAATGGCCGACCTGGCCACCGACCGCGCCTCCTCGCAGGAGGTCAAGGCCCTCGCCACGAAGATCAAGGGGGCGCAGGACCCGGAGATCGAGACGATGTCCGGCTGGCTGACCTCGTGGGGCGAGGAGGTCCCCGCGGACATGTCCGGCATGGAGGGCCACGACATGGGCGACATGTCGTCCGACATGCCCGGCATGATGAGCAGCGAGGACATGGACATGCTGGAGAAGGCATCCGGCGCCGAGTTCGACAAGATGTTCCTCGAGATGATGGTCAAGCACCACGAGGGTGCCGTCGAGATGGCAAAGACCCAGAAGGCCGACGGCAAGTACGGTCCCGCCGTGAAGCTCGCGGACGACGTGATCACGGCCCAGACCGCCGAGATCGAGCAGATGAACAAGATGCTCGGCAAGAGCTGACGCGGCGACAGATACGGTGTGGCCGACGGTGCACAGGCGTCGTCAGCCACACCGCTTTTGTGTCTTCTGTGTTGTCGTACGGGGGGACTGGACAGGTCTCTGCGGTCGGTGCTGTGGTCACCTTTTCAGCGCTCTTGGCCCAACGGGGCTATGGAGGGCGCCGTCATATGGCTTGTTCACGCTGTGTTCTCTTGGGTCGGCGTGCCGAGGGCTTTCGATCGGGTTAGGATCACGGCGTGATTACGGCCTGGTCTCCTTCCGGTGTGCAGCGGAGCCGCTCATCAGCGGCTCTGTGGCGTGTGCTGGGACTAGGTCTGTTCCTCTTCGGCCTGCTGTATACGCACGCAGCCAGCCCTGAGATGACGGTGAGTCACCTCACCTCCGGCACGGGCGTCTCTGCGTCGGGCGTTCATTTCGAGCCCACTGTCGAACACGAAGACGTTGCGAGTGCCACGTCGGCACAGCCGGCCAACGGGCAGCCGGAGGGCCATCACGATGGCCACGGCCAGCAGCATGCTGTCGAGGACTGCGCGATGGGGCAGCCTCCGCAGGGGCCCGACGTGACGGTGCCCTGCCTGTCTCCGCTGAGTTCGGAGAACGGCAATGAGGTACCCGGCTCCGTGCCCGCCCGTCACGCCACCGCGACACGGGACTTCGTGGCTCCGAGAACCCAAGCGGCGGACTCCGCGGTTCTTCGTATCTAGGTCAGCGCGTACCGAACCGGTCGACCCTTCCCGGGATTCCTGGACTCGGCCCAAGGCTGTGTCACGTCTTCTCCCGGCGACCGGTTCATGGCGTCTGACCTCCTGCGCACAGCGCCCCACAACGTGGCGCGGGACGGTCGACGGATCTTTCCCCCGACCCCCCACCGATCCCTGCCTTGACCGGGAGAGTTCCCGTATGGGCAGTGACCGCCGCACGGAGGACCTGTGCCGCCTACCCCCTTTTCCCGTGCCGATGACTCATGCGTACGTCTGCTGCGCAGGAGCCGGCTCGTCCGGGGGCTGCTGTACGCCCTGCTGTTCACGTTGCTGGTGTGCCTCGGCGATCAACGCCATGCGCCGGAGTCGCCCGCTCGGTTAGCCGCAGCGTCGAGTGAAGCCCCTCTGCCTGCGGAGGGCTCCGACGGCGAGAATCTCGACCCGTCCGAGTCTCCCGACCGTTGCCACGGCCCTCGCCTCGGGCAGGCCGTCTTCCCGCAGCCGTCCCCTCGGATCCCGCCGCCCGCAGTCGCCGAGCTGTCGCTGACGGACGCCACAGCAATTGCCGTGCACCAGCCCTCTGGCGCCGTCCGAAGACCGCTGCCGAGTGGCGGCCGGTCCGTTCTCACCGCCATCTGCCGGTGGCGCATATAGGAGCCACCCCGCGGGTCGGCCCTGGTCGCCCCTGCCGCGCGGCGCGCCTCGGCCGTCGCGCGAGATGAGCATCCGCACGCGTCCATACCGATATGAGAGCGAAACAAATGCACTCCGTGACCAAGAGTGACCTCACTCCCGCCGGCTCCGGGTCCGCCCTTCGGGGGCTTGTCGGCAACACCCCGCTCCTGCACGTCTCCCAGCCCTTCACCGAGCCGGGCCGCGGCTTCTGGGCGAAGCTGGAGGGCTTCAACCCCGGCGGCATCAAGGACCGTCCGGGCCTGCACATGGTCGAGCGCGCCCGCGCCCGCGGCGAACTCCGGCCGGGCGCCAGGATCATCGAGTCGACCAGCGGCACCCTCGGTCTGGGACTCGCCCTGGCCGGAATGGTTTACGGGCACCCCGTCACGCTGGTCACCGACCCGGGTCTGGAGATGTCCATGACCAGGCTGCTGACCGCATACGGGGCCCAGGTCAATCTCGTCTCCGAACCGCACCCCACCGGGGGCTGGCAGCAGGCCCGCCGCGAGCGGGTCGCCCAGCTGATGGAGCAGCACCCCGGCTCGTGGTGCCCGGACCAGTACAACAACCCCGACAACACCACCGCCTACACCCCGCTCGCCCTCGAACTGGCCACGGAACTCGGCCACATCGACGTCCTGGTGTGCAGCGTGGGCACCGGCGGACACTCCGCCGGAGTCTCCCGCGTACTCCAGCAGCTCTACCCGGACCTCAAGCTGGTCGGCGTCGACACCATCGGGTCGACGATCTTCGGCCAGCCCGCCCGCCCCCGCCTGATGCGGGGCCTGGGCTCCAGCATCTACCCGCGCAATGTCGCCTACGACAACTTCAGCGAGGTGCACTGGGTCGCCCCGGCGGAGGCGGTGTGGACCTGCCGCCAGCTGGCCGCCTCCCACTACGCCACCGGCGGCTGGAGCGTCGGCGCGGTGGCGATGGTCGCCGGCTGGCTGGCCCGCACCCTGCCCGCGGACGCCCAGATCGCGGCGATCTTCCCCGACGGCCCGCAGCGCTACCTCGGCACGGTCTACGACGACGACTACTGCGCCGCCCACGGCCTGCTCGACTCCCCTCCCGCACCCGAACCGGAGGTGATCGGCGGCCTGGACGAGAAGGAGGTCACCCGCTGGACGCGGTGTGAGAACGTCATCGACCCGCTCACGCCGGCCGACTCGCAGCCGCAGTCCGACACGGCGGGTCCGCTCGACGCATACGACGCGGAAGCCGGGGCGTCCGTGGACAGCGACGACGCCGAGCGGCTCGACGACGTCGACGTGCTCGCGGAGGGCAACCGGTGAGGACGACCATCGCACAGGTTCGTTCCTACGAACGCAGCGTCCAGTTGTTGATGGTGAATCAGTTCACCATCAACCTCGGCTTCTACATGCTGATGCCGTACCTGGCCGCCTATCTGGCAGGTCCCGTGGGACTGGCGGGCTGGCTCGTCGGGCTGATCCTCGGCGTACGCAACTTCAGCCAGCAGGGCATGTTTCTGCTCGGCGGAACACTCGCCGACCGGCTCGGCTACAAGCCCATGATCATCGCTGGGCTGGTGCTGCGCATCGTCGGCTTCGCGACCCTCGGACTCGTTCAGTCCGTACCCGCCCTGTTGGCCGCTTCGGCGGCGACGGGGCTGGCCGGGGCGCTGTTCAATCCCGCAGTACGAGCCTATGTCGCGGCGGACGCGGGTGAACGCCGGGTCGAGGCGTTCGCGCTGTTCAACGTCTTCTACCAGGCCGGGATCCTGCTCGGCCCGCTGGTGGGCATGCTGCTGACCGGTGTGAGCTTCCGCGTCACGTGCCTTGTCGCGGCCGGGATCTTCGCGCTGCTGAGCGTCGTCCAGATCCGGGCCCTGCCTGCCCGCCGGGGCGACGACGCCAAGCGCGGACAGGACCAGGAGGGCGTGCTGTCCCAGTGGCGGGGCATCGTGTCCAACCGGCCGTTCCTGCTGTTCTCGGTTGCCATGGTCGGCTTCTACGTCATGCAGTTCCAGGTCTATCTCGCCCTGCCGCTGGAGGTACGGCGCCTGGGTGGCGACGGGACTTTCGGCACGGCGGCGGTGGCGGCGCTGTTCGCCGTCTCGGGCCTGAGCACCATCCTCTTCCAGACCAAGGTGACCGCCTGGTGCAAGGCCCGCATGGAACCGGGCCGCGCACTGACCTGGGGGCTGCTGACCATGGGGCTGGGGTTTGTTCCGCTGCTGGTGGCCACGGTGGTCCCGGTACCGGACGGCGGGGTGGCGCTGTGGCTGCTTGCGGCCGTGCCGCCGGCACTCTCCGCGCTGCTCCTCGCGATCGGCACGATGATCGCGTACCCCTTCGAGATGGACACCATCGTCCGGCTCTCCGGCAACCGCCTCGTCGCCACCCACTACGGGCTGTACAACACCATCTGCGGCATCGGCATCACCCTCGGAAACCTGCTGACGGGTGCTGCGCTCGACGCCGCCCGGGCCGCCGGTATGTCCGCGCTGCCGTGGGTGGCGCTGTTCGCACTCGGTCTCGCCTGTGCTGCCGCCCTCTACGGGCTGCACCGCACAGGCCGCCTCGCACCACCGGTGCGCGAGGCGCAGCCAGAGCCTGCGACCGCGTAACACGACGTCCTGTGCTGGCGGGGGCGGACGAGTTCGGTTCCGTCCCCTCCAGCCGGCCACGCCCATGCCGATCGTTGGGCGCGTTGCGCCGGCGTGTGCGCCCACGGACACAAGCACCGCCGGGCGCTCGCCCGTGCCGACGGCACCTGGCCCGGCACGTCACCTGCCGTCAGGACGTACTCGCGCATCACGCCGCCGTCGCCCCGTGCGCGGGCGCGGCGCGTCACGTCTCCATGCCGGCCGCACTACTCCAGCACCCGCAGAACCACATCGCCATTCGCCACCGCCTTCGGCCGCCGAGACGGCCGTCCGCGAAGGAATAGGTAAGGACTGAAGACCACCGTGAGTTCGAAACCTGCTGTACTGATCGCTGAAGAGTTGTCGCCCGCCACCGTTGACGCACTCGGGCCGGATTTTGAGATCCGGCACTGCAACGGCGCCGACCGAGCCGAGCTCCTCCCGGCGATCGCCGACGTCGACGCGATCCTCGTGCGCAGCGCGACCAAGGTCGATGCCGAGGCCATCGCCGCGGCCAAGAAACTGAAAGTCGTCGCCCGCGCCGGTGTCGGCCTGGACAACGTCGACGTATCCGCCGCCACCAAGGCCGCCGTGATGGTCGTCAACGCCCCCACGTCCAACATCGTCACGGCCGCCGAGCTCGCCTGCGGCCTGCTGATCGCCACGGCCCGCAGCATTCCGCAGGCCAGCGCCGCGCTGAAGAACGGCGAGTGGAAGCGCAGCAAGTACACGGGCGTGGAGTTGAGCGAGAAGACCCTCGGCGTCGTCGGCCTCGGCCGCATCGGTGTCCTGGTCGCCCAGCGCATGTCCGCCTTCGGCATGAAAATCGTCGCCTACGACCCGTACGTACGGCCCGCGCTGGCCGCGCAGATGGGCGTCAAGCTGCTCTCACTGGACGAACTGCTCGAGGTCTCGGACTTCATCACCGTGCACCTGCCGAAGACACCGGAGACGCTGGGCCTGATCGGCGAGGAGGCGCTGCACAAAAGTTCAGCCGCACGTCCGGATCGTCAATGCCGCGCGGGGCGGGATCGTCGACGAGCAGGCGCTGTTCAACGCGCTGAAGGAGGGCCGGGTCGCCGGCGCGGGCCTGGACGTGTACACGCAGGAGCCCTGTACGGACTCCGCGCTCTTCCAGTTCGACCAGGTCGTGTGCACCCCGCACCTCGGCGCCTCGACGGACGAGGCGCAGGAGAAGGCGGGCATCGCGGTCGCCAAGTCGGTGCGCCTCGCGCTCGCCGGTGAGCTGGTGCCGGACGCGGTGAACGTGCAGGGCGGCGTGATCGCCGAGGACGTCCGCCCGGGCCTGCCGCTCGCCGAAAACCCGCGTGGAGGATCCGGCTGTCCTCGTCCACGGTGAGGTCGAGCTGGGTGTGTTCGGCGGGGTAGGCCAGGGCCAGGCGGCGTGGCCGTTCTCGTCGGGGAGGCGGGTGATCACGGGGTCGGTGCCGCTGCCGTACGGCTCCGAGGCGAGGAACTCCTTCCCCGTGACCGGAAGCTTCCTGAGGTCGCCGAGCCCGCGGGCGGTGTTGCTGGTGACGAGTTCGTGGAGGGTGAAGCTCGGGACCTTCGCCATGGCGGCGACGGTCTCGCGCAGGAGGGTCGTGTCCGGGCGGGGCGGCCAGGTGACGGAGAGACCCGCGCGGCCGTCGGCCCATTCCTCGCCCGCCGAAGCGGTGAGGGTGAGGCGGCTGGTGCCCTTCCGCCAGGTCATCGGGGTGTAGAAGCAGCCGGTGCCGCAGCCGCGGAGCTTCAGGGCCCGCCGGTCTCCGCGCGGGTCGGCGAGCGTGGCCTTCAGGGCGTACGACTGCTTCTCGCTCCCGCTGATCTGCGGTGCGGTCAGGTCGATGACGAGCCAGCCGGCCGCAGCCCGGGCGCTGATGCCGATCTCCCCGGCACGCGCGCCCGCGGGCACGACGGGGCCGTCGAGCGGTGGTGCGAAGGGGAGGGGCCGGTCGGCGTCGGCGGGGACGGACAGCACGGTGAGAGTGGCGGAGAACGCGAGGACGACAGCGAGCAGGCCGTTCTCGGCGCGGGCCGGGCGCTGAGGTGATCCCGTCCCCTTCCGGCGCAGGCTGCGGCGGGCGGCGAGAGCCAGACCTGCGACGACCGCGACCAGGAAGATCTTGACGAGCAGGACCTGTCCATACGTCGTGGTGGCGAGGTCGTCGAGTGGGACGAGGAGCAGCGTGGAGATCAGCCCTGTGACGACAACGGCGGCGAACAACCAGGCGGCGAGGCGGGCGTAGGAGAGCAGCAAGGAGCGTACGGGGGCGTGTTCGCCGCGCCATGTGGCCAGGGAGCGCAGGACATGGAGAAGTGTTCCGGCCCACGCGGCCGCCGCCGCGAGGTGGACGAAGGTCAGCAGCGGCCCCGCCACGGACTGCTCGGCCTGAGGGTGGGCGCGCAGCGCCTCGGCGACGAGGACGGCGGCGAGCGGGGGGATCGCCCAGGCCCGGCGGCGTAGCAGCACGGCCAGCGCGGCGAGGCCGAAACCCGCGACCTCGACGATGGCGAGGACGCCGGGCCGCGTGTCGGTGAGGGTGGACAGGGAGCCGTCCCCCAGTTGCAGGGCAGCCAGGGCGAGCGCGGTGGCCGTGCCGGCGATCGTGACGGGCAGCGCCCAGGAGCGTGGGCACCGGGCAGGGGCGTCGGAGAGACGCTCGGTGAGGCGTCGCCCGGCCACCTCGCCGAGCGCGATCGCGAGGGCCGCGAAGAGCAGCCAGCGCAGGATGGTGGTGGGCGTGGCGTCCTTGGCGGCCGTCGTCTGGCCCGAGGCGAGGGCGAGCGTGCGGGGGCCGACGGCGAAGCGGTAACTGCCGGTCATCACGTCGCCGTCGCGGGCGGTGACCTGCCAGTCGACGGTGTGCACGCCCTCGGGCAGGGTGGTGCGAACGGGGATGGTGACCGCTTGGTTGCCCTGGCTGAGCGTGGCAGCACCCAGGCGCGTCGCGGGCTCGACGCGTACCGAGCTGCCGTTCAGGCTGATCGGCTGGGCGAAGACCAGGAGCAGCGACTTCGGCGAGTCGGCCACCGTGGCGTCGGCGGCTGGGCTGGTGAACAGCAGGGTGGCATGCGCGGACGCGGGGCTGGCAGTACTCAGCAGTAGGGTCAGCACAAGGGAGACGAGCGAGCCGATCGCGACGGCGGAGCGCCGGACCGCCGGGGCACAAGAGGTCACCTGTCGAGGATCTCCGGTCCCTTGGCAGGTGTGGCAGGCGGGGTGGCCTGTTCGCGCAGCCGCCGGACTTCCTCACGAGCGCGCCGCAGCTCCTCCTGGAACTCGGGGTCGCCCGCTGCTGCCCGAGCACCGTGGCAGGAGCGGTTCCTGACCATGGGGCGTACGCAGAACCACCAGGTCAGGGCCGCGGCGAGCACGGTCGCGGCGAGCGGAAGCCAGATGCCGTTCATGCCAGCCGGTCCTGCGGGGTGGTGCGGTG
>CBFGQM010000235.1:0-8550 GCA_965650905.1 uncultured Streptomyces sp. | reverse complement strand
TCGCCGTTGCCGCGAGGCAGCATCACGCCGCCGACCGACGGGGCCTGCATGGCCTCGTACTCCTGGCGCCTCTGCCGCTTCGACTTGCGGCCACGACGCGCGGGACCGCCCGGACGACCGAAGGCGCCCTGCGTGCCACCACGGCCACCCGGGCCACCGGGACGACCGCCGAAGCCGGGACGACCGCCGCCGCCACCGGGACCACCCGGACGACCGGCGAAACCGCCACCGCCGCCGCCACCGGGACGACCGGCGAAGCCGCCGCCACCCGGACGACCGCCGCCGCCACCGGGACGACCGCCGCCACCGGGACCGCGGCCACCGGGGCCACCGCCACCGGGACGCGGGCCGGCAGCCGGACGCTGCGGCATCATGCCGGGGTTCGGACGGTTGCCACCCGGACCGCCGGGGCCGCCCCCAGAACGAGGCGCCTGCGGGCGGGGCATGCCGCCCGGAGTCGGACGACCGCCGCCCGGACCGCCCTGGGGACGCGGAGCGCCGCCGGGACCGCCCTGCGGACGGGGACCACCCTGGCCTGCGCCCTGCGGACGCTGGCCACCCGGGGCACCGGCACCACCAGGTCCGCCGGGGCCGGGACGGCCACCGCCCGGACGGGGCGTCTGCGGGCGCGCCATGCCGGTGGAGCCACCAGAGGTGAACGGGTTGTTGCCCGGACGCGGACCGGCCGGACGGGCACCGGGACGCGAGCCCTGGCCGCCCGGACGCGGAGCGCCCTGACGGTCACCACGGTCGCCGCGGCCCTGGCCGCCCTGAGCCGGACCGCCCGGACGGGCACCCGGCTTCGGAGCGCCGGGACGGGCACCCGGACGCGGTCCTCCGGAGGGACCCGCGGGCGGCGCCGCGGGAGCCGACGGGGGCGCGGTGAACTCGGGCGCCGCCGGAGCCGGAGACGCCGGAGCGGGCTTCGGCGCGGGCTTGGGGCCCGGAGTGGGACGCGGACCCGCAGTGACCGGAGCCGCGGGCTTCTCCGCGACCGGCGGCTTCGGGGCCGGCGGGCGCGGGGCGGCCGGACGGGCGGCCTGCGCCGGAGAGGGGGCGGCCGGCCTGGCGGGCGCGGCCTTGCGCGGGGCGGGCTTGCCGCCGCCGTTGCCCTGCTGGAGGGCGTCAGTCAGTTTGCGTACTACGGGCGCCTCGATCGTCGAGGACGCCGAACGGACGAATTCACCGAGTTCTTGGAGCTTGGCCATGACGACCTTGCTCTCAACCCCGAACTCCTTGGCGAGTTCGTATACCCGGACCTTAGCCACTTCGCTCCTTTTAGGTCCGGGTTGCGTCCGGACCGTCGCTACTTCATGGGCGTACTCATCGCGTACTCATCGAGTGCTCATCGCAATCTCGACCTACTTCCGACTCGCGAGGTACCAGGGCCGCACGGCGTTCCGTGCGACACGTCTTACGGTGTTGCCTTCGCGGCAACCGTCTTCTCGACGGCTTGGCGCAACGCCTTCGTGTCGAGCGGTCCCTGGGCACGCAGCGCCCGTGGGAACGCCCGACGGCGCACCGCCAGATCGAGACAGACCAGGGCGGGGTGCACATACGCACCCCGGCCGGGCAGCGTACCGCGAGGGTCGGGGACGCAAGCGCCCTCGATCGCCACGACCCGCAGCAAATCGATCTTGGCCGCACGCTCCCGGCACCCCACACACATGCGTTCAGGGCATACCCGGGCTTGCGTCCGGCCAGACACGCTCAAGTCTACCTCCCCGCTCCGACCTCACCCCTTTGGGGCAAGAATCGAACGGTTGCCGCGTATAAAGCTGTCGTGATCTCAGCGCCTCGGGGGCGTGATCTATTCCCCCGGCCGCTCACCGGCCGGCTCGCCGGTCCGCTCCGTGTCCGGACGGATGTCGATCCGCCAGCCGGTCAGCCGGGCGGCGAGCCGGGCATTCTGCCCTTCCTTGCCGATCGCCAGGGACAGCTGGTAGTCCGGCACCGTCACCCGAGCGGAACGGGTGGCGAGGTCGACGACCTCGACCTTGGAGACCCGGGCCGGGGAGAGCGCGTTGCCGACCATCTCGGCCGGGTCGTCCGACCAGTCGACGATGTCGATCTTCTCACCGTTGAGCTCACCCATGACATTGCGCACACGGCCGCCCATGGGCCCGATGCAGGCGCCCTTGGCGTTCAGACCCGAACGGGTGGACCGAACGGCGATCTTCGTGCGGTGCCCTGCCTCGCGGGCGATGGCGGCGATCTCGACGGACCCGTCGGCGATCTCCGGCACTTCGAGAGCGAAGAGCTTCTTCACCAGATTGGGGTGCGTCCGGGAGAGCGTCACGGAGGGCCCACGGACACCCTTCGCCACCCGCACGACGTACGAACGCAGCCGCATGCCGTGCTGGTAGGTCTCGCCGGGGACCTGCTCCTGCACCGGCAGGATGGCCTCCAGCTTGCCGATGTCCACGAGCACGTTCTTCGGGTCGCGGCCCTGCTGGACCACGCCGGTGACGATGTCGCCCTCGCGGCCCGCGTACTCGCCGAGCGTCGCGTCGTCCTGGGCATCGCGCAGGCGCTGCAGGATGACCTGCTTGGCGGTGGTGGCGGCGATGCGGCCGAAGCCGGAGGGGGTGTCGTCGAACTCGCGGGGCTCCTGGCCCTCTTCGAGGTCCTCGGGGTCCTCTTTCGCCCACACGGTCACATGGCCGGTCTCCCGGTTGAGCTCCACTCGTGCGTGGCGGCGGCTTCCCTCGGTGCGGTGGTAGGCGATGAGGAGGGCCGACTCGATCGCCTCGACCAGCAGGTCGAAGGAGATCTCCTTCTCCCGTACCAAGCCCCGCAGGGCACTCATGTCGATGTCCACGGCTACGCCTCCTCTTCGTTCTTGTCCTTGCGGCTGAACTCGACCTGGACGCGCGCCTTGGCGATCTCGTCGAAGGCGAGCCTTCTGGTGGTGGGCCTGCGCCCCTTCACGCCGGGCACTTCGAGGTCCACGCCCTCCTCGTCCACCTTCAGGATCCGGGCGACCAGTTCGCCGTCCTCGGCCAGCTGGAACTTCGCGAGCCGGTCGGTGGCACGTACGTAGTGACGGTGTTCCTCGAGCTCGCGCTCCGCACCGGGGGTTCCCACTTCGAGCGTGTACTCGCCCGCGCCCATCGCGTCCGTCTCGTCGAGCTTCGCCGAGAGCGCGCGGCTCACATCGGCGATCTCGTCGAGGTCCGCTCCCTCGTCGGAGTCGACGACGACGCGCAGCACACGCTTGCGTCCGACCGAGTCCACTTCGATCTGCTCGAGATGGAGTCCCTGAGAGCTGACGAGCGGTTCCAGGAGTTCTCGCAGCCTCTCGCTCTGGGTGGTGCTCATCCGGGTGACTCCTCGGCCGCGTGTGCTGTTGTGGGTAGGTCGCGTGTCAGGTCAAAGGGTATCCGGTCCGGGAGGGTGTTGCCGTCCACCGGCACGACACCGCAGGTACCTTGATCCAGGGCAGACGGGCCCTCAGGAACTCCGGAACGCTGCCCTTCCCTTCTTCGTACGAGCCTGCCGAGGACGTCTGCCTTGCCGTTCACCGTGCCGTCGCGTTCGCCCTCCGGGCCGCGCCGAAGGAGCCTGCTCGCCGCCGGAGCCGCCGGAGCCGCCGGTGCGGGAGCCGCGCTGCTCGCGGGTTGCTCCGAGTCCGGCTCCGAGACCACCGAGGCGACTTCCGCCGCCGACCGGGCACGCGCGCGTGCGGCACGCGACAGTGCGGGGCTCGCGGTGCGGTACGAGGCCGTGCTCACCGTGCATCCGGGGCTGGCCGAGCGGTTGTCGCCGCTGCGGGCGGAGGTCGTACGGCATGCCGAGGCGTTCGGGGGCGGGAAGCGGTCTGCCGCGGGTCCTTCGGCTTCGGCGTCAGTTTCCGGTGCTGCGCCCTCATCGGCTGCTCCCACTGCCTCTCCCTCCTTGTCCGCGAGCGCTGCGGCCGGTGTACCGGACCGGGAGGAGGACGCTCTCGCGGAGCTCGCCTCGGCCGAGCGGGCGCTGGCGGACCTGCGTACGAAGGCGCTCGTGGAGGTGCCGGGCGAGCTGGCGCGGCTGCTGGCCTCGGTGGCGGCCGCCGGTGCCGTGCACGCCTACTTGTTGAGGGAAGGCGCGAAGTGAGCGGGTACGGGAGTGCCGGAGGGACGAGGGTGAACAGGACGACGACGGCGACGACCAAGGCCAAGGCGTCGGCTGTGCTGAAGGCCGTGCAGGCCGCGCTCGGTGGCGAGCATGCCGCCGTGTACGGGTACGGGGTCGTCGGCGGCACGGTGCGCGAGGCGCGGCGGGGTGAGGCGCGGGCGGCGTACGACGCGCATCGGGCCCGGCGTGACGAACTCGCGCGCGCCGTACGGGATCTGGGCGGGGAGCCCGAGCCGGCGGCGGCCGCCTACGCGCTGCCGTTCCCGGTGTCGGACTCGGACGCGGCGGTCCGGCTCGCCGCCGAGCTGGAGGAGCGGGTGGCCGGTGTGTACTCGGACCTGGTGCGGGCCGCCGAGGGTGAGCGGCGCCGTGATGCCGCTCGGGCGCTGCGGGAGGCGGCGGTGCGGGCGGCGCGCTGGCGCGGTGGCAGCGTAGCCTTCCCTGGTCTCGCCGAGCGGGCCGCCACCTCCGCCGTGCCGGTGGCACCAGACTCGTGAGGCAGACCACATCGCGGACAGGACGCGGACGGGACACGGACAGGACGCGGACGGGAAGGGAACGGCTCGCGTATGGCTTTCGAACCGCCGCCGCGTCTCGTCAAGGCCCTCGGCGAGACGGCACCGGCCGGTGACGACTGGCTGGCAAAGCTCCCCGAGGCGGCTCGGCAGGCCGTTGCGCTACGCGGGTTGACCGTGGAGCGGGCGCAGGTGCCCGGGGGGCGCAGCAGCTTCGTGGTCCTGGTGCGGTTGCCGGACCGGACGCCTGCCGTGCTCAAGCTCGCGCCGCCCCGGGCCCGGCCGGAGAGCGAACGGGCCGCACTCGCGCACTGGGACGGCTTTGGCGCGGTACGGCTCCTGGAGTCCTCCGGCTCCACCGCCGGCGCAGAGGGCGTACTACTCCTGGAGCGGCTGCACCCGGATGTTTCGGTGCGGTCGCTGCCCGAGGCCAAGTCGATGCTGGAGGCGGCGGGGGTGCTGCGGCGGCTGTGGGCCGAGCCGCCGGCCGGGCACGCCTTCGAGACCGTGGCGGGGCGGACCGGGCGGCAGGCCCGGTCGATGCGGGCAAGTGCCGACGCGCAGGCCACACCGTTGGTCGACGCGGCGCTGGCGGCGCGTGAGGAGCTGCTGGTGGCTCCGCCGGAGGAACTGCTGCTGCACGGCACGTTCCGGCAGAGCAAGGTGCTCGCCGGTGAGCGCAGTCCGTGGCTGGCCGTGGGGCCCGATCCCGTCGTCGGAGAGTGCGCCTTCGACCTGGCCCGCCTGGTCCGCGACCGCGTCGAGGACCTGATCGCCTCCCCCTCCGGCGCCTCGACCACGCGCCGCCGCGTGAAGCGCCTCGCTGAGTCCCTGGACGTGGACCAGGAGCGGCTTCGCAGATGGACGCTGTTCCGGGCGGTCGAGTCGGGGGTACGGGCCCGACGCGTGGGCCGGCTCCAGGACTCGGAGCTGCTGCTGGAGTTCGCGGGCTGGCTCTGACAGGGCCAGCCCGGCCGCCCGGCGGCGGCCTTTCACGACGTACACCGATCACGACCTGCGTACACCGGCAACAGCGGCGTCATGCCCGACAGTTGCACCACAGAGTCGCGCAACGGCGCCGTCCCAAAAGCCACGGCAGGCCCCCTCGCCCCGCGGGGTCGCCGGGGCCCCGGCCAGCCCCACCATCGGGTCGGCATGGCCTATTTTCGCCAGGTACAGTGCGGAGATCAGCAGACCCCAGGGTGAGGCCCCCGTACGTGTTGACGCAGACCACCACCAGGGTCCTCGAACCGAGTGACCTGGACGCCGCGCTCGCCGTCCTCGGCCGCGAGCCGGTCGCGAACGCCTTCGTGATGTCCCGGGTGCAGGTCGCGGGCCTCGACCCGTGGCGGCTCGGCGGTGAGATGTGGGGCTGGTACGAGGACGGCGTGCTGACGTCCCTCTGCTATGCGGGAGCCAACCTGGTCCCGATCTGCGCCACCCCCCGCGCCGTGCGCGCCTTCGCGGAGCGGGCGCGACGGGCCGGCCGCCGCTGCTCCTCGATAGTCGGCCCCGCGGACGCCACCTCCCAGCTGTGGCGGCTGCTCGAACCGAACTGGGGTCCCGCCCGCGAGGTCCGCGCCCACCAGCCGCTGATGGTCACCGACCGGCTGCCCGCCGACATCGCCCCGGATCCGTATGTCCGCCGCATCCGCAAGGACGAGCTGGAGACGGTCATGCCCGCCTGCGTGGCGATGTTCACCGAGGAGGTCGGCGTCTCGCCGCTCGCCGGTGACGGCGGGCTCCTGTACCAGGCGCGGGTCGCCGAACTCGTCGGCTCCGGGCGCTCGTTCGCCCGCCTCGGCCCGGACGGCCGGGTCGTGTTCAAGGCGGAGATCGGCGCCGCCACCCCGCATGCCTGCCAGATCCAGGGCGTCTGGGTCGCGCCCGAGTACCGCGGCCGGGGCCTCGCGGCGCCCGGCATGGCGGCCGTGCTGCGGTACGCGCTCGCGGACGTCGCACCGATCGTCAGCCTGTACGTCAACGACTTCAACGCGGCCGCCCGGGCGGCCTATCGCAGGGTCGGGTTCCAGGAGGTCGGGGCGTTCATGAGCGTGCTCTTCTAGCGTCGCCTCAGGGCGCTGTCCCAGCACCGCTCGGCGTGCTGTTCCCGCCCTGCCTCAGCATGCCGTTCTGACGCTCGAACGTGACCTGTAGTCTCCCGGCATGCTGCGCATCCCCGGTCAGGGCCCTGGTACGCCCGACGATGTCGTCATCGGCCCGCTGGACCTGGCCGCGCGGGTCGACGAGGCACTCGCCGTGCAGGCCGTGGCGTTCGGACTCGGGGCGGACGAGGTCGCGGTACGGCGGCAGATCGTACTGCGGCATCTCACCCAGCCCGGCGCCCGCGCACTCGGCGCCACCACACCCGACGGCCGGCTCGTCGGCTTCGTCTACGGCATGCCCAACGACCGTACGCACTGGTGGTCCACCGTCGTCGAGCCCTATCTGCGCAGCCAGGGCAACGACGCCTGGCTCGACGACTCCTTCGTGATCACCGAGCTGCACGTCCACCCGCACTACCAGAACCGCGGCATCGGCCGCGCCCTGATCACCACGATCACGGACAGCGCCGACCAGCCTCGCTCGATCCTCTCGGCCGTCGACAGGGACAGCCCGGCCCGCGGCCTGTACCACTCGCTCGGTTACCAGGACCTGGCCAGGCACGTCATGTTCCCCAGTGCCCCGAAGCCGTACGCGGTCATGGGTGCCCTCTTGCCCCTTCGCAGACACAGCCCGAGCCACTAACCGATTTCCACGGGGATGGCACGCCCGGCTAACCTCCTAGCCATCACCCTTACGCAGCAGGAGTTAAGAATCATGGCCCAGGTCCAGCGCATGTCCCGGTTGATGCTCAAGACACTGCGCGACGACCCGGCGGACGCCGAGACGCTCAGCCACAAGCTGCTCGTCCGCGCCGGCTACGTGCGCCGCAACTCCGCCGGCATCTGGACCTGGCTGCCGCTCGGCAAGAAGGTCCTCGACAACGTCGCGCGCGTGGTCCGCGAGGAGATGGACGCGATCGGCGCCCAGGAGGTGCTGCTCCCCGCCCTGCTGCCCAAGGAGCCGTACGAGGCGTCGGCCCGCTGGGAGGAGTACGGCGATCTCCTCTTCCGCCTCAAGGACCGCAAGGGCGGCGAGTACCTGCTCGGCCCGACACACGAGGAGATCTTCACGCTCGTGGTGAAGGACCAGGTGGCCTCGTACAAGGATTTGCCAGTCATGCTCTACCAGATCCAGACGAAGTACCGGGACGAGGCCCGCCCCCGCTCCGGCGTGCTGCGCGGCCGTGAGTTCCAGATGAAGGACTCGTACTCCTTCGACACCACGGACGAGGGCATGGCGGAGTCGTACCGGCTGCACCGTGAGGCCTACCAGAAGATCTTCGCGCGCCTGGGCCTGGACTACCGCATCGTCTCCGCCGTCTCCGGCGCGATGGGCGGCTCGGCGTCGGAGGAGTTCCTCGCTCCGGCCGCCGCCGGTGAGGACACCTTCGTGGACTGCCCGGCCTGTGACTACGCGGCGAACACCGAAGCGGTGACGTTCGCGCCGCAGCCGGTGGAGGGTGTCGAGCACGGCCCGGTCGAGGAGCTGGACACCCCTGACACCCCGACCATCGAGGCCCTCGCCGAGCACCTGGGTGTCCCGGCCTCCGCCACCCTGAAGAACCTCCTGGTCAAGGTCGACGGCGAGATCGTCGCCGTCGGTGTCCCCGGCGACCGCGAGGTCGACCTCGGCAAGCTCGGCGAGCACCTCGCCCCGGCCGTCGTCGAACTCGTCACGGCCGAGGACTTCGAGGGCCGCGAGGATCTCGTACGTGGATACGTGGGCCCGCAGGGCCTGGAGAAGGTCCGCTACATCGCCGACCCGCGCGTGGCGCCGGGCACGGCCTGGATCACCGGCGCGAACAAGCCCGACA
>CBFGQM010000234.1:0-8611 GCA_965650905.1 uncultured Streptomyces sp. | reverse complement strand
TTGATCCTTTCGCCGCGGAACATGGCGTCCCGCAGCCCGAACACGTCGGTCGCGGTGGCGAGTTCCTGGAGCAGGGCGAGCGTCTCGTCTGTGATCAGATGCCTGGAGTAGTCGATGTGCAGATCGCCGACGCGGACGGTGTAGCGCTCCGCCCGGCCGGGGTCCGCGGCGAACAGTTCGCGCAGCTGCGGGTGGAGCATCTGATCCGCGCGGTGATCCTCCAGTGCCGTCCACTCGGGGCGACGGGTGAGCCTGGGCGTGTCAGGCACGGCTGTTCCCTTCCTTCCCGTCGCCGCGCAGAGCGACCGCGTACATCTCGTCGGCGTCGAGTCGGCGCAGCTCCTCGGCGATCAGCTCGGAGGTCCCGCGGACCTTCAGCGCGAGGGTGCGTGAGGGCTGGCCGGGCAGGGAGAGGGTGGCCAGCGGGCCCTCGGGGCGGTCGACCAGGATCTCGCCGTTCTCCGTGCCGAGCCGTACGGCCGTCACGACCGGTCCGGCGGTGACGACGCGCTCCACCGGCACGTCGAGGCGGGCGCCCAGCCAGCGGGCCAGCAGCTCGGCGCTCGGGTTCTCGGCCTCGCTCTCCACGGCGGCCGAAATCACCTTGGTGCGGGCCTGGTCGAGTGAGGCCGCGAGTATCGAACGCCACAGGGTCAGCCGGGTCCACGCCAGGTCGGTGTCTCCCGGCGTGTAGGAGGCGGCACGGGTCTGGAACGCGTCCAGGGGGCGTTCCACGGCGTACATGTCGGTGATCCGGCGCTGCGCGAGGGCGCCCAGCGGGTCCTTCGCGGGGATTTCGGGGGCGTCCACCGGCCACCAGACGACGACGGGCGCGTCCGGCAGCAGCAGCGGGAGGACCACCGAGTCGGCGTGCCGGCCGACCTCCCCGTACAGCCGGAGCACCACCGTCTCGCCGGTGCCCGCGTCCGCTCCGACCCGTACCTCGGCGTCGAGGCGCGAGGCCGTACGGTCGCGGGGCGAACGGGAGACGCGCCTGATGACGACCAGCGTGCGCGAGGGGTGCTCGTGCGAGGCGTTCTCTGCGGCCCTGACCGAGTCGTACGCGTTTTCCTCGTCCGTCACGACGATCATCGTCAGGACCATGCCCACAGCGGGAGTGCCGACGGCGCGGCGTCCCTGCACCAGGGCCTTGTTGATCTTGCTTGCCGTGGTGTCGGTCAGGTCGATCTTCATGGCCTGCGCAAGCTCCGTCCGTCTCGTGCGAGCATCTCATCGGCTTCCTCGGGACCCCAGCTGCCCGAGGCGTACGGCGCGGGCTCGGTGCCCGGAGTCCCCAGTGGTCCTTCGATCGGGTCGAGGATCTTCCAGGACTCCTCCACCTCCCTGTGGCGCGGGACGAGGCCGACGCCACCGAGCAGCACGTCCAGGATGAGGCGTTCGTACGCCTCCTGGCTGGACGCGCTGAAGGACTCGCCGTACGCGAAGTCCATCGTGATGCCTTGTATCCCCTTCGAAGTACCCGGCACCTGCAAGCCGAAGCGTACGATCATCGCCCGTCGGGCCGGGCGAGGAGGTCGGCGGGGTCGGCGGGTCGGCGGGTTCGGCGGTGTGGGTCACGGTCCCGACGGACCTCGATCCGGCCGCTCACGTCCGTGGGTGCGCCGCGCGGTGGGCGGTCACGCCACGTCGGACGATGGGTGGCTGATCTGGTGGGGGAACCGCCAGGCACGCGGACGCCCCGTCACGTACGCCGCGCGTGCCGTACGAGTTCCGTCCGACGCGCTTTCCGCCGTCAGCTGTCCGGTGGTCCGGTCGGCGCCGTCGAAGGCGGCGAGCACGGAGAGGAGCCGCTCCGGCGCCGAGCGTGGGGTCATCAGCTGAGTTCGGTCTCGGCGATCTGTTGCAGAAGCGTGTGCAGCGTGGCCCGCTCGGTGGCGTCGAGGGGGTGGAGCAGGGCACTGGCCACGCGCAGCCCCGCCTCGTCGGTGTCCCGCAAGAACGCCCGGCCGCCGTCGGTCAGGACGACGATCCGGCTGCGGCGGTCGTCGGGCGCAGGACGGCGCTCGGCGAAGCCGAGCTTCTCCAGGTCGTCGACGAGGCCGACTATCGCGCTCGGGTCGTATCCCAGCCGTGCGCTCAGCTCCCGCTGCAGCGCGCCCTCGGAGGTGGCCAGGAAGCGCAGCAGCGCGTAGTGACGCAGCCGCAGCCCCGACTCCTGGAGGAAGGCGTTGAACAGCTGCCCGGAGCGCAGACCGATCCGGTACAGCAGATAGCCGGTGTCCGCGTGCAGCCCGCGCATCCACGGCTCCTGCACGTCGATGGCGTCGGGGTTCGTTGGGTGCTGCTGGCCGGCGATGGCGGGCTCCCTGATCGAGGCCCCGGGACGGGGCGGTCCTTCGTGCTGACTTGCACTGGCCTGTGCTGACTTCGGTCTTCCTCCGTACTGGAGACAGTATGACGCACGAATGGCCACCAACAATGATTGACATCTACAATTATTGTACTTAGCCTCTAGGTTCGAAGCCGCAGTGCCGCAGCTCCTTTCCCGAAGGGACCCCTCGTGTCCAGCATCGATCTCACGGGCAAGGTCGCTGGACGAGGTGGTGACGACGGGCCGGCCGACGCCGGCCGGTACCCGGTCCGCCCGGCAGGAGGCGGGTGTGCGCGTGGCGCGGACACAAGCCGCGTGGCTCGGACGTGAACCGTGACGCTGACACGGAGTGGAAAGGGCTGTGGCGTGAAGCTGACGATTCTTGGCGGGGGCGGATTCCGGGTGCCGCTCGTGTACGGGGCGCTCCTGGGGGACCGCGCCGAGGGCCGCGTCACCGACGTCGTGCTGCACGACCTGGACGCGGGGCGGCTCTCGGCCGTCGCCCGCGTCCTCGGCGAGCAGGCAGCCGATGTCCCCGGCCCACCCGCCGTGACCGCCACCACCGACCTCGACGAGGCGCTGCGCGGCGCCGACTTCGTCTTCTCCGCGATCCGCGTCGGCGGCCTCGAAGGACGCGCGGCCGACGAGCGGATCGCGCTCGCCGAGGGCGTGCTGGGCCAGGAGACCGTCGGCGCCGGCGGCATCGCCTACGGGTTGCGCACGGTGCCCGTCGCCGTCGACATCGCACGGCGGGTGGCCCGGCTCGCCCCCGACGCCTGGTTGATCAACTTCACGAACCCGGCCGGCCTGGTCACCGAGGCCATGTCCCGGCACCTCGGCAACCGCGTGATCGGCATCTGCGACTCGCCGGTCGGCCTCGGTCGGCGTATCGCCCGCGTCCTCGGCGTGGGCCCGCGCGAGGCCTGGATCGACTACGTCGGCCTCAACCACCTCGGCTGGGTCCGCGGCCTGCGCGTCGCCGGACGCGACGAACTGCCGCGGCTGCTCGCCGATGCGGACCTGCTCGGCTCGTTCGAGGAGGGCAGACTCTTCGGCACCGAGTGGCTACGCTCCCTGGGCGCGATCCCGAACGAGTACCTCCACTACTACTACTTCAACCGGGAGGCGGTACGCGCCTACCAGGAGGCCGAGAGGACCCGCGGCGCCTTCCTGCGCGACCAGCAGGACCGCTTCTACGAGGCGATGAAGCACCCCGACGCGGCCGCGCTGGCGACCTGGGACAGCACCCGGGCCGAGCGCGAGTCCACCTACATGTCCGAGAACAGGGACACGGCGGGCGCCGGCGACCGCGAGGCCGACGACCTCTGCGGCGGCTACGAGAAGGTGGCCCTCGCCCTGATGCGGGCCATCGCCCGTGACGAGCCCACCACGCTGATCCTCAACGTCCGCAACCACGGCACCCTGTCCGTGCTCGACGCGGACGCGGTCATCGAGGTGCCGTGCCTCGTCGACACCAACGGTGCGCACCCCGTCGCCGTCGATCCGCTCCCGGACCACGCGACCGGCCTGGTGTGCGCGGTGAAGGCGGTCGAGCGCGACGTGCTCGCCGCGGCCGAGTCGGGCTCCCGGACGACCGCTGTGAGGGCCTTCGCCCTGCACCCGCTGGTCGACTCCGTGAATGTCGCCCGCCGCCTCGTCGAGGGCTACACCGGGGCCCACCCCGGCCTCGCGTACCTGAAGTAGAACCCACCAGGCTTGATCGGTCGGGTGAAGGATCGGTCAGGCGGGGCGGCGGCCGGTGCCGTGGCGCGCCGTCGGCCAGTTTTCGTGAGCCCGTTGAGGATGCTCCTGTACGGTGGCGGGCGGCTGTGTTCCTGTGTGTTCTCGTGTTGCATCGGAATGCGTGGAGGGGGCGAGGGTGAAGCCGACGGCTGACCATCCCGGCGGGCTGCTGGCCATCAGCGATCTGCATGTCGGATACGCCGAGAACCGCGCCCTCGTCGAGCGGATGTACCCCGAGTCCGACGACGACTGGCTCCTGGTGGCCGGCGATGTGGCGGAGACCGTGGCCGACATCCGCTGGGCCCTCGAAACCCTCAGCGGACGCTTCCGCAAGGTGATCTGGACACCCGGTAACCACGAACTGTGGACCCACCCCAAGGACACCGTCACCCTGCGCGGCGTCGCCCGCTACGAACACCTGGTCGCCCTCTGCCGCGAACTCGGCGTGACGACCCCCGAGGACCCGTACGCCGTGTGGCAGGGCGCGGGCGGACCCGTCGCCGTCGCACCGCTCTTCCTCCTCTACGACTACTCGTACCTGCCCGAGGGCTGTGCGACCAAGGAGGAGGGCCTCGCCTACGCCCGTGGGACGGGCGTCGTCTGCACGGACGAGCATGTGCTGCACCCCGACCCGTACCCGAGCCGCGAGGCCTGGTGCCGGGCGCGGGTCGCCGAGACCGAGCGCAGGCTCGCGGAAATCCCTGCCGAACTGCCCACGGTCCTTGTCAACCACTACCCGCTGGACCGGCACCCCACGGACGTCCTCAGGTACCCCGAGTTCGCGATGTGGTGCGGCACCCGGCTCACCGCGGACTGGCACCTCAGACACCGCGTCACCGCGATGGTGTACGGGCACCTGCACATTCCCCGCACCACCGTGCTCGACGACGTTCGCTTCGAAGAGGTGTCCGTCGGTTATCCCCGAGAGTGGCGAGGGCGCCCGGGACGACCGGGTACGCCGCGCCGCATTCTGCCGATGGAGGTCAAAACCAGTGATCGAGGAGTTACTCCCGGACTCGGTCGTGGCCGTGGAAGCGCACGGTGACGAAGAGGTCGAGGGCGCGACGCTGTACCCCGAGGAACAGGCGCTGGTCGCACGCGCCGTCGAGAAGCGGCGCCGCGAGTTCACCGTCGTGCGTGGCTGCGCCCGGCGCGCCATGGACAAGCTAGGCGTGGCCCCGCAGGCCATCCTGTCCGGTCACCGTGGAGCTCCGCAGTGGCCCGCCGGTGTGATCGGCAGCATGACGCACTGCCAGGGCTACGGCGCGGCGGCGCTGGCCCACGCCACCGATCTGGCCTCACTCGGTATCGACGCGGAGCCGCATCTGCCGCTCCCGGACAACGTCCTGCCCTCCGTGGCCCTGCCCGCCGAGGACCGCCGACTGCGCGACCTCGCAGCGGACCATCCCGCCGTCCACTGGGACCGACTCCTGTTCAGCGCCAAGGAGTCGGTCTACAAGGCGTGGTTCCCCCTCACCGGAAAGTGGCTGGACTTCACCGAGGCGGACATAGAGATCGGCGCGCCCGGCGGGCACCCCGCCTCGGGCCGCTTCCGCGCCCGACTCCTCGTACCCGGCCCGGTGGTGGACGGGCATCGTGTCAACCACTTCGAGGGGCGCTGGATGGTGGGCCGGGGTCTGGTGACGACCGCGGTGACGGTGGCGTACGGCCGGGGCTGACGCCGACCGGGTCTGGGACTTCGGCCGCAAGCTCCACAGTGCGGTCGGGAATCGGGGTAAACCGGGACGGACATCCGGAGCTTCCCGCCCGCGGAGCCCGCCCTCCGGGCGGACGACGGGAAACACCGGACAGGGTCGGTCGTGCACCCGGCACGCGGCCGAGCCGGCCGTCGCCGATGACGCGCCATGTCGCGATGTCGGAGACCGCCGTCCATGACTGCCGGCTCCCAGCAACAGAAAGAGTGCCCGCCATGTCTGACAGAACCGCCCTCCGTCGTACCGCGGTGGTCATCGGAGGGGGCATGACGGGCATGCTCGCTGCTGCGGTACTCGCTGACCACGCCGACGTCACCGTCATCGAACGCGACCTGTTGCCGGAGGACCCCCAGCCCCGCAAGGGACTACCGCAGGCCCGCCACGCGCATGTGTTCTGGTCCGGCGGCGTCAAAGCCCTCGAGGACATCCTGCCAGGTGTCACCGACCAACTCGTCGACCACGGCGCTTGGAAGGCCCGCATCATGACCGACCTGGTGTCCAGGGCTCCGTCGGGCCAGTGGTTTAGACGTTTCACCCACGCCCGCCACGCCAACCTCCTGTGCAGCCGTGATCTGCTGGATGCCGTGATCCGAGCAGCCGTGCTGAGGCATCAGCGGATCACCCTGCTGCAGCAGACCGAACTGCTGGCCCTGGAAGGCAGCGCGGACCGCGTGACGGGAGCCCGCGTACGCTCGGCACACACCGAGAACACGATCCCCGCCGACCTGGTCATCGATGCGAGCGGGCGCGCCAGCCGCGCTCCCGTCTGGCTCAGAGAACTGGGGCTTCCACCCGTGCGCGAGCGCACGGTCGACGCCGGCATCGGCTATGCCAGCCGGATATACCGCGCACCGGGCAGCGCCGCCGACGGCTTTCCGATGGTCAACGTCCAGGCCGATCCCCGCCAATCCCCGGGCAGGGGTGGCATCATCGCCCCGGTGGAAGGCGGCCGGTGGCTGGTGACACTCGCCGGAACCCGCGGCGGGCAGCCCAGCAACATCAACGACGAGTTCGTGCCCTTCGCCCGGCAACTGCCCCACCCCGTCATCGGCGAGCTCCTTGCCAAGGCACACCCAGAAACCGACGTCGTCACCACCCGCAGCACCGCCAACAAACGCCGCTACTACGAGAAGGCCACGCACTGGCCCGCAGGCTTCGCAGTCCTCGGCGACGCCATCGCCGGCTACAACCCCGTCTACGGGCACGGACTGAGCGTCGCCGCCCAGAGCGTCACGGCGCTACGCGGTGTCCTGCGCCGGCAGGATCTCACCGCACCCGGCACGGCACGGCGCATCCAGAAGATTGCGGCACGGCCCGTGGAAAACGCCTGGAGCCTGGCTGTGGGCCAGGACGTGTTCTACCCGGGCGCCAGCGACCAGCCCCCCACCCGACGGGAAAAGGCCCTCGCCGCGTTCGTCGACAGAGCCGTCGACGCCGGCTCACGCAACCCGCACGCCCTGCACATCCTGCTGGACGTGATGAGCATGGAGAGGCCGCCGACACGGCTGCTCATGCCCGACATGCTCGCTCTGGTCTGTCTCGGCCGCAAGGAGCCCCTGTTGAGCGGACCTCCCCTGACCGAGAAGGAACGGAGAGCCGCCGCAGTGTGAAGGTGCCGGTAGGACTCCGTCACTGGAAACCGGATGGAAGTCGCTCTGTGACCGGGTATGCGGCCTGACCTCGGGCCGCCGCGACGACGGGTGACCGATACAGGGCGAGGGAAATCCGCACCAGGTCGCGGGGCGCCTCGGCGGACGCGGGCGGTGCCTCGGTCGCCGCCGCGTCGATGACCCTGCCCTTCGGGTCGGCGGCCCTGGCCCGTATCGCCGTCGTCACCATGACCGCGTCGGCTTCCGCCTGTGCCTGGAGGGAGTCGGAGCCGGCGGTCACGGCTGCTTCATAGGCGCGCGAGCGCACCTCGGAGTCGAAGTACGGGTACAGGCTGAGCATGGCGTCGTGGATGTCGGACTCCCGCTGGGTCACCTGGAGTTCGGGGGGCGACCACCAGGAGATGCGCACGGCCAGACCCTCGCGCACCGCGACCGGCTTCAACTCGTGCCACAGCGGCCCGAGCCGACGATAGGTGGACCAGGTGTGCCAGGTGTCCCCGATGCGCTGGCATGCCAGCGGGAGACAGAAGCCGACCGCGCTGATCTGTACCCCGGCGGAGGCCACCGCGGGTGCCACGTAGGTGCTCAGGTCGTCCAGGTTCCCGCCGTTCCACCGGGCGACCACGGCGATGGACTTGGTGACCGAGTAGGGGATGTTGAACAGGAATCCGACCGCGATGATCAGTAGTCCGGCCCGTAGCCAGCCGCGTACCTGGAGCGCCCAGCGCCAGCACATGACGTCGATCGCGACACCCGCGACCGTGGCCGACACGAGGTAGAGCACGATCATCTCGCGGATGAACGGCGTCTTGGCGTAGTACGTGTCGAAATCCCGCAGCCGTTCGTACGGCGCGTCCCCGAGTGCGAACAGCGTGACCAGCGCCACGATCACCGCGCCGTACCCGGCGATCCACCGGCGCAAGGCCCGCCGGGTCGCTTCCGGCGGACCGCCGCGCCAGTTGATGATCAGCACCAGACAGGCGGCGCCGAAGGCGCTCAGGAAGCTGTAGACGAGCGGCGCCGAGACGTTCGCGATCCCCGTGATGCGGTTGACCTCGGTGATCGTCGGCGGGGCCGCGAAGAAGAACGCGAGGCCCGCGAGGACGAGCAGCGCGCAGACGGACCGCAGCAGCGGGTCCCGCCAGGAGCGCAGCAGTGCGGGCGCCTTGCAGCCGAACGTGATCGCCATGGCGGCGGACCGGCAGATGGTG
>CBFGQM010000233.1:0-8703 GCA_965650905.1 uncultured Streptomyces sp. | reverse complement strand
GAGTCCCATTCCTCCCCGGCCTGAAGGCCGGGGTTTCCTCGGAGGCATCCGATGAGCATCCCCGTCACCACCTGGTCGCTGGAGCAGACCTCGCCCGCCGACCTGCTGCCCGCCGCCGAGCCGGCCGGCGATGTCCGGATCGTCCGCTCCGAGCTGGCCTCGCCGGAGTTCAGCCGCTTCCTGTACGTCTCCGTCGGCAGCGACATCCGCTGGACCGACCGGCTCGGCTGGACGTACACCCAGTGGCAGGAAGACCTGGCCAGGCCGGGAGTCGAGACCTGGGTCGCGTACGACCGCGGGACGCCCGCCGGATACGTACAGCTGGACCCGCAGGACGACGGCGTCGTGGAGATCGTCCACTTCGGGCTGATCCCGGCCTTCCGGGGCCGGCGGATCGGCGGACACCTCCTCTCGTACGGGGTCGCGCGCGCCTGGGACCTGGCCGAACGCTGGCCGCGCCGGGCGCCGACGAAGCGGGTCTGGCTGCATACCTGCAGCAAGGACGGGAAGCACGCGATGGGCAACTACCTGCGGCGTGGCTTCAAGCTCTTCGACACCATGGTGGAGGAGGAGCCGGACACACCCACCCCCGGTCCGTGGCCCGGGGCGCGCACTCCCTGACCTGGTGAGACCCTGAGAGGCCCAGCCGGTTTCCAGCTATGTGACCAAGGACACTCTGTCTCGCTGCTCGAGACAAGGTTGTCCGCACTATGGACAAAGCTGGACTGTGTCCAGATCGCCATGACAGGCTTCCGCCATGCCTGGAACTGGAATTGCCTTGGTGAGTCGGCGGCACGTCGACCTCGGCCGCATGTCCAGCGCCATCTGTCCGGCGAGCTGATCGCTGCGTCCAACAGGGACCTCCGACCCCGGGCAGCATCGCCGACTTCCTCACCTTTGTCTCACCTTGCGCAAAGACGCGCGCGTATGCCCGCATGCGCCCGTATGCGTCCGCACGCGCAGGTCCAGAGCCGCTTTCCCGCCTGTCCCGAAGGACGTAGAACATGGCCGCCACCCCACAGAAGCCTGCCGCCGCGCCCCGCCGCAAGGTGAGCCGTCACCGCGGCGAGGGCCAGTGGGCCGTGGGTCACTTCACCCCGCTCAACGGCAACGAACAGTTCAAGAAGGACGACGACGGTCTCAACGTACGGACACGTATTGAGACGATCTACTCCAAGCGGGGCTTCGACTCGATCGATCCCAACGACCTGCGTGGCCGGATGCGCTGGTGGGGCCTCTACACCCAGCGCAAGCCCGGGATCGACGGCGGCAAGACCGCGATCCTGGAGCCGGAGGAGCTGGACGACGCGTACTTCATGCTCCGGGTCCGCATCGACGGTGGCCGGCTCACCACCGAGCAGCTGCGGGTGATCGGCGAGATCTCGCAGGAGTTCGCGCGCGGCACCGCCGACCTAACCGACCGGCAGAACGTCCAGTACCACTGGATCCGTATCGAGGACGTCCCGGAGATCTGGGAGCGGCTGGAGGCCGTCGGCCTGTCGACCACCGAGGCCTGCGGTGACACCCCGCGCGTCATCCTCGGCTCACCGGTCGCCGGGATCGCCGAGGACGAGATCATCGACGGCACCCCCGCCATCGAGGAGATCAACCGCCGGATCATCGGCAACAAGGAGTTCTCGAACCTGCCGCGGAAGTTCAAGTCCGCGATCTCCGGCTCGCCTCTGCTCGACGTCGCGCACGAGATCAACGACATCTCCTTCGTCGGAGTGAACCACCCGGAGCACGGCCCCGGCTTCGACCTCTGGGTCGGCGGCGGCCTCTCCACCAACCCGAAGCTCGGCCGGCGCCTGGGCGCCTGGGTGCCGCTGGACGAGGTGACGGACGTCTACGAGGGCGTCATCTCGATCTTCCGGGACTACGGCTACCGGCGCCTTCGTACGCGTGCCCGTCTGAAGTTCCTGCTTGCCGACTGGGGCGTCGAGAAGTTCCGTCAGGTGCTGGAGGACGAGTACCTGAAGCGCAAGCTGATCGACGGCCCGGCGCCCGACCAGCCGGTCGCCCGCTGGCGCGATCACGTCGGTGTGCACCGGCAGAAGGACGGCCGCTTCTACGTCGGATTCGCGCCGCGCGTGGGCCGGGTGGACGGCACGACCCTCACCAAGATCGCCGAGCTGGCCGAGGCACACGGCTCGGGCCGCCTCCGTACGACCGTCGAGCAGAAGATGATCGTGCTCGATGTGGAGGAGGGCCGGGTCGCGTCGCTCGTCGAGGGCCTGGAGGCACTGGACCTGACGGTCAAGCCGTCGCCGTTCCGGCGCGGCACGATGGCCTGCACCGGCATCGAGTACTGCAAGCTCGCGATCGTCGAGACCAAGGCGCGCGGGGCCTCGCTGATCGACGAACTCGAGCGCCGCATCCCCGAGTTCGACGAGCCGATCACCATCAACATCAACGGCTGCCCGAACGCCTGCGCCCGTATCCAGGTCGCGGACATCGGTCTCAAGGGCCAGCTTGTCCTGGACGACGAGGGCAACCAGGTCGAGGGCTACCAGGTGCACCTCGGCGGCGCCCTCGGTCTCGACGCCGGTTTCGGCCGCAAGGTCCGTGGCCTGAAGGTCACTTCGGCGGAGCTGCCGGACTACGTCGAGCGGGTCCTCAAGCGGTTCCAGGAGGAGCGCGAGGACAGCGAGCGGTTCGCCACCTGGGTCGCGCGCGCCTCGGAGGAGTCGCTGTCATGAGCGAGCGCGCGGCGCCTTTCTACTGCCCCTACTGCGGGGACGAGGATCTGCGTCCCAGCGAGCGAAGTCACGGGGCGTGGGAATGCGGAGCGTGCAATCGGGCCTTCCGGTTGAAGTTCCTCGGGCTGCTCGCCCGGGGGGTTCACAGCACAGACGGTGGAGGGGACGAGATATGACGACCGTCCAGGCCGACCAGGCCGAGACAGAGACCGAGACAGAGACCGGTCCTGACGCGGAACTGAGGGCGCTCGCCGAGCAGGCGGGCCGCGACCTCGAGGACGCGTCCGCGCCGGAGATCCTCCAGTGGGCCGCCGACACCTTCGGCAGGCGCTTCTGCGTGACGTCCTCCATGGAGGACGCGGTGGTCGCCCACCTCGCCTCCCGCGCCATGCCCGGCGTGGACGTCGTGTTCCTCGACACCGGCTACCACTTCCCCGAGACCATCGGCACCCGGGACGCGGTCGAGGCCGTGATGGACGTCAACGTCATCACGCTGACTGCGCGGCAGACGGTGGCCGAGCAGGACACCGAGTACGGGCCGAAGCTGCACGACCGCGACCCCGACCTGTGCTGCGCGCTACGGAAGATCAAGCCCCTTGAGGAGGGGCTCACCAGATACACCGCCTGGGCCACGGGCCTGCGCCGCGACGAGTCCCCGACCCGGGCGAACACCCCGGTCGTCGGCTGGGACGAGAAGCGCCGCAAGGTCAAGATCTCCCCGATCGCCCGCTGGACGCAGGACGACGTCGACGCGTACGTCGCCGAACACGGTGTGCTCACCAACCCGCTCCTCATGGACGGTTACTCCTCCGTGGGCTGCGCCCCCTGTACCCGCCGGGTGCTGGAGGGCGAGGACGCGCGCGCCGGCCGCTGGGCGGGCAGCGCCAAGACCGAGTGCGGGCTGCACGGCTGACCATGGCCGCGCCTTCGACGAATCCGATGAACCAGGAGAACCAAGTGACCGGAGCCACCATCTGGCTCACGGGTCTGCCGAGCGCCGGCAAGACCACCATCGCGTACGAACTGGCCGGCCGGCTGCGCGAGGAGGGCCACCGCGTCGAGGTGCTCGATGGCGACGAGATCCGTACGTTCCTGACGGCGGACCTCGGCTTCAGCCGCGAGGACCGGCACACGAACGTGCAGCGCATCGGCTTCCTCGCCGACATGCTGGCCCGTAACGGCGTGAAGGCGCTGGTGCCGGTGATCGCGCCGTACGCGGACAGCCGTGAGGCGGTGCGCAAGCGCCACCGCGCGAGCGGGGCCGCGTACGTCGAGGTGCATGTCGCGACGCCGGTCGAAGTGTGCTCCGAGCGTGACGTGAAGGGGCTGTACGCCAAGCAGGCGGCGGGCGAGATCTCCGGGCTCACCGGGGTGGACGACCCGTACGAGGAGCCGGAGTCGCCCGATCTGCGCATCGAGTCGCACACCCAGACCGTGCAGGAGTCCGCGGCGGCGCTGCATGCGCTGCTGACCGAGAGGGGTGTCCTGTGAGCGACGCACGCGCGGCCGCCGGGCCGCAGACGACGGCGATCGCCGCGCCTTCGCGCCGCGCGGGCGGAGATCGGGGCACCTCCTGGACCAAGTCCTTGGGGGAGAACGAAAGGGATACAAGATGACGACCGTCGCCACTGTCTCCGAGGAGACCGACAGCCCGTACGCGCTGTCGCACCTGGACGCTCTGGAGTCCGAGGCGGTGCACATCTTCCGTGAGGTGGCGGGTGAGTTCGAGCGGCCGGTGATCCTCTTCTCCGGCGGCAAGGACTCCATCGTCATGCTGCACCTCGCGCTGAAGGCCTTCGCCCCGGCCTCGGTTCCCTTCTCGCTGCTGCACGTCGACACCGGGCACAACTTCCCCGAGGTCCTCGAGTACCGCGACCGCACGGTCGCCCGGCACGGACTGCGCCTGCATGTCGCCTCCGTGCAGGACTACATCGACCGCGGCGTCCTCAAGGAGCGCCCGGACGGCACCCGCAACCCGCTGCAGACCGTGCCGCTGACGGAGAAGATCCAGACCGAGCGGTTCGACGCCGTCTTCGGCGGCGGACGCCGCGACGAGGAGAAGGCGCGGGCGAAGGAGCGCGTGTTCTCGCTGCGCGACGAGTTCTCGCAGTGGGACCCGCGCCGTCAGCGGCCCGAGCTGTGGAACCTCTACAACGGCCGCCACGCACCCGGCGAACACGTCCGCGTCTTCCCGCTGTCCAACTGGACCGAGCTGGACGTGTGGCAGTACATCGCCCGCGAGAACATCGAGCTCCCCCAGATCTACTTCGCCCATCAGCGCGAGGTCTTCCGGCGGGCCGGCATGTGGCTGACCGCCGGCGACTGGGGCGGCGCGAAGGACGGCGAGACCGTCGAGAAGCGCCTCGTCCGCTACCGGACCGTCGGCGACATGTCCTGCACCGGCGCCGTGGACTCCGACGCCACGACGCTGGACGCGGTGATCGCAGAGATCGCCGCCTCCCGGCTCACCGAGCGGGGCGCCACCCGCGCCGACGACAAGCTCTCCGAGGCCGCGATGGAAGACCGCAAGCGCGAGGGGTACTTCTAGCCATGACCAGCACCAGCGAACCCACCGAGCCGCTGTCGGTCGAGCAGCTGTCCGCGACGACCCTGCTGCGCTTCGCCACCGCGGGGTCCGTCGACGACGGCAAGTCCACGCTCGTCGGCCGGCTGCTGCACGACTCCAAGTCGGTCCTCGCCGACCAGCTGGAGGCCGTCGAGCACGCCTCGCGCAGCCGCGGCCAGGAGGCGCCCGACCTGGCGCTGCTCACCGACGGTCTGCGCGCCGAGCGCGAGCAGGGCATCACGATCGACGTGGCGTACCGCTACTTCGCCACCGCCCGCCGCCGGTTCATCCTCGCCGACACACCCGGCCATGTGCAGTACACCCGCAACATGGTGACGGGTGCCTCCACGGCCGAGCTGACGGTGATCCTCGTGGACGCCCGCAACGGCGTCGTCGAGCAGACCCGCCGGCACGCCGCGATCGCCGCGCTGCTGCGCGTCCCGCACGTGGTGCTGGCCGTCAACAAGATGGACCTCGTGGACTACCAGGAGTCCGTCTTCAGCGCGATCTCCGAGGAGTTCACGGCGTACGCGTCCGAGCTGGGCGTCCCGGAGATCACCGCGATCCCGATCTCGGCGCTCGCCGGTGACAATGTGGTGGACGCCTCCTCCCACATGGACTGGTACGGCGGCCCGACCTTCCTGGAGCACCTGGAGACGGTCCCGGTCAGCCATGACCTGACGTCCTGCCACGCGCGCCTGCCCGTGCAGTACGTGATCCGTCCGCAGACCGCCGAGCACCCGGACTACCGGGGCTACGCGGGTCAGATCGCGGCCGGTACGTTCTACGTCGGCCAGGTGGTCACCGTGCTGCCCTCCGGCCGTACGACGAGGATCTTTGGCATCGACCTGCTGGGCGAGCCGGTCGAGGTGGCCTGGACGACGCAGTCGGTGACGGTCCTTCTGGAGGACGACATCGACATCTCGCGCGGCGACCTGATCGTGCCGAGCAAGGACGCGCCCGCGACGACGCAGGACATCGAGGCGACCGTCTGCCACGTCGCCGACGCGGCGCTGACCGTCGGCCACCGTGTGCTGCTCAAGCACGGCACCCGCACGGTCAAGGCGATCGTCAAGGACATCCCGTCGCGGCTGACCCTCGCCGACCTGTCCCTGCATCCGCACCCGGGGCAGCTGGTCGCCAACGACATCGGCCGCGTCAAGATCCGTACCGCCGAGCCGCTGCCGGTCGACGCGTACTCCGACTCCCGGCGCACCGGTTCGTTCATCCTGATCGACCCGGCCGACGGCACCACGCTCACCGCGGGCATGGTCGGCGAGTCCTTCGCCTCGCCGGAACCGGTCAAGACCGAGGCCGACGACGACGGCTGGGACTTCTGACCATGACCTCCACGGACTTCTACGGCATGTTCGCGAAGGAGGGCGGCCGCGTCGGCAGCGGGGCCCTCGGCAGCGGTCAGGGCGGGATAGCGCGATGTGCGTGACGCGCGCGGCGCGCAGGGGGCACGGGCACCGCTCGCGTGCCCTCACCCCGCACCGCCACCGCCACCGAAGACCTGCCGACTTCCCGGCCACGACCTGACCACCGAAGGACCGTGACCGCCGGCCACCGAGAGGAACCCCTCCCGTGCCTGCCACCACCCCAAGTAGCCTGCGCCGCGGCCTCGCCGCCGTAGCCGCGCTGCCGCTCCTCGCACTTGCCGCCACGGCCTGCAGCTACGGCTCCCAGGCGAAGGACGACTCGGCGAACGTCGCCGCCCAGGGCAAGAAGATCGACGGCCTCGACACCGTCAGAATCGGCTACTTCGGCAACCTCACGCACGCCACGGCTCTCGTCGGCGACCAGAAAGGCTTCTTCCAGAAGGAGCTCGCCGGTACGCAGGCCCGGTACTCGGCGTTCAACGCGGGCCCCTCCGAGATCGAGGCGCTGAACTCGGGTTCCATCGACATCGGCTGGATCGGCCCCTCCCCGGCGATCAACGGCTACCTCAAGTCCGGCGGCAAGAGCCTGCGCATCATCGGCGGTTCGGCGTCCGGCGGAGTGAAGCTCGTGGTCAACCCGGAGAAGATCAAGTCCCTGAAGGACGTCAGGGGCAAGAAGATCGCGACCCCGCAGCTCGGCAACACCCAGGACGTGGCGTTCCTCAACTGGATCGCCGAGCAGGGCTGGAAGGTCGACGCGCAGAGCGGCAAGGGCGATGTCTCGGTCGTCCGCACGGACAACAAGATCACCCCGAACGCCTACAGGTCGGGCTCCATCGACGGTGCCTGGGTGCCGGAGCCGACCGCGTCCAGGCTGGTCGCCGAGGGCGCCAAGGTGCTGCTCGACGAGGAGAGCCTGTGGCCCGGCAAGAAGTTCGTGATCACGAACATCATCGTGTCGCAGAGCTTCCTCAAAGTGCACCCGAAGGTCGTCGAGGCGGTGCTGAGGGGCTCAGTGAAGACCAACGCGTGGATCAACGCCCATCCGGACGAGGCGAAGGCCGCCGCGAACGAGCAGCTGAGGATCGACTCCGGCAAGGCACTGCCGGCAAACGTCCTCGACCCCGCGTGGATGTCCATCCGGTTCATCGATGACCCGCTGGCCGCCACCCTCGGCACCGAGGCGGAGCACGCGGTCAGGGCGGGTCTGCTGGAGAAGCCCGACCTCAGCGGCATCTACGACCTCACGCTGCTGAACAAGGTCCTCAAGGACGAGGGCCACAGCACGGTCGACGACGCCGGTCTCGGCGTCCAGTAAGCCCGTAAGCCAACACGATGAGTTCCCAGGAGGTGACGACCATGGCAACCGCCCTCGCCAAGGCCGCCGACGCCGTTACGTCGGTCGAACACGCCGCGCGGATCGAACACGTCTCGAAGTCCTTCGCCGGGCCCGCCGGGCAGCAGCTCGTCCTCGACGACATCACGCTCGATGTCGCGCCGGGGGAGTTCGTCACCCTCCTGGGGGCCTCCGGTTGTGGCAAGTCGACGCTGCTGAACCTGGTCGCCGGCCTCGACAGGCCGACCGCGGGCAGTATCACGACGGACGGCCGCCCGGCGCTGATGTTCCAGGAGCACGCGCTCTTCCCGTGGCTGACCGCCGGCAAGAACATCGAACTCGCCCTGAAACTCAGGGGAGTCGCGAAGGCCGAGCGCCGCGACAGGGCGCAGGAGCTGCTGGAACTTGTCCGGCTGAAGGGCGCGTACGGGAAGCGGGTGCACGAACTGTCGGGCGGTATGCGGCAGCGTGTCGCGCTGGCCCGCGCGCTCGCCCAGGACAGCAAGCTGCTGCTCATGGACGAGCCGTTCGCGGCCCTCGACGCCATCACACGGGATGTGCTGCACGACGAACTGACCCGTATCTGGCGTGAGACCAATCTGTCGGTCCTGTTCGTGACGCACAACGTGCGCGAGGCGGTCCGGCTCGCGCAGCGCGTCGTACTCCTCTCCTCACGTCCCGGGCGGGTCGCGCACGAGTGGTCGGTGGACATTCCGCAGC
>CBFGQM010000232.1:0-8704 GCA_965650905.1 uncultured Streptomyces sp. | reverse complement strand
TACACCTACGCGGGCGACAAGAAGCCCGGCGACACCAACGGCCAGGGCATCGGCGGCACTTGGTACGCCATATCCCCGGAGGGCAAGGCACTTGGCAAGCCCAAGTAGGACATCACCGCATACCACCGCATACCGCAGTAGAACATCACCTCTCCCCACGGCTGGTCACCAGAAGCACAACGGTCACGAAGCACGGACGGAGCGGACACAGAGAAGCAGAGAAGGACAGCGCCGGAAGACGGCACAGCGCAGGCCCCCGGTCCGCCCCCTCCGTACCGCATGGAGGGGGCTGTCTCGTTTGTGTAATTATCTGGTGTCTGTGTGACTTTCCGGGATCCATCGCGAGTCACCGAGGCTCATCGCACCTCCTCAGAATCTTTCAGAACTCTTCAGAGCTCATGGTGACTCTTCGGAAGTTTTGGACGGCTTCGTACCTTTCGTGCGACGTTGATTCGGCACGTACCACGGGCAGTGGCCAGTAACGGATGGTCAATTTCCGTTTTGGCTCGCTCCTTTGGCGGACGATCAGTAGCCTCAGCTCGAACACCGGATCGCCTACGCCTTGGAGAGATTGATGGAGCGTCCCGCCTGGGCCCCCCGTGGCATCGACATGTCGGTGCCGAGCGTGAGCCGCATCCACGACTACTACCTGGGCGGATCGCACAACTTCGAGGTCGACCGGGAAGCGGCCCGGAAGGCGATGGAGTTCATGCCGGGTCTTCCCAAGATCATGCAGGCGAACCGGGCGTTCCTGCGCCGCGCGGTGCGTTACGCGGTGGAGGACGAGGGCATCACCCAGTTCCTCGACATCGGCTCGGGCATCCTCTCCTTCGGCAATGTCCACGAGGTGGTCCAAAGTGCCCACCCCGGCGCGCACGTCGTGTACGTCGACAACGATCCGGTGGCGGTGGCGCACAGCCAGACCGTCCTGAAGGGCAACGAGGACGCGGAGGTCTTCGCCGCCGATCTGCGCAAGCCCCAGGAAATCCTGACGAGCCCCGAAGTTCGGCGTCTGATCGACCTGAATCGGCCAGTCGCCCTGCTTCTCGTTGCCATACTTCACTTCGTGGAGGACGAGGACGACGCGTACGGGGCGGTGGCAGAGCTGCGCGACGCACTCGCGCCCGGCAGTCTGCTCGTCATCACGCACGCCTCGTACGAGGGAATCCCGTTCCCACCGGAGCGGGCCGAAGGCGCGGTCGACGTCTACAAGGACATCCGCAACCCACTGATCATGCGCTCGCGCGACGACATCGCGCGGTTCTTCGAGGGGTACGACATGGTGGAACCCGGGCTGGTGCCGCCGCCGAACTGGCGGCCTGACACGGTCCCGGAGGAGGATCCGTATTCCTTCTCCGGTTTCGCGGGCGTGGGGCGCGCGGCGTGAGCGCGGAGCCGGACGGACCGGAGGACAGACTGCGCAGGTTCGCGACCATCTGGAGCCGGGCCGTCTTCCCGGCCACCGCGACGTCGCTGACCCGGCCCGAGCTCGAGCGGGAACTGGTGCCGCTCGCCCGGCGGTTGAGCGAGGCGCTGCGGGCGAGGACGTTCGACGCGGCCGAGGGCCAGGCGGTCGGCGCCGCGCTGATCGACGCCCACTGCACCGAACCCGAGGCGCTCAGTCGCTCGCTCGACTGCGTCGACGCCTACCTGGTGCTCTACTGCGGCGAGGACGGACGCCAGGAGGACCTGCGCAACCGATCGGCGCGGTTGCAGCACTCCATGGCCGCCGGGTTCGCGCAGGCGCTGCGGGAGCGGACGCTGGCCGAGCAGGAGGCCATCGCGCAAGCCGCCCTCAAGGCCCAGGGCGTGGTCGCGGAGGCACTGCACGCGAGCGAGGCGCGGTTCCGCGCGGTGTTCGAGGGCGCGGCCATAGGGATCGGCATCGCGGACCTCGACGGCAACGTCCTCCAGGTGAACAACACCCTGCTACGGATGTTCGGCGGCACCGAGCAGACGATGCGCAGACGCAACTTCGCCGACTGGACGCACCCCGACGACGCTCCTCAGGTCTGGCGGCTGTACGAGGAGCTGGTGCGCGGCGACCGCGAGCACTACCACGTGGAGAAGGCGTTCTACCGCCCTGACGGAACGGTTCTGTGGACGAACCTGACGGTCTCCCTGCTGCGTGACGCGGACGGCTGCCCCCAGTACCAGCTCGCCCTGATGGAGGACACCACCGAGCGCCGGCTGCTGAATCTGCGGCTGCGGTACGAGGCCACTCACGACGCGCTCACCGGGTTGCCCAACCGGACACTGTTCTTCGAGCGCCTCGACAAGGCGCTGTCCGCGGGCGACGGCATGCGGTTCGGGCTCTGCTACCTCGACCTCGACGGCTTCAAGACCATCAACGACAGCCTGGGGCACGCGGCCGGCGACCGGCTGCTCGTCGAGGTCGCCGACCGGCTGCAGTCCTGTGCGACCGCGCCCGGCGAGATGGTCGCCCGGCTCGGCGGCGACGAGTTCGTGGCGCTGACCACCGGGCGCGACACCGCGACCGAGGTCGACGCGCTCGCCGACCGCATCATGAACGCCCTCGTCACCCCGGTCCGTATCGACGGCCGGGAGCTGACCGTCCGCGGCAGCATCGGCATCGTCGAGGGACCGGCGGGCGAACGCGGCCCGGCGGAGGTGCTGCGCAGTGCCGACATCACGATGTACCGGGCCAAGTCGGCGGGCGGCAACCGCTACGAGCTCGCTGACGCCGAGGCCGACGCCCGTGCCATCTCCCGGCACGGGCTCACCACGCAGCTGCCCGCGGCCCTGGACCGTGGGGAGTTCTTCATCGAGTACCAGCCGCTCGTCCACCTCGGCGACGGCAGCGTACGCGGCGCCGAGGCCCTCGTCCGCTGGTTGCATCCGCAGCACGGTGTGCTGGGCCCCGACAAGTTCATCCCGCTTGCCGAACACACGGGTCTGATCGTCCCGCTGGGCCGCTGGGTGCTGGAACAGTCGGTCCGCCAGGCCCGCGCATGGCAGGAACGGGAGGGCGGGAAGGCGGCCGCGGGCCCGCCGCGCGTCAACGTCAACCTCTCGCCGTGCCAGCTGACCCACCCCGGCCTGGTCGCCGACACGGTGGACATCCTGGAGCGCGCCGGACTCGAACCCGCCTCCCTCTGCCTGGAGGTCACCGAGTCCGCGCTGATCGGCGCCGACGACGGCCTCCTCAAGCCGCTGCGCCGCCTCGCCGAGATGGGCGTCGACATCGCCCTCGACGACTTCGGCACCGGCTACTCGAACCTCGCCAACCTGCGCCGCCTCCCCGTGAGCGTCCTCAAGCTCGACCGTTCCTTCACCCAGGGCATGCAGCAGTACCCCGCCGATCCCGTCGACCTCAAGATCGTCGACGGGATCGTTTCGCTTGCCCACAGCCTCGACCTCGCGGTCACCGTCGAGGGAGTGGAGACGGGCGCCCAGGCCGAACAGCTGCGGCTCCTGGGCTGCGACACGGCCCAGGGGTGGTACTACGCGCGCCCGGGCCCACCGGACCGACTGCACGAGCTGATGCGGGTGGACGCCACGAGGTGAGGAGCCGCGCCCGGTAGGAAGCGCGGGCCGTGACATCATGCGGCTCCGCCGCGTGGGCGCGACCAGCCACACACGACCCAGGGACCAGAACGGCGCTCCCAGAACGGCACCGCCGTCCAGGCGTCAGCGTTCCAGCAACATCCGCTGAAGCTCCCGTGCCGCCCTGGGCGGAGCCACGTCGCTGCGGTGCGCCAGCGCGATCGTCCGGTGGAGCCCCGGCCGTGCGAGGGGCGTCACCCGCAGCCCCCGCCCCGACCGGGTGGCCACCATGCGCGGGACCACGGCCACGCCCAGTCCCGCCCGTACGAAGCCGAGGACCGCATCCATCTCGCCGCCCTCGACGGCGAAGTCGGGCTCGAACCCCGCGGAACGGCACGCGGCGACCGTCAGCTCGCGCAGGTCGTAGCCGTGCCGGAACATCACCAGCCGCTCGCCCTCCAGATCCGCGACCCGTACCGTCGGCCGGCCCTGCCCCGGAGCCGGCGCGTCCGGGGACGACACCACCACCAGACCCTCCCGCAGCACCTCGAGCGTGGTCAGCGCGGGCGACGGGGTGGGCAGGGGCAGCACGACCAGGGCGAGGTCGAGAGCTCCGCGCGCGAGTTCCCGTACGAGATCGTGCGAGCCGCCCTCCTCGATCAGCAGCCGGACGCCCGGGTACCGGTCGTGGAAGGCCCGGAGCACATCCGGGAGCAGGCCCGTGCACAGACTCGGGGTCGCTCCCAGACGGATCCGGCCGCTGCGCAGCTGAACCAGTTCCTGGACCTCGTGCCGGGCCGTGTCCGCGTCGGCCAGGATGCGGCGGGCCAGCGGCAGCAGCGCCTCGCCGGCGTCGGTGAGCGTGATGTTGCCGCGCGCCCGCAGGAACAGATCCGCGCCCAACTCCCGCTCCAGCGCCTTGATCTGCTGGGAGAGGGACGGCTGGGCGACATGGACCAGGTCCGCGGCGCGGGTGAAGTGCCGGGTCTCGGCAACCGCGACGAAGTACTGGAGCTGCTGGAACTGCATGGCGCCAGGATAGGCACTGCCTATCGAATCCAGCCGCACCCTGTCTTGGACCGATGGGGTCGTCCGGCCCTAGCGTTCTGGTCCATGGCTCTGGCAACGCGGACGGACCGAAAACCGTCCATGACGCGCACCATGTGGGACTCGTCCGTAGGCAAGAAGACGGTCATGGCCGTGAGCGGTCTGATCATGCTGGCGTACCTGGTCGTCCATATGCTGGGCAACCTGAAGATCTTCTTCGGATCCGACGAGTTCAACGACTACGCGCACCGGCTGCGCACCCTCGGCGAGCCGTTCCTGCACTATGAGTGGGCCCTCTGGATCATCCGCGTGGTCCTGGTCGCCGCGGTCGGCGCGCACGCCGTCTGCGCGTACCAGCTGAGCCGCCGCGACATCAGGGCGCGGCCGACCAAGTACGTGCACAGGAAGCCGCGGGCCAGTTATGCGACGCGGACGATGCGATGGGGCGGGATCATCCTCGGCCTGTTCATCGTGTGGCACATCCTCGACCTGACGACCGGCACCGTGCACCCGAACGGCTTCCAGCCCGGGCACCCGTACCAGAACGTGATCGACACCTTCTCCACCTGGTACGGCAACGTCATCTACCTCGTCGCGACGCTCGCGCTCGGGCTGCACGTCCGGCACGGCTTCTGGAGCGCCGCACAGACCCTCGGCGTGGGCAGCCGCGCCCGCGACCGTGCCCTCAAGACCGTCGCCAACGTCCTCGCGCTGGTGCTGACGGTGGGCTTCGTCTCCGTACCCGTGGCCGTGATGACCGGAGTGGTGAGCTGACACATGACGTACGCGGACTACGCGACCGGTGAGCCGGTCGTCGACACCAAGGCGCCCAAGGGCCCCGTCAACGAGCGCTGGGACACCCGCCGCTTCGAGGCCAAGCTGGTCAACCCCGCCAACCGCCGCAAGCACACGGTGATCGTCGTCGGGACCGGCCTCGCGGGCGGCTCCGCCGGCGCCACGCTCGCCGAACAGGGCTACCACGTCGTGCAGTTCTGCTACCAGGACTCACCGCGGCGCGCCCACTCGATCGCCGCGCAGGGCGGCATCAACGCCGCGAAGAACTACCGCAACGACGGCGACTCCGTCCACCGGCTGTTCTACGACACCGTCAAGGGCGGGGACTTCAGGGCCCGCGAGTCCAACGTCCACCGCCTGGCGCAGATCTCCGTCGGGATCATCGACCAGTGCGTGGCGCAGGGCGTGCCCTTCGCCCGCGAGTACGGCGGCCTCCTCGACACCCGGTCCTTCGGCGGCGTACAGGTCTCCCGGACCTTCTACGCCCGCGGCCAGACGGGCCAGCAACTGCTGCTCGGTGCGTACCAGGCACTGTCCCGGCAGATCGCCGCCGGCACCATCGAGATGCACCCGCGCACCGAGATGCTGGACCTGATCGTGGTGGACGGCCGGGCGCGCGGCATCGTGGCCCGCGATCTGATCACCGGTCGTATCGACACGTACTTCGCGGACGCCGTCGTCCTCGCCTCCGGCGGCTACGGCAACGTCTTCTACCTGTCGACGAACGCCATGAACTCCAACGCCACCGCGATCTGGCGGGCGCACCGGCGCGGCGCGTACTTCGCCAACCCTTGCTTCACCCAGATCCACCCGACCTGCATCCCGCGCACCGGCGAGCACCAGTCCAAGCTGACGCTGATGAGCGAGTCCCTGCGCAACGACGGCCGGATCTGGGTCCCCAAGACGAAGGGCGACAACCGTCCGGCGAACGAGATCCCCGAGGACGAGCGCGACTACTACCTGGAGCGCGTCTACCCGTCCTTCGGCAACCTCGTGCCGCGTGACATCGCGTCCCGGGCCGCCAAGAACGTCTGCGACGAAGGGCGGGGCGTCGGACCCGGCGGACAGGGCGTCTACCTCGACTTCGCGGACGCCATCGAGCGGATGGGCCGCGCCGGGGTCGAGGAGAAGTACGGAAACCTCTTCGACATGTACGAGCGGATCACCGCGGAGAACCCGTACGAGGTCCCGATGCGGATCTACCCCGCCGTGCACTACACGATGGGCGGCCTGTGGGTCGACTACGACCTCCAGACCACCATTCCGGGGCTCTTCGCGATCGGCGAGGCCAACTTCTCCGACCACGGGGCGAACCGGCTCGGCGCGTCCGCGCTGATGCAGGGCCTGGCCGACGGCTACTTCGTGCTGCCGTCCACGATCAACGACTACCTCGCCCGCAACCCCCACCATGACGAGGTGACCGTCGAACACCCCGTCGTCCAGGAGGTGCTGGCCAGGACCGAGGAGCGCCTCAACCTGCTGGTCGCCGTCGACGGCGACCGCACCCCCGACTCCTTCCACCGCGAACTCGGCGAGCTGATGTGGGAGTTCTGCGGCATGGCGCGTACGGACACCGGGCTGCGCAAGGCCCTGGAGCGCATCCCGCGGATCCGCGAGGAGTTCTGGCGGCGCATCAAGGTCCCCGGCACCGGCGAGGAGCTCAACCAGTCGCTGGAGAAGGCCAACCGCGTCGTCGACTACCTGGAGCTCGCCGAGCTCATGTGCCTCGACGCCCTGCACCGCGCCGAGTCCTGCGGCGGCCACTTCCGCGAGGAGTCCCAGACCCCGGGCGGCGAGGCGGCCCGCAGGGACGAGGAGTTCTCGTACGCGGCGGCCTGGGAGTTCACCGCCACCGGTGACGCACCGGTGCTGCACAAGGAAGACCTCGTCTTCGAGTACGTCCACCCCACTCAGCGGAGCTACGCATGAAGCTCACCCTGCGCGTCTGGCGGCAGCGGAACGCCGACGCCGACGGAGCGATGTCCACCTACCAAGTGGACGGCATCTCGGCCGACATGTCCTTCCTGGAGATGCTGGACACCCTCAACGAGGAACTCATCCTCAAGGGCGAGGACCCGGTCGCCTTCGACCACGACTGCCGCGAGGGCATCTGCGGCGCCTGCTCGCTCATGATCAACGGTGACGCGCACGGCCCGGAGCGCACCACCACCTGCCAGCTCCATATGCGGTCCTTCCAGGACGGCGACACGATCGACATCGAGCCGTGGCGGGCCTCGGCGTTCCCGGTCGTGAAGGACCTCGTGGTCGACCGGAGCGCCTTCGACCGGATCATCCAGGCCGGCGGTTACATCACCGCCCCGACCGGCGCCGCCCCCGAGGCCCACGCGACGCCCGTACCGAAGCCGGACGCGGACTTCGCCTTCGAGCATGCCGAGTGCATCGGCTGCGGCGCGTGCGTGGCGGCCTGCCCGAACGGCGCGGCGATGCTCTTCACCTCGGCGAAGATCAACCACCTCAACGTCCTGCCGCAGGGCGCGCCCGAGCGCGAGACGCGGGTGCTCGACATGGTGGGGCACATGGACGAGGAGGGCTTCGGCGGCTGCACGCTCACCGGCGAGTGCGCCACCGCATGCCCGAAGGGCATCCCCCTGGTCTCCATCACGGGCATGAACAAGGAGTGGCTGCGCGCGACCCGCAAGTCGGGCAGACGTTAGCCGTACGTCGTTCGCCGGCAGTGTGCGGACGGGCGGGACCGGGAGTGGTGCTCATCCCCGGTCCCGCCAGGATGGGCGGAACGGGGCGTGGGTGGCCCGGGAGCAGAGCGGAGCCGGTCCGGGCTGAGCCGGTCCCGGCGGCTGGGCCCTGCCGGCCCCTGCCGGCCCGGCCCGGCCAGGTCGGCAGGGCCCGGTCAGGTCTGGTCGGCTCTAGGGTGGGCGACGTGACGGACAACAACAGGCTCATCAGGTCGGACCAGCACGGGCCGGTCACCCGGTTGGACCAGCACCGGCCGCTCGCGGTGTTCGACCTCGACAACACGCTCGCCGACACCGCGCACCGGCAGTGCTTCCTGGAGCGGAGGCCCCGGGACTGGGACGCCTTCTTCGCGGCGGCGCCGCACGATCCGCCGCTGGCCGAGGGGGTGGCGCTCGCGCTGGAGCACGCGCAGGAGTGCGAGGTCGCCTATCTGACCGGGCGGCCCGAGCGGTGCCGGAAGGACACGGTGGTCTGGCTGGCCGCGCAGGGTCTGCCCGACGGCCGCATCTGGATGCGCCGCAACGACGACCGCAGGCCCGCCCGGCGCACCAAGCTGGAGATCCTCCGCGGGCTCGTGCGAAACCGCGAGGTCCGCGTGCTCGTGGACGACGACGAGCTGGTCTGCGAGGACGCCGAGCGG
>CBFGQM010000231.1:0-8781 GCA_965650905.1 uncultured Streptomyces sp. | reverse complement strand
GTCGCGCTTTGTGGCTGCCAGGGGTACATATGCCTCGCCCTGAGTCTCTGGCTCACCCCAGATGCGCCACGATCCGGCAGGGACGATCTGCGCGACGTGCTGCTCGCGTCGGCCTCGCCGGGGCTGTTGCGCTCCGTCTCGAACACCGCCGTCCGCGTAGTAGTCGACGACGCCGCCGTCGGCCTGCTTGCGCATGTTCTCGGCCTGGCGCCGCACCGCGTCGGCGGTATCGGAGTTGGACTGGCGAAGCTGGTCGAAGATGGTGACGTGCCGGGTGGTCACCTGGATCGACTTGCCGCGCAGTGCGTTGATGCGCTGCTGGATGGTGTCGGCGGCCTTACGCGGCCCGCCGGTCGGCACGATGACCTTGACGTCCTTCGAGCCAGGCACCTTCTGGATCCGGAAGCCCAACGCCTCCAGCTCCTTGCGGGCCTTGGCCGTTGGGGCACGGACCGTCACGGACTTCGCTCCCGGCGTGGCCCGGATCTTTGCCTGTACGGCCTCCAGGCTCTTGATGGCAGCGGCAGTGGGGGCAGCGACGCGGACGTTCTTCCCGTTCGGGGTTCGGCCGAGCGTGTCGATCAGCGTGTCAAGATTCTTCTTCGCTCCAGCGGTCGGCGCGGTGATCTTGATCTGCCTGGTGCCCGGCACGGTTTTGACGGTGAAGCCCAGCGAGCGCAGCTTCTTCTGCGCGCCGTCGCTCAGCGAGTCGACCTTGATCGTCTTTTCCTTCGGCAGCCGGTGGAACTCTGCCTGCACGGCGATCAGGTTGGCCAGGGTGGAGTCCATGCCCTTGGTCTGGAGCAGCAAGCTGACCTTGGAGGGCAGCAGGCCAAGGCTGTCGGCAACGCCCTCGGCCTGAGCCTTGGTCAGGCCGTAGCTGTGAGCGGCCCTGATCGCCTCTGCTCGCGCCCGGCTCATCTCCCCGCGGGCCTTGGCGAGCGCGGCGGGCAGAGTCTCGCCGTTGCGCTTGGCCAGATCGAAGGTAGCGACAGAGGCGTCGGCCGCCGCGTCGGACAGGGAGGTGAGCTGGGTGTAAAGCTGCTGGCCGTTGCGCGTGGTCGTGTTGAGGGTCTTATCGTCGTTGACGAGCTGCTTACCGCCGTAGCCCTGGTCTCGGCTGACGTTCTTGCCGCCCTCCTTCAGCTCCAGGACGGCGCTGTTCACCTTGGCCTTCGCGGCCTGCAGGGAGATCTGACCGCCCGACAACAGGTCGAGGGCGCTCTTGAGGGAGCGGGTGCGGGTGTCGGCGTCGGCGGTCTCATCCGCGAGGCCGCCGACGGCACCCTTGAGCCGGTCGTACGCCGAGGTGCCGTCGCCCGCGCCCTTGGTGGCCTTCGCCAGCTCCTTCGCGTTCTTAATCGACTCGGACATCTCGCCCTTGACGCTGCCCAGGGCGTCGGCGGCGTCCTTGTACTGCTGGCCGACGTCGGAATACTCCAGGGTGGTCGCCTTGCCCCCCGCCACGTCCTTGTAGACCTTGTGGGAATCCGCTGTGGCCTGGAGCTTCTTCTGCAGCGCGTCCAGGGACGTGCCCTGGCCGAGGTAGGCGTCGGTCAGCGTGGAGACCGGCACCCCGGCCTCTTCCATCACCTTGGTCAACTGGCCCTGGCTGACCTTGGTATCGAGCAGGACCTGAGCGGCTTGCCCGCGCACGTCGCCGGTGATCTGGCCGCCGGACTCCCGCAGCGCGGAGGTCAGGGAGGAGATGCGGGACTGGTGCTCGGCCGCCGCCTGTGCCGCGCTCTGCTGGCGGGCGGCAAGCAGCCCCAGGCCGACCGAGACACCGGCCATGGCGATGCCGAAGGGGCCGCCCAGTGCTCCGGAGATGCCGGACATGGCCGAGCGCAGGCCCGAACCTGCGGCGCGGGTCACTCCGTTCATCGTCCCCATGAACGTCACGCCCGCGCCGTTCGCGCTGCGGAACGCGGAGGTCATGTTGCCGAGGAAGCCGACTCTGGTCTGTACCGTTGCCCAAGCCGCCCCGTACCGGGACAGCGACACGCCCGCGCTTGCGGCCAGGGTCTGCTGTACCCGCATCTGCTGGTTGAAGCTGGTGAAGCCGCTGCGCACGGGGCCGGTGACGGTGTTCGCGAAATTGGTCAGGCCCGGCTGCGCGCGGCGGAACAGCAGCATCGCCAGTGCCGCCGACTGGATGGGCGCGGGCAGCGCGCCGAAGGCGCTGACAAGACCACCGACGACGTGCCCGATGGGGACCAGCACGGTGGACAGGCCGGAGACTGCGTCCATCGCCAGGTTCGCGACGGCCGCGATGATGTCGAGCGTGCCGGCTGCGGCGCCGCCCTCCTTTCCGATTCCGGAAATGGCGTTCAGAATCGGCTCTGCACCGTCCGCGGCGTTGCCGAGAACGTCGCCGAGCGTGCGACCCGCGTTGATCAGCAGGTTCAGGCCGGTGGCCAGCGTGTGTTCGCCCAGCTCTTTGAGCGGGCCGATCAGCGCCTGGGCCTCATCGATGAGCCCGCCGAGCCCCGCGCTCGTCTTGGCCTTCAGTTCCGGCCCGTACAGCACGGCGAGGTTGCGTCCGTACTCCAGCGCCGTGGTCAGGTACGGCGTGGCCCCGGCCATGCCGCGCGTCAGCAGCCGTGTCACCCATTCCAGGCCGGGCGCCATGCCCTCGTACAGCGCGATCCCGGTCTGTCGTGCCTGGGTGCGCAGTTGGGTCATCGCGCCGGTCAGGCCCTGTCCGCGCGAGGCGGTAATGGACGCGGCAGCGCCGGTCTGGCGCACCGCCACCGACAGGGCGTCGAAGGACTCGGTTCCCTGGTGGGCGAGGGCTGCGGCGCCACTGAGCGCGGGCTTCCCGAACGCCTTGGTGACTTCGGCGGTGAAGTCCTTCTGGGACAGGTTGTGTTCGGCCTTCGAGAGACCGTCGATGACCACCCTGAGCCCGCGGAATCTTCCCTCGGCGTCCCAGGCGTCGATCCCCAAGTTCTTCAGGGCGCCCTGCATTTGGGGAGTCGGTGCCGCGAGGTTCGCGAACATCCCGCGCAGGCTCGTTCCGGCCGTCTGCCCGAGAATGCCGCTCTTGCCGAGCATGCCGACCGCGGCGGCGGTGTCCTGGAGGGAGACGCCAAGGGCGTTGGCGACGGGCCCGGCGTACCGCATCGAGTAGTAGATGTCGGTGATGGAGCCAGACGCGTTGTTCGCCGTGGCGGCCAAGGTGTCCGAGGCGCGTGCCGCCTGATCAGCACCGAGACCGAATTGGTCCATGATGTCGCCCAAATACTTGGCTGACGTGGCGGCGTTGACGTCGGCCGCCGAGGCGAGCTGGAGCGAGGCCCGCACGGCATCGATGGACTGGTCGGCCCTGAATCCGGCTTTGCTCAGCTCGACCATGCCCTCGGCGGCGTCGGCTGCCGTCGAGCCGGGCAGCGTCAGGTCGTTGCCGAGTTCCTGCGCCACGGCCGAGGCGCGCTTCATCTGTGAGGCGGTGGCCGAGGTGACCGCCCGGAACAGATTCATCTGCTTCTGGTAGCGGTTGCCTTCCTGGATCATCTCGCCCGTGCCGAGCAGCAGGCCTCCACCGGCGAGCATGTTGGTGGCGGACATGCCCCGCCTGCCCGCGCCGGCCGTGGCGCGCTGGAGCCTGGTCATGGAGCGGGCTCCGTCGTCCCCGGCCGCGCGCAGGCTGGCGCGGGCGGCTGCGGCGCGGGAGGAGATCCGGTTCAGCTCGCCGACGGCAGCGCGGGTGGATCGGTTCAGCGCGGCGAACTGGCTTGCGAGGCGGGCCCCGTTCGCGTCGAGCCGGGCCAGGGACCGGTTGGCCGCATCGGTGCGGCCGGCCAGCGTCCGCATCTGGCCGGAGGCAGCGCGAGTCCCCGCGATCAGGTCGCGGACCTCGGCTCGCATCGCGACCGTGAGGGTGAACCCGGCCACCGCGGCGGCCTCCTTACATGGTGCGGGGGTGGATCAGGGGCGCTGTTCGTACTGCTCGCGCGGGAGGAGCTGGATCTTCACGCCGTAGCCGGACCGGTCCTGGGGGACGTGGTCGCGTTCCTGCTCGATCAGCTCGCAGCCGGGGCAGCGCAGGGTGTCGGTGACGTAGGCGTGGGGGTCGCCTCCGCGTTCGCGGTCCCACTCCTCCAGCCGGGTGCGGCACTCCGGGCACACCGACCGCTGCCACTCCGCCCAGGCCAACGCCTTGGCCCGGTCGAGGTCGGACCAGCGGCCGTCGCCACCGAGGAACTGCGAGTGCGGGATCTGGAACCGCTCGCACAGCTCCAGCTCGGCGCGCAGGCCGGCGTCACGACTCAGCCTTTTCCCAGCTCGACCCGGCTCTCCTGCTGGATCTGCCAGGCCGCGTCCCACAGCGCGTTCGCGTCCGGCGCCGACCAGCCGTTCAGCAACTCCTCGGCCTCCTCACGGCTCATGCCGTCCACGGAGGCCGCCGAGACCAACGCGGCGGGGAAGGTGTCGGCATTGAAGATCGCGCCTTCCGCCGCCTGCTGTTCGGTCGGTGGGTGCTCGGCGATCAGCTCCTCCAGCACCGGGCGCGGCAGTGCGCGGAAGGTCAGGAACTCCGAGTCGGCGTCCAGCGCCGAACGGGCCTGGTCGCGCGCCTCCTCGGCGTCGGCAACCTGGCGCGCGGCCAGCTCGTCACCCGGGTTGGCCTCGGCGACGAACCGTGCGCGGCGGGCCGCCTGTTCGGCCTCGTCGTGCCGCTGGCGCAGCTCATTGTCGTCGCAGACGCGGAGCCGGTTCTGCGGCCGGTCCCGGTTGCGGAGGCGATCCATTTTGGCCGACCACGCCCCCTCCACCGGTGTGGCGGAGGGGGTTGGGTGCTTGGCTGGTGCGGGGCGCGTCACGATCAGCCCTCGTCGGCGTCGTGCTCGCGGACCGTAGCCTCGGTCTTGGTCTTGGTGGTGCTGACCACGGTCACGTCGACGTGATCGCCGTCGTGGTCGTGGTGACCATGCCCGTGGTCCTCGTCGCAGTCCTCGTCCGGCTTCGGGTGGGGGTGTGCCTGCGGCACCGGGCGGTCGAGCGACGGCTCGTCTGTGATCGTGTAGTCGACCTTGAACTTCGCGGCCTCGTTACCAGTCGAGTAGCTCGCGGCGCGGGTGGCGACCTGGACGGGGAACACGTCGACCGAGCGCGATCCGGGCAGGTCACCCTTGCGCAGGAAAACCACATAGCCCTTCGCGCCCTTGGGGAGCTGCTGCTCGATCGCGTCGGAGAACCGGTCCTCGTAGAACGTCAGGCTGGAGTTCTCGGCCTTGTCGTTGCCCGGGATCGAGCTGTTGAAGGTGCTCCCCATGTCGGGGGTCTCGATGGGGTCGTTCTCCAAGGCCCAGCCCTCGATGTCCGAGACGGCATCGGTCAGGGCGAAGGCACCGGTGATCTCCCGGCGGCTGGGGTACTTCGGGTCGTTGAGTTCCGGCGCCCAGAGGATCTTGGAGATGCCGCGCCGCAGAAATCGGGTCTGGGTCTTTTTCGTGCTCGTGGACACAGGTCCGCTCCCACTTCTGGGGCAGCGTCCCGTGCCGAGGCCCTGCCCCTTGATGATCAAAGGGGGTCGCCTGGCCTGGGGCCTAGCGTCCGCGCGGGCCTCCGCGGTGAGGTCAGAAGAGACGTCTCTCTACGCAGGGGTCACGGTGATCGTGACCCGCTGCACGTAGGACACGATAGCGCCTGCCGCTGACACAGAAGGGTCCCCAGCGGCGTCGTAGCCCAACTCCCGGTCGATGACTCGAGCTTGAGGAACGGGCAGGTCATGAGCCCATCGTCCATCGCGGCGGCCGACGACACCGGCGCGAACCCGGTCGGCGAGCCACTGCACCTGGTCGTCCCGCTCCCCGACCGAGGTCACCTGGTAGGCCCAGGCCGCGTCCGCGTGCCAGTCCGACAGCGGCGGACCGCTGAACTCCCCCGGCAGAGAGTCGAGGATGGTGTACGGGGCGGTCGCGGGCTCCCATTCCCCGGACGTACCTCGAACACGGGGCAGTTCGCCGATCCCGCACCGCCTGTCGGTGGCCTTCTCGATGAGTGCGGCGAGCGCCCGGGTGACGGGCAGCCGTGCGGCGGTCATGGCAGCACTCCCTCCGCCAGGGCCTGGACGAAGGCGGGCTGCGTCCGCCGGAATGCGGGCTCGACATGCGGGTACGGCGGCTGCCGGTAGTGACGGCCGACCGCGTCCACGCCGACGAACCCGTACTCCAACCTGCGGGCCTGCGGGGCGTCGGAGAACACCTCCGCCGTCACCTGCCCGCCACCGGTGCTCATCCGCACACCCCAGGAGGCGCGGTACTGGCCGGTGATCGTCCGCGGTCCCGGGCGGCCCGAAGCGTTGCGCTGGATACGCACCCGCAGCAGCATCGCGTGATGCCGGGTGATGGTGCGCGTACGGGCTCGCGCAGCCGGGCCCATCCGGGCCAGCGCGGCAGCGAGCGCGATCGGGTCACGGAACGCCGTGGCGTCGGGATGGGCGTTCGGGTGCGGGTTCACAGGCGCCATCAGCCGATCACCTGCACCCTGACGATCCGCACCACGCTGTAGGTGCCCACGGCCTTGTCCGAGACCCGGAAGCGGCGACCGACCAGCTGCGGGTCACGCGGGCCGCCTGGCCGCACGGACCCGGCGACGCGAATTACGTCATCCGGTCGCAGTTCGGGGGCCCGCACGGGCAGCACCGCCTGGTAGTCGGTGGTCGGAGGTTCCTGCACGACCGCGCCGTCCAACGGCTTGGTGATCGCCGGGCGGCCCATCGGCATCACCGCGCCGAGCCCGTCCCAGATCAGCACCTCGTCCGGAGCCGACGACACCAACCTCCCCGTCGTCTCATCCAGTCCGTCGTCCGCGCGGCCGCCACTGTCGCGCCACGCCTCCAGCTTGTCGTCCAGGATGCGGCCGACCACACGCCGCGCCCCGTCCACATCAAACGCCACGAGCCCACTCCCCGAGTTGGGCGAGCATCGCCTGCGTGAGCGAGTGCGGACCGGTGCCCAGGTCTGACCTGGCCAGCGCGGTCCGCTCCAGTTCCGCGACGTCGATCGCCGAAAGGAAAACTGCAGCGGCCGGGCCGGGGTCGGGCACATCTACGACGGCGACACGGGCCAAGCCCTCGAAAACGGACTCGACGTAATCCGAGGAGTACAGGACAACCTGAGGCGGTTCTCCCTCTCGGTACGTGACGGTATAGCCGCTGAGGGCTCTTGGGTCCCACTGCTGGCCGTCGATCTCGAGTTCGGCTCTCACACCGCGAGCAGTGATCCGGACACTGTGCACGTTCTCGTCGTCGTCGTGATCCATTCCACCGACGCTAGGACGTCTGTCGGACAGCGGCGGCCGACTAGAGGGGCTTCGTCTCCGGAGGCCGCATGTCCGGACAGATGCCCGCAGCAGGGCGCCCGCCGCTGACATGGCATCCCGTACGCGGACCCGCGCCTGTGGGGGTAGCCCGGTCAGGGTCGCCTCGACCTGTACAAGCACGTCGGGCCAGCGGCCCCTCACATACCCCAAGTTCATCCAAGGCGCGGCCCAAGCCCGACACGATGAACGGACGCGTTAGAACTGGCGGACAACCTCGCCGGACGGCGTGTCCCAGCACATGCACGGCACGGTACTAACCACAGCTCCTCCGCACCCAGAACCGTTACGCGGGAGCTAGTGCAGTGAACTCTGCGTGATAATGCAAGGTCATCGTTTTGCCCGATTTCGATCATGGTTTGACGTACCCCGGACCGGGGGTTTCGCACGGCACTGAGGGATAGGGTAGGGGCTTCCCACGACCCGCCTCGGAGGTGCCTGCCCGGTGTCCGACAGCTTTGTTCACCTGCACAATCACACCGAATACTCGATGCTCGACGGCGCGCAGCGGCTCAAACCGATGTTCACCGAGGTGGCGCGCCAGGGCATGCCTGCCATCGCCATGAGCGACCACGGGAACATGTTCGGTGCGTACGAGTTCCAGCAGGTGGCCAAGGGCTTCGACGGCGTCAAGCCGATCATCGGGATCGAGGCGTATGTCGCCCCCTCCTCACGTCGCAACCGCAAGCAGGAATTCTGGGGACCCGGCGGTGTGCGGGCCATGTCGGACGACGGGGAAGGCTCGAAGGACGTCTCTGGTGGCGGGCGTTTTACGCACATGACGATGTGGGCGCAGAACGTCCAGGGACTGCAAAACCTCTTCTACCTGTCGACCGAAGCGTCCTACACGGGCCAGTTTCCCGCGGGGAAGCCGCGTATGGACATGGAGCTGATCTCCGAGCACTCCGAGGGGATCATCGGGACGACTGGTTGCCCCTCGGGCGCCATCCAGACTCGGCTGCGCCTGAATCAGTATGACGAGGCCCGGGAGATCGCAGGCCAGTACCAGGACATCCTCGGTAAGGAGAACTATTTCCTGGAGCTGATGGATCACGGCCTAGACCTGGAGCGCAATGTCCGCGGGGACCTGCTGCGTCTGGCGAAGGAACTCAGCATTCCGCTGCTAGCGACGAACGACGCGCACTACGTGCTCGAAGAGCACGCGGACGCGCACGACAACCTGCTGTGCATCGGCGTGGGCAAGAACAAGGACGACCCGCGCAGGTTCAAGTTCAACGGCACCGGTTACTACCTCAAGACGGCCACTCAGATGCGGGAGCTCTTTTCCGAGATCCCTGAGGCATGTGACAACACTCTGCTGATCGCGGAGCGCATCGAGTCGTACGAGTCGGTCTTCAAGAACGTCGATGAGATGCCAAACTTTCCTGGCGTCCCCGAAGGCGAGACGCAGGAGTCATGGCTACGCAAGGAGTGCCTCAAGGGCCTCGCCATGCG
>CBFGQM010000230.1:0-8963 GCA_965650905.1 uncultured Streptomyces sp. | reverse complement strand
CACTTCGACCGTCGGCCGACCCATACGCGCCATGGACCCAGCATACTTCTATAGCTTTCCTAAGACTCAGGACACTAGTAGGACTATGCCGAACCGCCGTGACCTGCGGAAACATCGAACGGCCGAGGCGTCCGATGATGGGTCGTCACTTCTCGTTCCACAGGTCACAGCCCCTCGCTGCGGCATCCGCGAGTACGAGTGCCGCCACCAAGGTCACACCCGACAAAGCCCTATTAGTCGTGGGAGTCCGGAGGCCGGTACGGCGGGACATCGCGTCCCGGCTGGTAGTGGGGGCCCTGGCGGATATGCCGGAGGATCATCGCCAGATCGACGGCGATGATCAGCAACAGGATCCCGCAGGCTGCTGCCCACCCCGGTCGCCCCACGAGGGCGAACGCCGCGGTCCCCGCCATCGTCCAGATCAGACCCCAGACGCTGAACCAGAGGCGCGCACGAAGTGCACTGCGCGCGGTCGTCGGTTCACTGCCAGTACGCATCCTGATCACTACTCCTGCCTGAAACGTACTCTTCGTCGTGGACGGCCACCAACGGCGGAGGAAATGGGAGGATTGGCGGCGGATCCGCCGGGCGGCTGGCGGGACGTTGATGCATGGCGGGATGCCATCGGCGCATACCCGCCGCAACCAGCTCAACGGTGCTGCTTCCTCGTTGCCTGCCGTACGGAGCGGTCCCGGTGCTGGGCCGCGCCTGCCCTGATAGTGGCCGGGCTGGATGTCACAGCCGGGCGCCGGTACTGGGTGTGACCGGCGGGCCCCTTCGTAACCGCCAAGATCAAGGTGTGCCGGGGCCGTTGCCGGGGTCCGGTAGGCCCCGCAGTCGTTCCAGTTCGCGGCGGTCGCGTTTGGTGGGGCGGCCTGTGCCTCGGTCGCGGATGCCTGCGGGCGCGACGGCGTCTCGGGGCGGGGGTGGCGGACTGTTGTCGACGTAGCACTCGGCGGCGACCGGGGCTCCCACCCGCTTGCGGATCAGGCGCTTCACGACGACGATCCGTTCGCGGCCGCCGTGCCGCAGCCGGACCTCGTCGCCGACACGGACCGCGTACGCGGGTTTGACGCGCTCGCCGTTCACGCGGACATGGCCGCCGCGGCAGGCGGTGGCGCCCATCGAGCGTGTTTTTACGAGACGGACGGACCAGATCCAGCTGTCGACGCGGACGGTCTCCCCGCTGCTCGCGGGTCCGGCAGCCTTCGCGGCGGCCACCGCCTCTGCGGAGTCGCCGGTGCCGGCAGAGTCGCTCGTGCCGACCGCGCCCTTTGCCCCGTTCCCTTGACTCCCTGAAACCATACTTCGACCTTAGCCTTCAGGAGGGCGGCCAGTCGGAACCTTTTCGGTCGGCAGCTTCGTCCCCGATTCCGTCCCCGATTCCGTCCCCGATTCCGTCCCCGATTCCGTCCCCGATTCCGTCCTCGTTCCCTCCTCGTGTCCCCGTCTCCGTCTCCGGCCTTCGTCGCCGGCCTTCGCTCAGGCATACCGTGGTGGGTATGAACAGCAGCCTGGCCGAGCTGGACGAGCGGGTCACCGGGTGCCGGGCCTGCCTGCGGCTGGTCGACTGGCGCGAGGAGGTGGCTCGGACCAAGCGGGCCGCCTTCACCGACTGGGCGTACTGGGGTCGCCCGGTTCCGGGCTTTGGGCCGCCGGACGCCTCGCTGCTCATCGTCGGGCTCGCGCCCGCTGCACATGGCGGGAACCGCACCGGACGGATGTTCACCGGGGATCGGTCCGGGGACCTGCTGTACGCGGCGCTGCACGATGTGGGGCTGGCGTCGCGGCCCACATCCGTGAGCGTGGACGACGGGCTGGCCCTGTACGGCGTACGCGTCACCTCGCCGGTGCACTGCGCGCCGCCCGCCAACAAGCCGACCCCGGAGGAGCGTGACACCTGCCGGCCCTGGCTGGTGAGCGAGCTGAAGCTGCTCAAGCCCACCCTCAGGGCCGTCGTCGTACTCGGGGCCTTTGGTTGGCAGGCCGCGCTGCCCGCGCTCGCGGAGGCGGGGTGGACCATGCCCCGGCCCCGACCGGTCTTCTCCCACGGCGCGCGGGTCGAGCTGGAGAGCCCGGCGGACAGGGCGGTGGAGCTCTTCGGCTGTTTCCACGTCAGCCAGCGCAACACCTTCACCGGCCGACTCACGCCCGACATGCTGCGGAATGTGCTGCGTACGGCCGCGGCGGCGGCGGGGCTTCCGACCAGCCCGTACGCGGGCTAGGCATGGCCCGATGCCCCTGTATCCAGAGACGGATGTATTTAGAGACGGATGTACCAGAGACGGACCCGGGGGCTGGGGAAGGTCTTGCCGCGGGCCTCCGAGCTGGCACCCGAGGACCATCGCGACGGCGACCTCCCGGCGGCGTACAACCGGCTATGTGCGGCCGACGGCTCTTCAGACGAGGCTGGCGCGGGGTGACCAGTGACGGGTGGCTGGTGACCTGCGGGCGGTGGCGGGTGGCCGGTGGCGGTGAACCGGTGGCCAGTGGCGGTGGCCGAGGCCCACGGGACGAACGTACGGATCAGGCGCTGATCCGGCGCGACCAGGCCGGGATCGTCCCCGTGAGCCGGCAGAGAGCCAGATACAGCGGGATCGGCGGAGTGTACGGAAGTTCGCCGTCGGGCTTGTGGATGAGGCCGGGCAGGTGGGGCGTGCCGGGCACGACCGCTCCCGAGGCGTAGTACGCGGGGGCCGGCCACTCGAGGGAGACATCGGAGTCGGAGGGAATGAGCCACCACCACTGCTTCCCGTCGGCGTACACGCAGCCGACGCGCGGCAGCCGAGACATCAGCAGGGAGCCGAATCGCGCGGGTATCGCCACCGCATCACAGCCGAGCGGCGCCTGCATGCCCTCCGGTACGGCGAGCCGCCGCCACGCCCTGCCGCAGGACGTCGGCAGCTCGCGCCGCAGACGGACCAGCGTGTCCAGGTTCAGCACCCGAGAAGTCCCGGCTGACGTAGCCCTCACACCCATTCAGCCCCCGTCGGTCTCAAGCTCTTGGCACCATCAGAACCACTTATGTCCGGCCGAGGGCGGCGTGTCCACCCCGGTTCGCGAGGAGCCGGCTGGGGTGGGCCGGCTCCTCGCACTCCAGCCCAGGTCCGACCGCGGCTCGGCGCCGTTGTTCGCCGAGCGCGGAAGATCGGCCCAGACCATCAGTCCGGGGCCGGTCTCCTGGGCGCCCCAGGCACTGCACAGCGCCGCTATGAGAAGCAATCCCCTGCCGTGCTCCTCCTCGGGGCGCTGCGGTGGCGGATGAGGCTCACCCGGTGCGCAACCCTCGTCACGTACGGCTATCCGCACCTGGTCGTCGCCATCGTGCAGCTCGCACACCACCTGGCGGCTCGCCGTGTGTACGACCGCGTTGGTGACCAACTCGGAGACGACCAGCTCCGCGGTGGCGCAGGTGTCCTCATCGAGGGCCCACCCCGAAAGCCGGGCACGGGTCAGGCGCCGGGCCTGCGCCGCGGAGCCCGGGTGCGCGGCCAACTCGAAGCTGAACCGGCGGTCGGCGGCCGCGTCTGGGCGCACCCCTGCGGCACCGAGACCGAATTGGTCCTCGGCTGCGTCTGCTCTTAACGGCGCGGGCGGAGTCACGCTTGCCACTATCTCCCCGCCGTGAACACTTGGCAAGTGTCACTCTGAAAATTGCAGAGTGCAGTGTGGCGTGCCGAAAGGCCATGGCACACTGCTCGCAACAGCACGTGGCGCGGCGTCAGTTGGGTACCCGGCCGGGTACGCACCGGGCGCCGCCCTGGCTGTCAGGACTATGTGGAGGTGGGCGTGAGCGAGCCGCGGTCCGCACCGACGGTCGGTCAGGTCGTCCTCGGACGACGCCTGATGGACCTGCGGGAGCGCGCGGGGCTCAAGCGCGAGGAGTCTGCGCGCATCCTGCGCGTCGCGGCCGCCACCGTCCGCCGCATGGAGACGGCCGAGGTCGCGCTCAAGATCCCGTATCTCCAGCTCCTGCTGAAGTCGTACGGCGTCTCGGAGGAGGAGGCTGAGGCCTTCGTCGCGCTTGCCGAGGAGGCCAACCACCCCGGATGGTGGCAGCGGTTCCACGACATCCTGCCGGGCTGGTTCTCGATGTACGTGAGCCTGGAGGGCGAGGCCACCCTCATCCGCTCGTACGAACCGCACTTCGTGCCCGGGCTGATGCAGACCGAGGAGTACGCCCGCGGCGTCATGGAGTCCGGCGCCATCGGCCAGACGGGACCCGAGGGTATCGAGCGCCATGTGGCGCTGCGCATGCAACGCCAGGAGTTGCTCACGCGGGATGACGCGCCACGGCTCTGGGTCGTGATGGACGAGACCGCGGTACTCAGGCCCGTTGGCAACGTCAAGATGATGCGCGCCCAGATCGACAAATTGCTCGAGACTACACAACTGCCCAATGTGACGCTGCAGATCGCCCCGTTCTCCTCGGGGCCGCACGCGGGTACGTACGGGCCCTTCGTTCTCTTCCGATTTGCCATGCCCGAACTGCCGGACATGGTCTACAGCGAGTACCTGACCGGCGCCGTCTACCTGGACGCGCGTGCCGAAGTGGCCACCCACCTCGAGGTCATGGACCGCATGGCGGCCCAAGCCGCCACAGCACATCGCACGAGGGAGATCCTTCGGGATCTCCGTAAGGAGCTGTGAATGAATCGCATCAAGTCCTGGGTGCACGACGGGCGGATCTACAACGGCATGCCCGCACGGGAACTGGGCAGTGAAGGCTGGCACAAGCCCTGGAGCGGCGGCAACGGCGGCAACTGTGTGGAGGCGATGAAGCTCGCCGACGGTCGCATCGCGGTCCGTCAGTCGGCGGATCCGGATGGGCCCGCCCTCATCTACACCCCCGGTGAGATGACCGCGTTCATCCAGGGCGCCAAGGCCGGAGAGGCGGATTTCCTGCTCTCTTGAGGCTCTTGTTTTCTCTAAATCGCCTTGCATCTGGCATTTCATTGGGTATTGCATTGGGTATTGCATTGGGTATGAATTTGGCATTCAATTGATCACTGATTGCGGCAGACGCCGGGGATCCTTACGCAGTTTTCCTCATCGCATCCCGCGGGGATGTACGACGGTGCGGTGGAGTGCAAGCCGTAGCGGGGCTGGGCGTCCTGCGGCGAGGATCACTGACGGAGTGGCCCCTGAGCAGGGTTGTCAGCTGTCCCTCAGCCCCCTCAGCTGTCCCCTTGCGGGGTTGCAGGGATGCCCGTGGGTTCGGCGGCTCGGTTGGGGTCCGCGTATGCGTAGCCGATTCCGAGGACCGTTACGCATCCCTTCAAACCGTCATCGGCCGGTCGTACGGCCCTATCGGCGCCGGAAGCTGCGAACTTCCCGCCAGACGCCGGTCCACCGCCGCCGCCACCGCCCGTCCCTCGGCGATCGCCCACACGATCAGGGACTGGCCGCGGGCGGCGTCCCCCGCGGCGTACACGCCGGGAACGTTGGTCGCGAAGTCCCTGTCGCGGGCGATCGTGCCGCGGGGGTTGAGAGTGAGGCCGAGCTGGTCGACGAGGCCGTCGGTGCGGTCGGGCCCGGAGAAGCCGAGGGCGAGCAGGACGAGGTCTGCGGCAAGCGAGCGTCCGGTGCCGGGGAGCGGACGGCGCCCGGCGTCGACCTCGACCAGGTGCAGGGCGCGTACATGCCCGTTCGCGTCGCCGGTGAAGCGGAGCGTGGCCGCCGCGAAGAGTCGTGCGTCGGCGTCCGCCGCGGGCGCCGTCTCCAGATCGCGGGCCTCCTCGTGCGCGGCCGACAGGCGATAGATCTTCGGGTACACGGGCCATGGATCGGTGTCATCGTCGCGCTCCGTGCCCGCTTGCGCGTAGATGTCCAGTTGGGTCACGGACGCCGCGCCCTCGCGTATCGCCGTGCCGAGGCAGTCGGCTCCCGTGTCGCCGCCGCCGACGATCACCACGTGCTTGCCGGCAGCGGACAGCGGGGACGTCTCCAGATCTCCCTCGCACACGCGGTTGGCCAACGGCAGATACTCCATCGCCTGATGGATGCCGTCCAGTTGACGCCCCGGCACGGGGAGTTCACGCCACGCCGTCGCACCCACGGCGAGGACGACGGCGTCGTAGCGGGCCCGCAGTTCGGCGGCTTCGATGTCCCGGCCGACGGCCGTCGACGTACGGAACTTGGTTCCCTCCGCCCGCATTTGATCGAGCCGACGTTCCAGGTGCCGCTTCTCCATCTTGAACTCGGGGATCCCGTACCGCATCAGCCCGCCGACCCGATCGTCCCGCTCGTACACGGCGACGGTGTGCCCCGCCCGGGTCAACTGCTGTGCGGCGGCGAGCCCGGTGGGTCCCGAGCCGATCACGGCGACCGTCCGCGCGGACAGCCGGTCCGGCGGCCGCGGCGGCGCGTACCCGTCCTGCCAGGCCCGGTCGGCTATGGCGGCCTCGACGTTCTTGATGGTGACCGCGGGCTGGTTGATCGCCAGCACGCAGCCCGCCTCGCAGGGGGCGGGGCACAACCGCCCGGTGAACTCGGGAAAGTTGTTCGTGGCATGCAGCCGGTCGCTCGCCGCGCGCCAGTCATCGCGCGAGACCAGGTCGTTCCAGTCGGGGATCAGGTTGCCGAGCGGGCAGCTCTCGTGGCAGAAGGGGATGCCGCAGTCCATGCACCGGTCTGCCTGCCTGCGGATGATGGGCAGCAGCGCCCCTGGGACGTACACCTCATCCCAGTCACGGACCCGCTCCTTGGCGGGGCGGCGCGGCCATTCCTCGCGGGAGGCGTTGAGGAAACCCTTGGGATCGGCCATCGCCGTCTCCCTCACGTACAGCGTACGGGGCCCGAACGTCTCCGCCTCAGGGCGGGGGTCCGGGGGCGGGGCGCGCAGGGCCTTCGGCAGTCTCTCCCCGCCACGATACGTCGCCCGCGCGGCGCACGCCTCGCGCAGAAGACCCGGCCACCCAGCCGGTGCCGAGGACCCCCAGCACCGTGAGCGACGTCCTGGTGCGCGCCGACGACCCACGCCACCCGGCGTGGAACGGCTGACCGCGGCGAAAGGCACCGCACCGAAGGATTCGACCGCGGACCCGACCTTTCGACCTCGCCCGTCGACCTTCCCGTGAGCGGGAGGCACGGGAGCCCACAGTGCGTATCTCCCCGGACCCGGCGAGAATGTAGGGCGCCGGGACCAGCGGTGCGTCCCCGCGCCGCGCCGGCCCGCCGGCAACGGGAGGTACTACATGACCACCGCCGGAGACATCATGCACCGCGGCGCCCAGTGGATCCCCGCTCACGAGACCCTGGACCGCGCCGCCCAGCTGATGCGCGAGCTCAACGTGGGCGCACTGCCCATCAGCGACGAGAACGAGCGGCTCTGCGGCATCCTCACGGACCGCGACATCGTGGTCGGCTGTGTGGCCATGGGGCACGACCCGGCACGCGTCACCGCAGGCGAGATGGCCAAGGGCACGCCGCGCTGGATCGAAGTGAACGCCGATGTCAGTGAAGTGCTCGGCGAAATGCAGGGGCACCAGATCCGCCGCCTTCCTGTGATCGAGAACAAGCGCCTGGTCGGAATGATCAGCGAGGCCGACCTGGCCACGCATCTGACGGACGAACAGCTCGCGGGCTGGGCGGAGAGCGTCTACGCAAAGAGCGCGACACGCTGACGCCGAGGCAACGCCGGTACTGCGAACGCGCCCTCGTCCGGCCGGCCGTGCCGGGCGAGGGGCGTCACAACCGGTGCCGCAGCCGATATCACAACCAGCCGTTGCGCTTGAAGCCGCGGTACAGGGTGAAGCACGCGGTGGCGATCACACCGAGTGCCAAGGGGTAACCGAACCGCCAGCGCAGCTCCGGCATGAAGTCGAAGTTCATGCCGTAGACACCGCAGACCATCGTCGGCACGGCGATCAACGCCGCCCACGCAGTGATCTTCCGCATGTCCTCGTTCTGCGCGACGCTGACCTGCGCGAGGTGCGCCTGCAGAATCGAGTTGAGTAGTTCGTCGAACGCGGCTATCTGCTCGGTCGCCCGCAGCAGATGGTCGGAGACGTCCCGGAAGTACGCCTGTATCTCCGGATCGACCACACGTATCGGCCGCGTGGCGAGATCCATGACCGGGCGGCTCAGGGGGACCGCCGCCCGCTTCAGCTCAAGGAGTTCACGCTTGAGCTGGTAGATGCGCCCGGGGTCGGCCCGCGCGCCGTTCTCCGCGAACACGTCGGTCTCGACCTGGTCGATGTCCGCCTGCACCAAGTCGGTGACGTGCAGATAGTCGTCGACCACATGGTCCGCGATCGCGTGCAGTACCGCGGCCGGCCCCTTGGCGAGTTGCCGGGGGTCGGCCTCCAGCTCCTCGCGCAGCGGGCCCAGCGAACCGTGCGGGCCGTGCCGCACCGTGATGACGAATCCGTGGCCGACGAACACCATGATCTCGCCGGTGTCGACCACCTCGCTGGTCGCGGTCAGTTCGGTGTGCTCGACGTAGCAGACCGTCTTGAACACCGCGAACAGCGTCTCGCCGTAGCGCTCCAGCTTCGGGCGCTGATGGGCATCCACGGCGTCCTCGACCGCCAGTGGGTGCAGGTCGAAGAGCTTGGCGATGCCCGAGAACTCCGCCTCCGTCGGCTCATGCAGCCCGAGCCAGACGAAGCTCTCGTCGGCCTTGCGGATCCGCTCCACCGTCTCGACGAGATCGCGGCCGCCGGGCACTCTGACGCCGTCCTCGTACGCCACGCAGTTCACCACCGCGGAGCCCAGCGGGGACCGGGCGGGGTGGCTCAGGTCCACACGGGAACGACGACGTGTCAACCGCGCCACCTTGCGCAGGCCGCCGACCCTGCCCAGGCCCGTGACCTTCCGCAGATTCCCTGCCATGGACATCTGGATCTCCTTGTGTGGATCCTCTCGCACCGCGCTCTGCGCCTTGCCGCGGCCAGTCTGCCAGGAGGCGTCGGCGGCCGGGCAAGCCTGTGGGAACGGAAGATTCCACTCCGAAAATCGGA
>CBFGQM010000229.1:0-8978 GCA_965650905.1 uncultured Streptomyces sp. | reverse complement strand
CGCGGGGTGGAGCAGCTCGGTAGCTCGCTGGGCTCATAACCCAGAGGTCGCAGGTTCAAATCCTGTCCCCGCTACTGAAGTCGAAGGGCCCGAATCCTCAAGGGGATTCGGGCCCTTCGCCGTACGCGCAACACAGGTGAGTCCCCGGCCTGACCAGTGCTGTTGCGGCGAAGGTCGCTCCCTGTGGGGAGAGTTGCGAAATCTGTGTTTCACTTGCCTCTCTGTTCGCATGTCGACAAAACGCTGAAGTGACCTCACTGGCTGCGGTATACCAGGTGTACCAGGTTGCAGGTGGTGCGACGATGGACGTTATGGGGGACAAGGCAACTCTGTTGGAGACAGGGCGGTTTGTGCAGCCCTCCGACCGGGACGAGACCGGCGAGGCTGTGGAGGAGGCACGCAGGCGGCTCGCTGCGGAAGCCGGCGACGTCGAGGCGATGAGCGTCCTCGGAGCCATGCTGCTGCGCCGCGGCGATTTCGACGGAGCCGAGCCTCAGTTGCGTGCTGCCACCGCAGCCGGTGACCGTGCCGCCGCCAACAACCTGGGTGTCCTCCTGCATCAGCGCGGATACGCCGACGAGGCCGCCGGCTGGTGGCGGATCGCCGCCGTCGCCGGATCTGCGGCCTCCGCGCACGCGCTCGGGCGCCATCATCGCGAGCGCGGGGACGAGCCCGCCGCCGAGTACTGGCTGCGCCAGTCCGCCGAGCAGGGACACGTCCTCGGTGCGTACGCGCTCGCCGACCTCCTTGAGCACCGCGGTGACGCCGCCGCCGAAAAGTGGATGCGGGCCTCCGCCGAGCGGGGGCACCGCGAGGCGGCGTACCGACTCGCGCGTGCGCTGGACCGGCGGGCCACCGCAGAGGTAGCGGGGCGGAGCGGCGCTGACAACGGTGCCGCGCCTGCCGGGCCGACGCATGGCAGTCCGACGTATGGCAGGTCTACGGATGGCGGGACATCGGATGCCAGGTCGGCTGGTGCCGGATCGGCTGATGCCGGGTCGTCGGGCGCCGGATCGGCTGATGCCGGGTCGTCCGCCTCCACGGATGCCGAGCAGTGGTACCGGCAGGCGGCAGCGCGCGGGCACCGTAGGGCCGCGCTGCACCTCGGGGCCATCCTGGAGAAGCGCGGGGAGTTGAAGGAGGCTGGGCGCTGGTATCTGACGTCCGCCAAGGACGGCGAGGCCCGGGCCGCCTGCGCGCTGGGATTCCTGCTGCGCGACGCGGGAGACTCCGAGAGCGCCGCCGTGTGGTGGCTGCGGGCCGCCCAGGACGGCGACGGGAACGCCGCCAACGCCCTGGGCGCGCTGCACGCCGAGCGCGGCGAGACGCAGACCGCCGAGCGCTGGTACCGCGCCGCGATGGACGCCGGTGACGTGAACGGCGCGTACAACCTCGGGCTGCTCTGCGCCGAGCAGGGGCGGACCGGACAGGCCGAGCAGTGGTACCGGCGCGCGGCGTACGCGGGACACCGCGAGGCCGCGAACGCGCTGGCGATCCTGTTGCTGCAGGTGGGCGACGGGGCCGGGGCCGAGCCGTGGTTCTCCAAGGCGGCCGAGGCCGGCAGTGTCGACGCCGCCTTCAACCTCGGGATCCTGCACGCGGGGCGCAGCGAGGAGGCCGCGGCGCTGCGGTGGTACGAGCGGGCCGCCGCCGCCGGGCACACCGAGGCCGCGCTCCAAATCGGGATCGCGCGGTTGCGGGACGGCGACGAGCGGGCCGCCGAGCGGCACCTGCGGTGCGCTGCCGGCGGGGGAAGCACGGAAGCCGCGTACCGGCTGGCTGCCGTGCTCGACGCGCGGCGACCGCCTGCGCCCGCGCATGAGTTGGGGGAGCCGGCGACCGAGAAGAGCGAGTGCGAGGAGTGGTACGAGCGGGCCGCGTCCCAGGGGCATCGGCGGGCTCAGGTGCGGGTCGGGATGCTGGCGTCGGCCCGGGGGGACGTGGTCGAGGCGGCGCGATGGTATCGCGAGGCGGCTGAGGCCGGGTCTCGCAACGGGGCGTTCAACCTCGGGCTGCTGCTTGCCCGGGAGGGGAGTGAGCCCGAGGCGGCGTTGTGGTGGACGCGGGCCGCCGATGCGGGGCATGGACGGGCGGCGTTGCGGCTGGCCCTGGTCTACGCGCGTCGGGGGGAACTCGCGGAAGGGCAGCGGTGGGCGGACCGGGCGGCCGCTCTTGGGCCTACTGAGGTTGCCGAGCGCGCCGCTCGACTTGGTGATGCGTTGAAGGAGGAGCTGTCGGCCTGAAAGGGCCTTCGTCACCCTGCGGGAGCCTGTCGCAGCGGGGCCGTAAACGATTTGCGCTGGTCGACAGCGTTGACGTACTGTTCATTTCACCGACGCGGGGTGGAGCAGCTCGGTAGCTCGCTGGGCTCATAACCCAGAGGTCGCAGGTTCAAATCCTGTCCCCGCTACTGATGGCCGAAGGCCCGGAGCCCAATGGTTCCGGGCCTTCGGTTGTTCGAGACGTTGAAGGCCCAGGGCCGGGCACCCCGTCGAGGACCCGGTTGTGTCCCTCGGCACCCCGCCTCCTCCGCGTACAGCGGGCGGTCGATGAGGTGGGACTCCGGGAGGGTGTCGCCCCGGGTCAGGTGGCCGCGCAGTTCGGGCACACGCCCCGGTATGTCACCTCGACGCCCGAGACCATGAAACCGAAGCGCTCGGAATCGGGGAGGTCTGCCAGCGGGTTGCCGCTGGGGTGGACGTCACGGATCGCTCCGCACTGGGCGCAGACCAGGTGGTGGTGCGGGCGGTGCGCGTTCGGGTCGTACCGCTTGGCGCGCTTGTCCGTGGAGACCTCGAGGATCTCGCCGAGCGAGACGAGTTCACCCAGCGTGTTGTAGACCGTCGCGCGGGAGATCTCAGGCAGTTTGACGACCGCGCGCGCATGCACCTCGTCGGCCGTCAGATGGACGTGATCGCCGTCGAGGACCTCGGCCACAACACGCCGCTGCGCGGTCATGCGCCAGCCGCGTCCGCGCAGTCGCTCCAACAGGTGGCTCATAAGGGCCACCCTAACAGCAGGGGACGCAAATCCCGAACAGGTGTGACTTTGGATCCTAGCTTGACTTGGATATTGTCCAATGTTGCCTTGGATGTTGTCCCATGGCCCTTGTGGTCGGCGACGGGCAGGGGCAGAGCTCGCATACCGAGGACGAGCGGGGCCGTCCGGTCGACCAACCTGGTGGGCTTCATCGCCAAGGTCGCATGATGGGTGCGGTTCGGGGCGGCGCCCCCGCCGATCTTCGCCGTGCAGGTGCCCACACGTTCAGCCGGTCAGGCCGGCGCGCTGCCGCATGGGAGACCAGCAGCGGATGATGTCGCGGACGGAGACAATGCCGACGGGCTCGCCCTGGTCGAGGACGATCAGATGCCGGAAGCCGCCGTGCGTCATGGCGTGTGCCGCCTCGTCCAGCGTCCAGGACGGTGCGGCGAAGACCACGTCGGTGGTGGTGTGGGCGTGGGCCCGCTCGGCGTCCGGGCTCTGGCCCATGCCCACGGAGTTGAGGATGTCGCGCTCGGTGAGGATGCCGAGCCCGCTGTCGTCGGGGTCGAGGACCACGGCCGCGCCGACGTGGCGGGCGGACATCAGCGTGGCGGCCTGCCGGAGGGTGTGAGCGGGTCCGATGGTGAGGACCACCGTGGTCATGGCGTCGCGGACGAGCATGGATGGAGACACCTCCCAGGAATCCGGCTTGCGACCGGATTCACAAGTTCACAAGTGAGCGGACTCTCAGCGTCGCAGTTAAAGGGAGGGTCAACAAGAGGGAGCGTACGAACGCTTGGGGACGCTCACTTCCGGGTGGCGCCTCGGCGCCGCAGGGCGGTCAGTAAGGCCTCGATACGGCTGCCGGTTTGTACTACGGCGTCAGTACTGCTGGCTCAGATACCCCAGCAGCTCGTCATGAAGGAGGCTGTTCGAGGCGGCCGCGTTGCCGCTGTGCGGGCCCGGGCGGCCGTCGAGGCCGGTGAAGCTGCCGCCCGCCTCGGTCACCACGATTGCGTTCGCCGCCATGTCCCACAGCGACAGCTCGGGCTCCGCGCAGATGTCGACCGAGCCCTCGGCGACCATCATGTACGGCCAGAAGTCGCCGTACGCCCGCGTGCGCCACACCTCGCGGGTCAGGTCCAGGAAGCCGTCCAGTCGGCCCCGCTCCTCCCAGCCGCTCAGCGAGGAGTACGCGAAGGAGGCGTCCGACAGGCGCGAGACGCGCGAGACGTGGAGCCGGGACGCAGTGGACAGGCTTCGCCCGGAGAACGCGCCGTGCCCCTTCGAGGCCCACCAGCGGCGGCCCAGCGCGGGCGCGGAGACGACGCCGACGACCGGCTGATAGCCGCCCTCGCCCGCCTCCATCAGGGAGATCAGTGTGGCCCAGACGGGCACACCGCGTACGTAGTTCTTGGTGCCGTCGATCGGGTCGATCACCCAGCGGCGAGGGCCCGTGCCCTCGATGCCGTACTCCTCGCCGAGGATCGCGTCCCGCGGCCGTGCCCGCTGGAGCTGACCGCGGATGAGTTCCTCGGCTGCCTTGTCGGCCTCGCTCACCGGCGTCATGTCCGGTTTCGTCTCGACCTTGAGGTCGAGTGCCTTGAAGCGGTCCATCGTCGCGGCGTCGGCGGCGTCCGCCAGGACATGGGCAAGGCGCAGGTCATCGCGATAGTCGGCCATGACCGAACCGTATCCGCCCCGCTCGGACCACGGCCACACCACCTGGGCGATCACCATGGGACCTCCTCACCGGAGCCGTGAACACGTCTCCGCGCACCTTGGCCGCGACGTACGCCCCTCGTCGCCCCGCTTGCCCCCGCCGGGCAGGACGGGACCGTGGCGCTAATCCGTGACGCCCTGGCGACGGTGCGTACGGCGAGCTGACGCGACTGACGCGGGCAGGCGGGGAACGGACCACCGGCTCAGTCGCCCCGTCGGCATGGCGCTCGGACTCAGCGTGCCCCGCCCGACAGCTGCAACCCGATCACGCCCACGACCACCAGCGTGATCGAGATGATCTTCAGCGTGGAGACCAGGTCGTTGAGGAAGATCATGCCGTAGATGGCGGTGCCGGCCGCGCCGATGCCGGTCCACACGGCGTACGCCGGGCCGACGTCGAGGCGCTTGAGGGCCAGGGTGAGCAGACCGAAACTGCCGAGTGCGAAGACACAGAAGGCAACCGTGGGCCAGAGGCGAGTGAAGCCGTGCGAGAGCTTCAGACAGACCGCGAAACCGGTCTCCAGAAATCCGGCCACGATCACCAGCAGCCACGCCATGTGATGTTCCCTCCCACTCCGTGACCGCTCGTATGGCTTGGGTCCCGCTTGGTGCGATTATGCCCCTACCGTCGCGGCCCGGATGCCAACACAACTGAGGTCACGCGACGATCAGTCGCCCTCGCGCCGCTCACGCGTAGCGAGCAGCCTGCGCAGTGAGTAGAGCCGGGCCGGGTCCGCGTGACCTTTGGCCACCCACTCGTCCAGCGAGCAGTCCGGTTCGTCGTGGCTGCACGCACGCGGGCAGCCCTCGGTCCCCGGTTGCAGGTCCGGGAAGGCGTGGATGACACGGGACGGGTTCACATGATGCAGTCCGAAGGACCGTACGCCCGGAGTGTCGATCAGCCATCCGTCGTCCTCCGGCAACGGCAGCGCGAGCGCCGATGTCGTCGTGTGCCTGCCGCGGCCCGTCACCGCGTTCACATGCCCGGTCGATCGCCGCCGCTCCCGCGCCACGAGCGCGTTGACCAGCGTTGTCTTGCCGACGCCAGAGTGTCCCACGAACGCTGTGATCTTGCCGTCCAGATGTTTGCGCACGTGGTCCACCGCCTCACCGCTCTCCAGCTCCGCACGACTGGTCACGACATACGGAACACCCAACGCCCCATATAGTCCAAGGAGTTCGTCGGGCGGGGCGAGGTCCGACTTGGTGAGCACGAGCAGCGGGTCGAGCCCGCCGTCGTAGGCAGCGACCAGACACCGGTCGATCAGTCGCGGGCGCGGCTCGGGATCGGCGAGGGCCGTCACGATCGCCAGCTGGTCGGCGTTGGCGACGACCACGCGCTCGTACGGATCGTCGTCGTCGGCCGTGCGCCGCAGCACCGAAGTCCGCTCGGCGATGCGGACGATGCGGGCCAGGGTGTCCTTCCGGCCGGACAGATCGCCGACGAGGGCCACCCGGTCGCCGACGACCGCGGCCTTGCGGCCCAGTTCGCGGGCCTTCATCGCCAGTACGACACGGTCCTCGACGAGGCACGTCAGCCGGCCCCGGTCGACGGTGAGGACCATGCCCTCCGCCGCGTCCTCGTGCTTGGGCCGGATATTCGTCCGCGGCCGGCTGCCCTTGCGGCCCGGGCGGCTGCGGATGTCGTCCTCGTCGGTGTGCTTGCCGTAGCGGCGCATGATCTGTGTCCGCCCGTCAGTTCCCTAGCATTCCGGTCCACAGGTCGGGGAAGTCCGGCAGGGTCTTCGCCGTCGTCGCCACGTTCTCGATCCGTACGTCCGGCACGGCGAGGCCGATGATCGCGCCCGCGGTGGCCATGCGGTGGTCGTCGTACGTGTGGAAAATCCCGCCGTGCAGGGGGCGCGGGCGGATATGCAGGCCGTCGGCGGTCTCGGTGACGTCGCCGCCCAACTCGTTGATCTCCTTGGTGAGCGCGGCCAGCCGGTCCGTCTCGTGCAGGCGCAGGTGGGCCACGCCCCGAAGGGTGGAGGGCGAGTCGGCGAGGGCCGCGACCGCCGCGATGCCGGGGGTCAGTTCGCCCACCTCGCCGAGGTCCACTTCGATGCCGTGGATCGAGCCGGAGCCGGTGAACTCAAGGCCGAGGTCGGTCAGTTCGCAGGAACCGCCCATCTCGGTGAAGATCTCGCGCAGCTTGTCGCCGGGCTGGGTGGTGCGCACGGGCCAGTCGGGGATGACCACCCGGCCGCCGGTGACCAGGGCGGCCGCCAGGAACGGCTGGGCGTTCGACAGATCCGGCTCGACCGTGAGATCGCGGCCGAGTAGCGCGCCGGGCGTGACCCGCCAGACGTTCGGCTCGCCGCCCGACTCAGGGGTGTCCACCTGGGCGCCGATCGACCGCAGCATGTCGACGGTCATCCGGATGTGCGGCATGGAGGGGAGTGTCGGGCCGATGTGCCGTACCTCGACGCCTTGGTTGAAGCGCGGTCCGGACAGCAGGAGCGCCGAGACGAACTGAGAGGAAGAGGACGCGTCGATCGTCACAGGCCCGCCCTTGAGGGCCCCGCCACCGTGCACGGTCAGCGGCAGCGCGCCGCGTCCGTCGTCGTCGATACGGGCACCGAGCGCGCGCAGCGCGTCGACCACGCCGTTCAGGGGACGCTCGTACGAACGCGGGTCGCCGTCGAAGCGGATGGCGCCGTCCGCGAGTGTGGCGACCGGGGGCAGGAAGCGCATCACGGTCCCGGCGTTGCCGACGTCGACCGTGGCCGGACCCTGCAGGCCCGAGGGGATGACGCGCCAGGCCTCGCCCGAGCCGTCCGGGCCGACGCCCTCCTCGATGCCGACGCCCATGGCCCGCAGGGCACCGGCCATCAGCAGGGTGTCGCGGGAGCGCAGCGGGCGGCGCAGCCAGCCGGGCTCGGCCGCGAGGGCGGCCAGGACAAGCGCGCGGTTGGTGACCGACTTGGACCCGGGCACGTGGACCGTCGCGTCGACGGCTCCGCTCGCGTGCGGGGCGGGCCAGAGGACGGCGTGTGCGGGGTTAACGGTCATGCCCCTCACTTTAGTGGCTGACGATGACCGGGGATCTTGATCAAAGCTGGCGATATCCGAACGAAACCGCTCAGCGGTTGGGTGGGGAGGGGGAGGTTGTTCGGCCCGTGCGGGTTCGTTGTGTGGCTGGACGCGGCCACGGGGCGGGGGCGCCGCATGCTGTCACAGCCCCGCGCGCAGCGGCGTCCCTTCGGGTCCTTCGGGGCGCGGCATTCAGATCTCCAGCAGCCAGCGGCCGCCGCCTATCAGTGAGCACAGCGACACCGTATGGAAGAGGAAGAGCCACATTCCGGCCGGGACATGGGTGAGCCGCGACAACTGGTCCGCATCCGAGTCTCCCGCGCCGCCTCGGCTGCGCTTGGCCTGGAGCTCGAAGGCCGGGCGTACGCCGCCGAGCAGCAGGAACCAGACCACGGTATACGCGAAGGTCGCCTGCACCTGGGGCCCGGCCAGCCACGAGACGAGCAGGAACGTACCGCTGGTGAGGATCACCGTGAGCGCGCCGTACGCGTTGCGGATCATCGCCAGCATCGCCACGAGCAGCAGCGTCGCCAGCCACAGCAGCGCCGTGATGTGCCCCCCGGCGAGGAGGGCGGCGCCGCCCAGACCCAGCAGCGGGGGAGCGGTGTAGCCCGATGCCGCGGTGAGGATCATGCCGACGCCGGTCGGCTTGCCGCGGCTTACGGTGAGGCCGCTGGTGTCGGAGTGCAGCCGGATGCCGCTGAGGCTGCGGCCGGTGAGCAGCGCGACCAGACCGTGGCCGCCCTCGTGGGCGATGGTGATCGCGTTGCGGGCGAGCCGCCAGAGGCCCTGCGGGACGATCACTGCGAGGGCGGCGACCATGGTGGCGACGACGACCCAGATGTCGGGGTCGGGCTGGCTGCCGAACACCTCGTCCCAGAGGGTGGCCAGCGAGGTGGCTGCGGTGCTTTCCATGGGTGTGAAGGCTCCTCTGAGTCTCGCGGGAATCTGGCAGTGTGGCACGTATGTGCGGGCGGCATCTGAGACGTCGACATATCAGCGGTCGTTCCTGGTGGTAAACATGCAGGTCACACAGGTCACAGCGCTAGAGCCCCGGAGTGGTCCGAGGCTCGTGCTTTACCTGTGCTGACTGATCGCTCCTGTTCGCCATGTGATCCCGCTCAAATGGCGGCGAATTAGGGAAGATCATGGTCAAGCGGTGAGTCGGTGATGATGATGGTCAGAGTTTGTTCGTGTCTCTGTGGTCCAGGTCAGTGGCTTGCCCTCATTCCTGGGCCCGC
>CBFGQM010000228.1:0-8991 GCA_965650905.1 uncultured Streptomyces sp. | reverse complement strand
CGCCTCAGCTGACGGTGGTTGACGGCGCGTCAACCACCTCAGGAGTCCCCGCGTCGAGGGACGCAGCCAATATTGTCATGGAGGCCGCACGGAGCGGCAGGCGGGTGGTACGTGCGGTCACGGGTGACCCCGGTCTCGACACGTACGCGGCCGAGGAGATGCTGGCCTGCGCCGCCGCGGGCGTGCCCTTCGAGGTCGTGCCCGGCATCGCCACGGCCGTCGGCGTGCCCGCGTACGCCGGTGTACCGCTGCGGGACGCGCAGGGCGCGGACGTGCGGTTCGTGGACGCGCGGACGGCCTCGGGCCGGTGCTGGACCGAAGTCGGCGCGTCCGACGGGACCGTCGTCGTCTCGGCGACCCTGGACTCCGTCGGCGCGGCAGCGGGCGAGCTGGTGGCCGCGGGCCGCAAGCCCGATACGCCGCTGACGGTGACGATCGCCGGTACGACGACCCGGCAGCGGACCTGGTCCGCGACGCTCGGCACGATCGCGCAGACGCTGAAGCAGGCGAAGGTGCTGCCCTCGCCGGACGGCGGGCGGCCGGTGATAGCCGTGGTCGGTGAGCGTTCCGCCGCTGCCCGGCGCGACCAGCTGTCGTGGTTCGAGTCCAAGCCGCTGTTCGGCTGGAAGGTGCTCGTACCGCGTACGAAGGAGCAGGCGGCGTCGCTCTCCGACCAACTGCGGTCCTACGGTGCCGTGCCGCACGAGGTGCCCACGATCGCCGTCGAGCCGCCGCGGACGCCCCAGCAGATGGAGCGGGCGGTCAAGGGCCTGGTGACGGGCCGCTATGAGTGGATCGCCTTCACGTCCGTCAATGCCGTCAAGGCCGTACGGGAGAAGTTCGAGGAGTACGGGCTCGACGCGCGCGCGTTCGCGGGCATCAAGGTGGCTGCCGTGGGGGAGCAGACGGCGAAGGCACTGGTCGCGTTCGGTGTGAAGCCGGATCTGATGCCGAGCGGGGAGCAGTCCGCCGCGGGGCTGCTGGAGGACTGGCCGCCGTACGACCCGGTCTTCGACCCGATCGACCGGGTATTTTTGCCGCGGGCCGACATCGCCACCGAGACGCTGGTGGCCGGACTCATCGAGCTGGGCTGGGAGGTCGACGACGTCACGGCGTACCGGACCGTGCGGGCCTCGCCGCCGCCGGCCGAGACCCGGGAGGCCATCAAGGGCGGTGGCTTCGACGCGGTGCTGTTCACATCGTCGAGCACGGTGCGGAACCTGGTCGGTATCGCGGGCAAGCCACACAACGTGACCGTGATCGCCTGCATCGGTCCCGCGACGGCCAAGACGGCCGAGGAGCACGGGCTGCGGGTCGACGTCATGGCTCCGGAGCCGTCGGTCCACAAGCTGGCGGAGGCGCTCGCGGACTTCGGCTCGCGGCGGAGGGCCGCCGCGGTGGAGGCCGGGGGGCCGGTCACGCGGCCGAGTGAGCGACGGCCGGGGTCGCGGCGGCGGCGCAGTACGACCTGAGGGGCCGAGGGGAGAACGGCGGGGGCGTCCGTGCGGATGCTTCACGCCGTTCTTCCTTTCCCTTCCCCGTGAATGCGGCGGATGGCGCCGCCTGCCAGGTCGGCGGGCATGGGGTGACGCTCGGTTGCGCCGCGGAGCCGTACGTCCACAGCGATCCGCACGCCGCCAGGGCATCGAGTCGGTGCGGGGCGTCGCGACGAACCTCTTCCTGCACGTCATCGGCCAACTGATCGCCCGCGACAAGGCGAACCTCGACATCACGCGGAGCACCAGCCGCGAAAAGCGTGAACACTTTCCGGGAAGTTCACGCTTTTAGCAGAGTGCCTGCCTGGGGCGCGCGCCTTAGAGCGGATGCGCCAACCAGGTCGGGGACTCGGGCAGGCCCGTGCCGGTAAAACGGCGGGCCGCCCAGGCCCGACATTCCGTCGGCAAAGGGGTCCCCGGGGCAGGCGTAGCGTAGATGCTATGTCGAAGTACGGTTCCTTTCCCGGTGCGCGGCCGCGGCGGCTGCGGACCAGCCCCGCCATGCGCCGCATGGTCGCCGAGACGCGCCTGCACCCGGCCGACTTCATCCTCCCCGCCTTCGTGCGCGAAGGCGTCAGTGAGCCCGTGCCGATCACGGCCATGCCCGGGGTCGTGCAGCACACGCGGGACAGTCTGAAGAAGGCGGCCGTGGAGGCGCTGGAGGCCGGAATTTCCGGGATCATGCTGTTCGGGGTGCCGGAGGAGGAGAAGAAGGACGCCCTCGGGACGCCCGGGACCGATCCTGAGGGGATTCTGCAGGTCGCCATCCGGGACGTACGGGCCGAGGTCGGGGACGAGTTGTTGGTGATGTCCGATCTGTGCCTCGACGAGACCACCGATCACGGGCATTGCGGGGTGCTCGACGAGCAGGGGCGCGTCGACAACGACGCGACGCTCGAACGGTACGCCGAGATGGCGCAGGTGCAGGCCGACGCCGGTGCGCATGTGGTCGGGCCCAGCGGGATGATGGACGGGCAGGTCGGGGTCATCCGGGACGCCCTCGACCAGATCGGGCGTGAGGACGTCTCCGTTCTCGCCTACACCGCGAAGTACTCGTCCGCCTTCTACGGGCCCTTCCGCGAGGCGGTCGTCTCGTCGCTGAAGGGAGACCGGAAGACGTACCAGCAGGACCCCGCCAACGTCCGGGAGTCCCTGCGGGAGTTGGCCCTCGACCTGGGGGAGGGTGCCGACATGGTGATGGTGAAGCCGGCCGGTCCCTACCTCGACATCCTCGCGCGGGTCGCGGACGCGGTGGATGTGCCGGTCGCCGCGTATCAGATCTCCGGTGAGTACTCGATGATCGAGGCCGCCGCCGAGAAGGGGTGGGTCGACCGGGAGCGGGCGATCCTGGAGACGCTGACCGGCATCAAGCGGGCCGGGGCGCAGAACATCCTGACCTACTGGGCCACCGAGGTTGCTCAGCAGCTGCGCTGAGGATGCGGGGGTGTGACGGGTTGGTAAACGGGCCGCGAAGCGTGATCGCCGGACAGTAGGGTGACCGATCAACTCCGCTGATCTCCGGTGATACGAGGGGCTTCATGGAACCCGTCTTCGCGCACGCCGACAGGCTCTTCGCGCTGCTGGGCAGAGTCGTACGCCGTCCGAAGAAGGGCGAGTTACCGGGCGAGGTGCCGGATCGGGACGGGATACCTGTTCTCGGCCTGATCGGTGACCATCAGGACGGGCTCGCCGAGCAGATCGCGCGGGCGCTCGGCGCGGCCGAACCCCGGCGCGTCCCGTACGAGTTCATCGACATGGACGCGATATGGGGCCGAGTGGTCGCCGAGCGCGGGGACGACTCGGCCCCGGACCATCTGGCGCCGGAGTGGCAGCGCGCCGAGCTGTGCCGACGGGTCCTCGTCGACCTCGCCAAGGAGTTCTCGTCCGCCCGCTACGGGCATGACCAGCGCGTACGTTTCCGGCGGTTCGGCCTGGTCAACTGGCTGCTGGAGATGACGTACACGGACCAGCAGCCGGACTCCCAGCACGCACAGGACATGCTGCGCCGGCTGCGGGACCGGGAGATTCAGCGAAGACCCCTGCTCGGGTTCATGCGCAGCCCCAGTACCGAGGTGACCCTCCAGGGACAGGTGCCCTGGTGGGCGTATCTGCTCGGGCTGCATGTGCTGCCGCTGGTGTGGTTCCGGGCCTGGCGTGTGCTCGGCAGCGAGTACCGGTGGCTGTTGCGCCAGCCCTATATGGCGCCCGCCGATCCGGGGACCTTCGACGGGTTCGCGCTGCGGCTCACGCAACCCCGCTGGGGGCGTGAGGACCCGGGGCAGATCAGCAAGTTGATGATCAATGCCTTTCTGGAGGACCTGCGGGTTGCCTACCGGCGCCGGCCCTGGCGTCGTCGAGCCTACCGGCGTACGGCCCACTGCGTGGCGTTCCTGAAGGGCGTGAGCACGGACAACAACGGGCGGGCGCTGGTCCGTTCGCTTGTCGAGGTACGCAATGAGACCGGGGCCTTCGATCCGTTGCTGGTCGTGACCGGCTGTACGGAAGAAGAGCACGACCATGCGTGGGTGCGGACCCTGTCGGACGAACTGGGTCCGTACGAGGCGTGGTGCGAGCGGCTCCGGAGTACGGGGCGCAGTCGTGGCGCCGACTTCTGGTATCTGCCGGTGCGGGTGCCCGCACCGCTGCCGGATGGGGACCCCGACCGCGAGGCGCAGAGCGAACGCATTTCCGTCGCTCGCCGGTTCACTGTGGACCGTCCCCCTGCCTGGGCGGGGCGTTTCGCCACCGTCGGAGCCGCCACCCTCGCTCTCGCACTGCTCGCCGGCGGCGTCGGCTACGCGATCTCCGCCGCGTGGGACTGGCAGAAGCGGCACTGCGGGCTGAGTCGTTCGGACCCTGACGCGGCGACCCTGGAGCGGCAGGCGACCGGGGAGTGCGTCGGCGTCGCCCCGCACGGCTACGCCTTCGGCTCGGTCGACAAGCGGGTGAAGAAGACCCTCGCCACCATCGCCGAGCAGAACGCCGAGGCCGACCGGATTCACGCAAACGCCTCCTCACGGCCGGTCATCACCCTCGTACATCTGTCCGCCCTGCTCAGCAGCCCCGCCGACGGACAGGCGCCCAGTGCGCTCTCGTATGCGCGCGAGCAGCTCCAGGGTGCGGCCAGCGCCCAGCGGCGGCAGCTCGACCGGCACGGGGAGAACGACCCCGTGCTGCGGATCTTTCCGGCCAGCGCCGGTTTTGGCATGCGCTTCGGAGCCGTGGCCGCGCGCACGATCGAGCGGATGATGCGCACCGATCCGACCATCGTCGGCGTCACCGGCCTCGACCAGAGCCGCAAGGCCACGATCACCACGATCAACGAACTCACCCGCGTCGGGCTGCCGATGGTCGCCACGACCCTGTCCGCGGATAGGCTCGACGATCACTCACCCCTCTACTACCAGGTCTCTGCGCAGAACCGGCGCGAGGCCGAGGTCGCCGCCGCGTACGCCTCCCACCTCGCACAGAAGGGCGACCTGCGGGAGCGCGAGGTGCGTGTCGTCTACTCCGCCGATCCGACCGACGAGTACAGCGCGAACCTCCGTGACGATGCCGCGACATCCTTCGCGGCCGCCGGTTTCAAGGTCGAGAAGCAGGGCTACAAGCCCTCACCCGCGTCCGCCGGTACGCCCTCCGGCCAACCCGGTGCGCGTGCCGTGGGCGACGAGGCCTGCGGCTACCGGGGCCTGGTCTTCTTCGCAGGGCGCTCCGAGGACTTCGAAACCGTGCTGTCGGCTTCCAACGCCACCTGCGGCTGGAGCCCGCCCGCGTTCCTCGGCGGCGACGATGTGGCCCGCCTCGCCGCCGACGCGTCCCGGCGCGGCGCCTTCCCCAAAATGTCCTACGACTTCCTGGACTTCACCCTCGGCTCGGCCTCCTGCGACGGTCCCAGCGACCTCTACAGCACCATGAAGGAGCTGTTCCCCGAGGAGTGCGAGGAGGTCGAGAACACCTCCCTCGACGGGCATGCCGCCCTCGCCTTCGACGCGGTGAACCTGTACCTCAAGGCCGTCGGCCGCCTCCAGGACACGGCACCCCGTATGCCGCTCACCGCTCCCGCCATATGGCAGGCGCTCAGCAGCATCCACGGCGACGCCGCGCTCGACGGAGAGAGCGGCCGTATCGACTTCGGCGGTGTCGTGGACCAGCAGATCCCGCTCGACAAGCTGATCTCCGTTCAGCGCGTGCACGGGGACGAGCAGCCGAAGCAGGTGGGTTTCTGCGGACGTTGGGACAACCGGAGGGAGCCCGACTGGTGTCCCCCATCCGAGATCGGCTAGGGCCTGTCCGGAGTTTCCTGGCTGCGCCGCGGCGTCTGGAACGGCGCCTCGCCGCGTTGTCAAGATCGTCACGTGCCGGACGCCGACATCGAGGTCTGAGGGGCGGTCGGCCGCAAGGCTTGACACTCCGGGCCCAAGGCCCCCGGCCCGGCCCCGGCCCTCAGTCCCAACAGAACGCCCATGAGCGTGCGCCGACTACCTCGTGCTCGGCGTACGCGCGCAGGGTGGTGTGGTGGCCCGGCGTGAGGGTGTCCGGGCAGAAGGCGACATGCTCGGCGGCGACGGCCTCGGCCTCGGCGGGCGTCTCGGGCGGGGCTGCCACGGAGACGACCAGCTGGTCGAAGGTGAGCGCCACGACCCGTATGCCGAAGCGGTCCTCCCAGGAGCGCAGGACTGCGCACAGCCGGGCCACGTCGCTCTCGTGGTTCGCCGGCCCGCACCAGCCGATGGCCGCCGGGACGTCCGCGCTGCGGCGAGCCGGCACCAGCGCGAGGTGTGGCTCCTTCAGTCGGCCCGCGCCGCTCGCGAGCGAGTCGGCGACCTCGGCGGCACGTGCGTCCGGGTCGGCGTGCAGCGGTCCGGCGGTGGCGAGGCCGGGCCAGTCGGCGCCCCCGGCATCCTCGGCGTCCGCCGCCCACTCCTCCCAGAGCTCGGCGAGCACGTCCTCGGCGTCATGGTCGCCGGGATACGACACCAGATCCGGGCCCAACTCCCAGTTGTCCGGGTGGGATTCGCTCAGGCCGACACCGCCGACCAGCACCGGATGCAGGCCGGCCGTGCGGCGGGCCGACGCCAGGCGCAGCCAGTCGCCCGGCGCCGCCGGTGCGTCGGCACGCCACAGCAGAGGCTCGGGCCAGGGCCCGTCGATCGTCGTGTCGAGCAGGGCCCCGGACGGGAGCCGGAGACCGAGCGAGCGGCCGGCCGGATCGGTCGCGAGCGCCGGCAGCTGATTGGGAAGTGTCGCCATGCACGTGACTGTAGAACCCGGCACTGACAACGGCCCGCCGGCCCGTGCACCGGCGCATGGGCCGACGCCGAGCCGTGTCTCCCCCGGCCGCGTCAGCCCGCGCCCGGGCCACGCGCACGTGCCCCGCGGCCATCAGCCCGTCCCGAACCACCTCTCCGCGAGCGCGTCCAGCGTCGGCTTCGGCGGCGCCTTCAAAGGCGCTCGGGCGTCTTCAAAGGCGCTCGGGCGTCTTCAAAGGCGCTCGGGCGTCCTGATGCCCAGCAGGGCCATGCCCTGGTGGAGTGTGCGCGCCGTAAGGTCGACGAGGAACAGACGGTTCTCGACGACCTCCCGCGGGTTGGCGTCGCTCAGTACCTGACACTGGTCGTAGAACGTCGTCAGATGCGACGCCAGCTGGTACAGGTACGCGGCCAGCTTGTGCGGCTCGTACCCTGCCGCCACCTCCAGCAGCAGCTCGCCGAACCGGTCCAGGTGCAGACCCAGCGCCCGCTCCGCCGGGGCCAGTTCGAGCTCCGGGTGCGCGAGTGGGCGCGCGTCGCCCGCCTTGCGGAGGATCGACTGGATACGGGCGTACGCGTACTGGAGGTACACGCTCGTGTCGCCGCTCAGCGACACCATCTGGTCCAGGTCGAACTTGTAGTCCCGCACCGCCGAGGTCGACAGGTCCGCGTACTTCACGGCGCCGATCCCGACGTACCGGCCGTTCTCGACGATCTCGTCCCCCGTCAGGCCCACCTTCTCGGCCTTCTCGCGGACCACGGCCGTGGCGCGGTCGATCGCCTCGTCGAGGAGGTCGACCAGCCGGACCGTCTCACCCTCACGGGTCTTGAACGGCTTGCCGTCCTTGCCGAGGACCGTGCCGAAGGCCAGCTGCTCCGTCCTTGTGTCACCGTTCAGCCAGCCCGCCCTGCGCGCGGTCTCGAAGACCATCTTGAAGTGCAGGGACTGGCGGACGTCGACCACGTACAAAAGCGTGCTCGCCTTCAGGTTGAAGACACGGTCCCTGATCGCCGAGAGGTCCGTCGCCGCGTAGCCGTAGCCGCCGTCGGACTTCTTCACGATCAGCGGGACCGGGTTGCCCTCCGGACCCCTGACGTCGTCGAAGAACACGCACAGCGCACCCTCGGAGCGCACGGCGACACCGGACTCCTCCAGCAGGCGGCACGTCTCGTCCAGCATGTCGTTGTAGCCCGACTCGCCGACCACGTCAGGGTCGTGGATCTCCATGTCCAGCTTGTCGAAGACCGAGTAGAAGTAGATCTTCGACTCGTCCACGAACTTCTGCCACAGGGCCAGAGTCTCCGGCTCGCCGGCCTGGAGGTCGACCACCCGGCGGCGCGAACGCGTCTTGAACTCCTCGTCGGAGTCGAAGAGCGCGCGGGAAGCCTTGTAGAGCCCGTTGAGGTTCGACATCGCCTCTTCACCGGAGATCTCGCCGCCCCTGTGGTCCAGCTCGTGCGGGTGCTCGATCAGGTACTGGATGAGCATGCCGAACTGGGTGCCCCAGTCGCCGATGTGGTGCCGCCTCACGACGGTCTCGCCGACGAACTCCAGGATCTGCACGATCGAGTTCCCGATCACGGCGGAGCGGAGATGGCCCACGTGCATCTCCTTCGCCACGTTCGGCTGCGCGTAGTCGATCACCGTGGTGCCCGGGTGCTCCGCGAAGGGCACGCCGAGGCGGCCCGTCGGGTCCGTGTAGCGCGCCGCGAGGTTGTCGACGATCGCCTTGTCCGTGATCGTGACGTTGAGGAATCCGGGGCCCGAGACCTCGATGTCCTTGATCACGTCACCGGTGACGACCTGCTCGACGACGCCGGCCGCCAGCTCCCGCGGGTTGGCCTTCGCCTTCTTCGCCAGCGCCAGGATTCCGTTGGCCTGGAAGTCCGCCCGGTCGCTACGTCGCAGCAGCGGGTCGGCGGTCGCGTCGGCCGCCGGTAGGGCAGCCGTGAGCGCGGCCGTCAGGCGCTGGTGGACGTTTGCGGTGAGGGACGTGACCGAGGCCATGGAGTGGGTGCCGTTCTCCTCGTGGGTACGGGTGGATGCGGCCAGTATCCCATGGTGGTAAAGCGGTTTTTCCGGGCGCGGCGGGGCGATGAGAAGGGGTTTTCGTGGATCGCGGCGGAGCTGGGAGAATGGGATGGTCAGCCGCGCGAACCGGACCGCCGGCCCATGACGAATCCTTGAGGAAAGAAGGACGTGCCGAACGTGGCTCAGAGCACCGAGACCACCGACTGGGTCTCCC
>CBFGQM010000227.1:0-9020 GCA_965650905.1 uncultured Streptomyces sp. | reverse complement strand
CACCGAGTCGCATGTCCCCTCCAGACGCAGCTTTCCCTGATGGGCTGTCAGACAAGTCCGAACTGGCGACTGTACGGGAACGGCCCCTCACCCGGAAGAGCGAGGGGCCGTAGGGGACCTTTCGTGCGTCAGCCGCGCTGGATTCCCGAGGTGTCCTGCAGTACGCCGCGACGGCCGTCCTGCGTCTGGGCCACCAGGCTGGCGCCGCGCTGCTCGACCGCCAAGTACCAGGTACCCGGCGCCAGTTCGGCGATCGGCGTCGGCGAGCCGTCCTCCGCGTACAGCGGACGCGGTACCGGCACGGCGAACCAGAACGGGGAGAAGTCCTCGGCGGGCCGCGGGGCCTGCGCCTGCTGCGGCTGCGGCTGACCGGGCTGCGCGCCGAACGGCTGTCCCTGCTGCGGGTGACCGGGACCGCCGTAGGGCTGGCCCGGCTGCTGCTGGGCGCCCGGGTAGCCGTAACCGTTCTGCGGCTGACCGCCGTACGGCTGCGGAGCCGGCGGGCGCGGGGCGCCGATGAGGGCGACCTTGAGGGCCGGGACGAGCGGGGTGGCGATCGCGGCGGCGGCGAGGGCCAGGGTGCCGATGAGGCCGAGGATCAGGCCGGTGCCGGCGTCGGGCCCGGTGGACGAGCTGCCGTTGAGGTTGTTGAGGCCGCCGGCCGGGTCGAAAATGTTCCCGAGCGCGCTCCAGGCGGAGAAGATGGCGAGGGCGATGCCGAACTGGCCGAGCTCGATGCCGGCGACCTTGGGAGTCTGCGGCAGGACTCGGGCCAGCACGATGAGCGCGGCACTGATGATGCCCGCCAGGAACACGCCCATGAGGAGCGGTGCACTGCCCCAGGCGTTGGGCATCTCGACGCCGGCGGCACCGTCGGCGGAGTAGATGTCGAGGAACGACGCGATGAACAGCAACACCGCTGCTCCGATCACCACGCCGTCGCCTCGAGTGAGAGAGCGGATATTCACTTCAGGTCCTTCATCAGTCGTCGTCTCGTCTTCGGTGGAGGCGTCGCTGTCACCATGTCGCCGTCTGGCCGCGGTGTGAAGCGCGGGGGTGGCCCCTCATCGTGGGGACGACACTATCGTCCGCCCGACAGGTGTGTGAGGCCGGATCCATATCCCGATCACTAACCGTGCAGGAAACTCACGATTCCCTCAGAGATCCCTTGCGCCGCCTTCTGCCTCCACGCGCCGCTGGTCAGCAGCGCCGCGTCCTTGCTGTCGCGCATGTTGCCGCATTCGATGAACACCTTGGGAACCGTTGACAAATTGAGACCGCCGAGGTCCGTGCGTACGTCGAGTCCGGTGCCGTCGCCGATGTAGTTGGACGGCGCGCTGCCGGTGGCGCGGACGAAGTTGCCCGCGATGCGCTCACCCAGCTCGCGGGACGGGGCGACGATGAGGCGGGTGTCGGCGGCGCCGACGTGCACGGAACCGGGCAGGATCACATGGAAACCGCGATTGCCGGGCGCCGAGCCGTCCGCGTGGATGGAGACCACGGCGTCCGCGTCCGCCTTGTTGCCGATCCGGGCCCGCTCGTCGACACACGGCCCCCAGGCCCGGTCGCCGTCCTGTGTGAACTTCACCGTGGCGCCCTGCTTTTCGAGCAGCGTGCGCAAGCGGCGCGAGACGTCGAGGGTGAACCGGGCTTCCGGGTAACCGGCGTTGGTGGACGCGCCGGTCGTGTCGCACTCCTTCGCATGCGTACCGATGTCGACCTTGCGGTTGATCTCGACCGTGTGCTGGAAGTTGCCGGGGTTGTGCCCCGGGTCGATGACCACGACTTTGCCCTTGAGGGATCCTGAGACGGCGGGGCGCGAGGCAGAGGAGGGGGAGGAGGAGGGGGACGCAGCCGGTTCGTTCGGCTCTTTGTCGTCGTTCGACCGCGAGGCGCTGGGCGAGGCGGACTTGCTCGACGAAGGCGACGACTGCGACGGTGCCGCCGGCCCGTTCGTCCCACCCCCGCCGGAGTCATCCACCGCCTGCCACACCAGGTACCCCACCAACGCACCCGGCACCAGAGCGGCGACAGCGACGGTCAGCAGCCCGCGCCCGAAGCGGCGCGGCGGGCGGGGAGGATCGAAGTCCGGACCTACGTACGACACGTCCGCCACCCTATCGGGCTTCCCTAGTGCCCACGCGGTCCATCAAGGAAGACGAACATACAGGTCAGGGGCGGTGGGTAGCGGTACACCGATCTGAACTCCTCCCGCTCGCCCTCCGCTTCCCGCTGCTCCACAGGGGAGGACGCGCTCCGCGCGCGGGCCGACTCCCCGCGCCGTACCGTGGGACGGTGAGCCGCTCCACCACCCCGCCCGTGGGCCGCATCAACGCACCGGGTGCGGCCCGCACCGATTACGCCGGTGCCGTGTACGGCTCTCTGCTGGCCGCCTCCGTCATGGCCACCGCCACCACCTTCGGCGACTATCCGAGCCTCGAACTCGTGCTGCTCCTGCTCGTCACGGGCCTCGTGTTCTGGGCCACGCACGTCTACGCGCGTCTGGCGGGCGAACGTCCGGTGGGCCGGCCCTGGAGCCGGCGCGAGATTCGCCGGGTCGCCGCGCACGAGTGGCCGATCGTCGAGGCCGCGGCCCTGCCCGCCGTGGTCGTCGCCGTCAGCCCCCTCCTGGGACCTGGCATGGAGGCGACCGAATGGCTGGCCCTGGGTGCCGCCGTGGCCCAACAGGTCTTCTGGGCGTCCCTGGGCGCCGCACGCGCCGGTGTCCCCCGCTTCCAGATGATCGCCGAGGGTGCCGTCAACCTGCTCCTCGGCCTGATCATCGTGGCCGCCAAAGCCGCGCTGAGCCACTGACCTCAGATACCCGCCTCAGATCCCTGGCCTCAGATACCCGCCCCGGATTTCTGGCCTCAGATCCCCGGCCCCGTGCGCCGCAGGACGCGCAGCGAGTCGGTGGCCGAGACCTCGGTGAACGCGCCGGACTTCAGGGCGCGGAGGTAAACGCGGTACGGGGCCTGGCCGGTGAACTCGTCCGCCGGGTCGGGGAACACGTCGTGGAGCAGGAGGAGGCCGCTCTCGGCGACATGCGGGGCCCAGCCCTCGTAGTCGGCGGACACGTGCTCGTCGGTGTGGCCGCCGTCGATGAAGACAAGACCGAGAGGGGTCCGCCAGAAGGCCGCGATCTGGGGCGACTGGCCGACCAGCGCGACCACGTGGTTTTCCAGGCCGGCCTTGTGGAGGTTGCGGCGGAACGTGGGGAGCGTGTCCATCCGGCCGAGTTCCGGATCGATGGTAGCCGGGTCGTGATACTCCCAGCCGGGCTGCTGTTCCTCGCTGCCGCGGTGGTGGTCGACCGTGACCGCCGTGACGCCCGCCTCGCGGGCTGCGTCGGCGAGCAGGATCGTGGAGCGGCCGCAGTACGTGCCGACCTCCAGGAGGGGGAGCCCGAGCGCGCCCGCCTCGGTCGCGGCGGCGTACAGCGCGAGTCCTTCGCGGACCGGCATGAACCCCTTGGCGCCCTCGAAGACGGCGAGGATCTCCGGCTCGGGTGCCGCCGGCGTGGGCGCGGGCATGGGGTTCCTCCTGGTCGTACGGGTCGGTCCGGTCGTACGGGTCTGCCGGCGCCCATCGTGCCGTACCGCCCCGGGCGCGGTGGGCGACGGGTGCGTACGCCGCACCACGCCAAACGCCCGGCGGGCCAGACGCTCGCGGCGTCGGAGGTGCTGGAACTCAAGCACGGACAGCCGTGAGTGCGCACAGGGCGCATACCAGAGGGTCCCGCCCGACGGCGGGCCTCGGGCGGGGCCGTGCGACGTAGAGATCCTGTGGTGTCGTCAGGCCGCCGGTGTCGTCAGGCTGCCGCGTCGGTCTGCTCAGCGGGCTTGCGGTGCCGGCCGCGAGGGGGCGCCTCGTCGTCCTGCGCGCAAACGGGACCCCGGTGCCGGCCGCGGCCGCCGCCGGTGGCCCGGGACACAGCCACCCGCGGGTCGGTGACCGCTCCCCGCGGATCGGTGGCCGTCACGGGCGGGTCGGTGGCCGTCACGGGGTCGGTCGTCACGCGCGGGTCGGTGGCTGTCATCTCCGTGTGGTTTGCGTCGTTCATGTAGCAGTTCACCCCGTCAACAAGATCCTTCGGTGCGGTGCGGGCGAGTTCAACGGGCGGTCTTTCGGCCGGTCAGATGTGGTAGGAGGGGGCTACTCGGCGGTTACTACCCCGGAGGCATTCCGCCGGCGCCGGGTGCATGGCCGGACGCCTGTGCCGACCGGCGTCCCGCGAAGGCGCTCGCGAGCGTCTGCTTCGTGAGCGGCGCCTGCTGCAAGGGCACCGGACGGGCCGACGAGGGATCCCCATAGGCCGATGAGGGCTGATCCGGGGGGGCGGGGAACGATCGCGGCGCCTTGGCCGAAGGTTCAGCCGCTGCCTCGGCCCCTGCCCCACCCGTAGCGTCCGGATCGCCCGTGCCCGGATCCCCGGCCCCCGCATCCCCCACCCCCATGGGTGCCGCCACCCGTGACACGCCGCACGGCATCGCCCTCGTCGCGCACGGCAGATGGAGCACCCCGTCCTTGGACCATCGCCCCGCTCCCGTCAACCATCCTTCGGGCGCGGGAAGTTGGTGGACCTGCCGCTCAGCGGGCCGCCATACCCCGAGCCAACTGCCAAACGGGCCGTCGATCCGCAGCGCCACCGCGCAGCTCTCCGGCGTCAGCACCTGACCCGGCTGGATCGCGAACGGCGTCACCGCGAGGGCGCCCCCGGCCCTTCCTCCGCCCGAGGGCTGGGGGACGGTCAGGCGCAGGCACTCCGGGAAACGCACCGGAAGCGTGCTCCCCAAGACGCCCCAGCCGAGCCGGTCGCGACCGGGTGACGGCGCGTCCGAGCGGATCAGCAGCAGCCCGCTGTCGGCGTCCGCGAGCAGCAGTCGGTCGTCGCTCTCCTCGGCGATCTGCAGCAGGGGCGACACCTCGCCACCGCGCCCCAGGTCGACCACCACGGTCTTGGTCCGGCCGTCCAGCTCCCGGTCCAGGGCGAGCAGGCGGTCCCCGCCGCCCAGCCAGGTCCCGCCCGAGCAGCGGCCCGGCACCTCCGCGAGCTGCTCGGGACCGAAGGCGCCGCCCGCCACCTGCCACACGACGGTCGAACCCCGGCCCACGGCAGCGGCGTACGCGCGCGAGCCGCCGGGGGCGGGCGGCAGGAGCCGCAACTCCGTCTCGTCTTCGCGGCATTCCACCGCGCCGAGTGGCACCTCACCCGTACCCGGGCCGGTCGGGTACAGCAGCGAGAACGCGTGCCGCCCGTCCCTCACGCGGTGGATGAGCACCCGCCCGTCCGCCATCGGCAGTACCTCCGTGCCGGGCGCCTCCGGCTGGTTGCCCGGCAGCCGCACGGCGTACGGCTCGGGGCCGTCCAGGGTCCAGCGCTCGGGGAACCAGGAAGCGCCGTCCCGGGCCAGGCGTGCCGCATAGGACCCGTCGGCTGAGATCACGCACCCTGCCCGCGCAGTCCACTCGTTCCGGTTGTCCGCCGCGGCCGTTGGGGATTCCCCCTGCTCGGCCGAGGCCGAGAGCTTGGGGGAGGTACAGACCGTCATCGTGTGGTCACCTCCGGTAATGAAGTTAGTTTCGTGCGTACACATGGGGGACCGGTGAGCAGCCGCTTCACACATACGGGTGGCCATCGGTGGATTCGCCTGAGAGAACGAGAGGTGGTGTGCTGGATATGATTTCGGCGGATCTGTCGCGCAGGCGGCGAGGACTTTGACCGAGGCTGCTGAGGAGACGGCGGATGGGCAGCGCGGTGAAGGCCGGGGAGTTCCCGCGCACGGTCGGGGGGAGTTCTGGCGCACGATCAAGCACGCCAGGGACGAGACGACCCGCTGTGGAAGAGGCTCGGCGCGATGAAGGACGTCCCGTTCCTGCCCGGCCGAGGCCGTACCGGACGAGACCTGGTACCTCGGGTCTCGGTGTCACGGCGGCGGACCAGATGCTGGACGACCTGCGCGGTCACCTCGTGAGGTGAGCCGGGTCGTGTGAAGTGAGCCGGGTCGTGTGAAGTGAGCCGGGACCCGTGAAATGAGCCGGGGCGGATGGGGCCGCCGGGGTACGCAGGAGAGGCGGGTAGCCTTTCTACCGTGCCCCGTCTGTCTGAAGTCATCGCCGAGCTCGACGCCCTCTGGCCTCCCGAGAGGGCAGAGGCCTGGGACGCGGTCGGTACGGTGTGCGGCGACCCGGACCAGGAGGTCACGCGCGTGCTGTTCGCCGTCGACCCCGTCCAGGGCATCGTGGACGAGGCGATGGAGCTGGACGCCGACCTGCTGGTCACCCACCACCCGCTCTACCTGCGCGGTACGACGACGGTGGTGGCCTCGACCTTCAAGGGCCGCGCGGTCCACAACCTCATCAAGAACGACATCGCGCTGCACGTCGCCCACACGAACGCCGACCGGGCGGACCCGGGAGTCAGCGACGCCCTCGCGGGCGCGCTGGACCTGCGCGTCGTACGTCCCCTCGTGCCGGACCCGTCCGACCCCGACGGCCGCCGCGGCCTGGGCCGGGTCTGCGAGCTCGACCATCCGCTGACCGTCCGTGAGCTGGCGGCGCGGGCCGCCGAGCGGCTGCCCGCCACCGCGCAGGGGATCCGCGTCGCGGGCGACCCCGGGGCGCTCGTACGGACCGTCGCGGTCAGCGGCGGCTCCGGCGACAGCCTCTTCGACGACGTACGTGCCGCGGGCGTCGATGCCTTTCTCACCGCGGACCTGCGCCACCACCCGGCGTCCGAGGCCCGTGAGCACAGTCCTCTCGCGCTTCTCGACGCGGCGCACTGGGCCACCGAGTGGCCCTGGTGCGAGCTGGCCGCCGCCCAGCTCGACGAGATCTCCGACCGCCATGGATGGGGACTTCGCGTCCATGTCTCGAAGACGGTCACCGACCCGTGGACCACCCACTCGCCTTCACCTGGAGCCCCCAACTGAACGCCGCGCCCGCCGACCAGATCCGACTCCTCGACGTCCAGGCCCTCGACGTACGCCTGCAGCAGCTGGCGCACAAGCGGAAGTCGCTGCCCGAGCACGCCGAGATCGCGTCGCTGAACAAGGACCTCACGCAGTTGCGCGACCTGCTCGTGGCCGCGCAGACCGAGGAGAGCGACTGCGCCCGCGAGCAGACGAAGGCGGAGCAGGATGTCGACCAGGTCCGCCGGCGCGCGGCCCGCGACCAGCAGCGCCTCGACTCCGGTGCCGTCGCGTCCCCCAAGGACCTGGAGAACCTCCAGCACGAGATCGCCTCCCTCGCCAAGCGTCAGGGAGACCTGGAGGACGTTGTCCTGGAGGTCATGGAGCGCCGCGAGGCCGCGCAGGAGCGGGTGACCGAGCTGACCGAGCGGGTCTCCTCCGTCCAGTCGAAGATCGACGACGCGACGGCGCGGCGGGACGCGGAGTACGAGTCCCTCGACGGCGAGGCGGCGTCGGCGGCGAAGGAGCGCGAGGTCATCGCGGGCTCTGTGCCCGCCGACCTCCTGAAGCTCTACGACAAGCTGCGCGAGCAGCAGGGCGGCATCGGCGCGGCCCGCCTTTACCAGCGGCGCTGCGAGGGCTGTCGCCTCGAGCTCAACATCACCGAAATCAACGAGGTGAAGGCGGCCGCCCCGGACGCCGTGCTGCGCTGCGAGAACTGCCGTCGCATCCTCGTCCGCACCGCCGAGTCCGGTCTGTAGGGGGCCTCGGGGCCCTGCGCCGAGGCTGTTGCGGCATGGAGGCTGTTGCGGGTATCGAGCCCGGTGCGCGTGCCGAGGCCGTGCGGGCCGCGCGGAAGGTGGCGGCGGTCGGTGCGCCTCCCGACCTCGGGGCGCCCGCGACCTTCGTACTGCTGCGGCACGGGGAGACGCCGCTGACGCCTCAGAAGCGGTTCTCCGGGAGCGGGGGGAGCGATCCGGGACTGTCGAAGGCGGGGCGGACCCAGGCTCAGCGGGTTGCGGAGGCGCTCGCCGTGCGCGCAACCGTACAGGACGTCGTCTCGTCGCCCCTGGCCCGCTGTCGCGAAACCGCCGGCATCGTTGCCGAGCGGCTCGGGCTGGACGTGTGTATCGAGGACGGGTTGCGGGAGACGGGCTTCGGAGCATGGGAAGGTCTGACCTTCGGCGAGGTGCGGGAGCGGTACCCGGACGACTTGAACGAGTGGCTGGCCTCGGCGGAGGCCGAACCCACCGGCGGGGGCGAGAGCTTCGCGGCGGTCGCCCGGCGCGTGGCCACGGCCCGGGACAAGCTGCTCGCCACCCACCCGGGCCGCACCGTGCTCCTCGTCTCCCACGTCACGCCGATCAAGACCCTCGTACGGCTCGTCCTGGGCGCCCCGCCGGAGTGCCTGTTCCGGATGGAGCTGTCGGCGGCCTCGCTCTCGGCAGTGGCGTACTACGCGGACGGCGGTGCGAGCCTGCGGCTGCTCAACGACACGTCCCACCTGCGCTGAAGCGTTCTCTCAGTCGCGCTCGGCCCCGCTTCCGGAGAAGCTTCACAGGGTGTTGCCCATACTGCAGTGGCCTGCCCCAGTTGCTTGTAGTTGCTTGTAGTTGCTTGTAGTTGCTTGTAGTGGTTTGCGGTGGCTCGGTGGAACGCGGGGATCGGGGTCAGTGGATCTCCGTCACGACCACGTCCAGCGCCCAGGGCTTCCCCGCCCGCGCCGGCGTCTGGGCCTCCACCGCATACCCGAGGTCCCGCAACGCAACCACCAGCTCCGCCGGCCCCTTCGGCGAGGCCCCCGCCATCAGCAGGTTCCGCACGATCCTGCCCTTCGTGGCCTTGTTGAAGTGGCTGACGACGGACCGCTTCTCCACCCCGTCGACCACCTGGGAGTGCAGCACCCGCACGCTCGCCGTACGCCCCGCGACCTCCCCCGTCGGCTTCCACGCGGTCGCGTACGCGGCGGAGCGCAGGTCGAGCACGAGCCGATCACCGGCCTCCTCCGGCAGGACGGAAGCCATCGGCGTACGCCAGTACGCGGCCAGCGCCCCCGGTCCCGGCAGCTTCACGCCCATGGAGCAGCGGTAGGAGGGGATCCGGTCCGTC
>CBFGQM010000226.1:0-9021 GCA_965650905.1 uncultured Streptomyces sp. | reverse complement strand
GCGCCCGCGGGGCGGGTCCGGCCGCGGGGCGGGTCCGGCCGCGCGGGTCCGGCCGCGGGGCGGGTCCGGCCGCGGGGCGGGTCCGGCCGGCGTCCACTGGATGAGAGGGGCCCGGCGGACAGGGGTGCCCCCGGGCATTGAGCACCGGCAGGCTTCAGTGGGCCGCGGTCACCGGGATTCGGGTGGGCGGACCGGCTACCCGGTCGTAGGCTGGCAGGCATGTCGACCCATGCCAAGCGTGAACGACTTCTTCTCGCCGACCTGTTGGAGACCGCGGGCCCCGACGCACCCACGCTCTGCGAGGGCTGGACCGCCCGGGACCTCGCGGCCCACGTGGTCACCCGGGAGCGGCGCACGGACGCCGCGGCCGGGATTCTGATCAAGCCGCTGGCGCCGCGTCTGGAGCGGGTGATGGCGGAGTTCGCCGAGAGGCCCTACGAGGAGCTGGTCCAGCTGATCCGTACGGGCCCACCGCGGTTCTCGCCCTTCGCCCTGAAGCAGGTCGACGAGGCGTCGAACGCGACGGAGTTCTACATCCACGCCGAGGACGTACGCCGTGCCCAGCCCAACTGGACGCCGCGCGAGATCGATCCGGTCTTCGCCGACTTCCTGTGGTCGGGCCTGGAGCGGACGGCCCGCCTCATGGGCCGTAAGGCACCGGTCGGCCTGGTGCTGCGCCGCCCGGACGGTCGGACGGCGGTCGCCAAACGGGGAACCCCGGTGGTGACGGTGACCGGCGAGCCCTCCGAGCTGCTGCTGTTCGCGTACGGCCGGCAGAGCTCGGCCGATGTCGGACTGGACGGCGAGAAGGACGCGATCGCGAGGCTGCACGAGGCGAAACAGCTCGGGATCTGAGCCGCGCGAGGCACCCGGACCTGTCTGGGCGGCCTGACCCTCGGAACCGTCGGCGGAGCCCCGAAAGGAGGGCCACGCCGACAGCTCGGGGGGATCAGGTGGCGCGCACGGCGTGCCCCGCCCCCCGCAGCGTCTCCTTCACCTCGCCGATCCGCAGATCACCGAAGTGGAACACGGACGCTGCGAGCACGGCGTCCGCGCCCGCGGCGATCGCCGGTGGGAAGTGGGCGAGCCGCCCGGCGCCACCGCTGGCGATCAGGGGGACGGTCACATGCTTGCGTACGGCCCCGATCATCTCGATGTCGTAGCCGTCCTTCGTTCCGTCCGCGTCCATCGAGTTGAGAAGGATCTCCCCCGCGCCCAGCTCGGCGGCCCGGTGCGCCCACTCGACGGCGTCGATGCCGGTGCCCTCGCGGCCGCCGTGCGTCGTCACCTCGAAGCTCCCGGACGCTGTCCTGCGCGCGTCGACCGAGAGGACCAGTACCTGTCGTCCGAAGCGCTCCGCGATCTCGCGGATCAGTTCGGGGCGGGCGATGGCCGCAGTGTTCACGCCGACCTTGTCCGCCCCGGCCCGCAGCAGCTTGTCGACGTCCTCGGCCGTGCGCACCCCGCCGCCCACCGTCAGCGGGATGAACACCTGCTCCGCCGTGCGGCGCACCACGTCGTACGTGGTCTCGCGGTTGCCGGAGGACGCCGTGATGTCCAGGAAAGTCAGCTCGTCGGCGCCTTCGGCGTCGTACACCTTGGCCATCTCGACGGGGTCGCCCGCGTCGCGCAGGTTCTGGAAGTTGACGCCCTTGACGACCCGGCCGTTGTCGACGTCCAGGCAGGGGATGACTCGGACCGCCAGGGTCATGGATTCACGGCTCCTCTGAATGCTTCCACTTCCACTTCGACCAGGATGCGCGGATCGACGAAGCCCTCCACGATGAGCAGGGTCGAGGCAGGGCGCACGGAGTCGAAGATCTCCTTGTGGGCCCGGCCCACCTCGTCCACGTCCCGCGCGTGGGTGAGATACATCCGCGTACGGATCACGGACTCGGCACCGAGCCCGAACCGGCGTATCGCGTCCAGGGCGTTGGAGAAGGCCACTCGGGCCTGCTCGTACGGGTCGCCCTCGCCGTGCAGCAGGTTCCCCTGGAAGGACGTGGTGCCCGCCACCAGAACGCGGTCGCCCGCCGCGACGGCGCGCGCGAAACCGAAGGACTCCTCCCAGGGGCTCCCGCTCTGCACACGCCGCACGGCTTCCGCCGTCATGACACCGACACCGCATCCCTCTTCACGGCGGTCACGACACGGCCTCCAGGGCCTCTTCCAGGGTGAACGCCTTCGCGTAGAGCGCCTTCCCGACGATCGCGCCCTCCACGCCGAGCGGAACGAGTTCGGCGATGGCGCGGAGGTCGTCCAGCGAGGACACGCCGCCGGAGGCCACCACCGGGCGGTCCGTCGCCGCGCAGACGTTCTTCAGCAGCTCCAGGTTCGGGCCCTGCAGCGTGCCGTCCTTGGCGATGTCCGTGACGACGTAGCGGGCGCAGCCCTCGGAGTTGAGGCGCTCCAGCGTCTCGTAGAGGTCACCACCGTCACGGGTCCAGCCGCGACCGCGCAGCGTCGTGCCGCGTACGTCGAGACCGACCGCGATCTTGTCGCCGTGCTGAGCGATGGCCTTGGCGACCCACTCGGGGGTCTCCAGGGCGGCCGTGCCCAGGTTGACGCGGGTGCAGCCGGTGGCGAGCGCGGCGGCGAGCGTGTCGTCGTCGCGGATGCCGCCGGACAGCTCGACCTTGATGTCCATCGCCTTGGCGACCTCGGCGATCAGTGCCCGGTTGTCGCCCGTTCCGAACGCGGCGTCCAGGTCGACGAGGTGCAGCCACTCGGCACCCGCCCGCTGCCAGGCGAGGGCCGCCTCGAGCGGAGAGCCGTACGAGGTCTCCGTACCGGACTGGCCGTGCACCAGGCGGACCGCCTGGCCGTCACGGACGTCCACGGCGGGGAGGAGTTCGAGCTTCGGGGCCATCACAGGGTTCCGATCCAGTTGTTCAGCAGCTGTGCTCCGGCGTCGCCGGACTTCTCGGGGTGGAACTGGGTCGCCCACAGAGCGCCGTTCTCGACGGCCGCCACGAAGGGCTTGCCGTGCGTCGACCAGGTCACCAGGGGCGCCCGCATCGCCGGGTTCGCGATCTCCATGGACCAGTCGTGGACGGCGTACGAGTGGACGAAGTAGAAGCGGGAGTCCGCGTCGAGCCCCGCGAAGAGCTCCGAACCGGTCGGCGCCTCCACGGTGTTCCAGCCCATGTGCGGCACGATATCGGCCTGCAACGGCTCGACCGAGCCGGGCCACTCGTCGAGGCCCTCGGTCTGAACGCCGTGCTCGATGCCGCGCGCGAAGAGGATCTGCATGCCGACGCAGATCCCCATCACCGGACGGCCACCGGCCAGGCGGCGGTCCACGATCCAGTCGCCGCGCGCCTCCTTCAGCCCGCGCATACAGGCGGCGAAGGCGCCGACACCGGGCACCAGCAGCCCGTCGGCGTTCATGGCCCTGTCGAAGTCGCGGGTGATCTCGACCTCGGCACCCGCGCGCGCGAGCGCGCGTTCGGCGGACCGGACGTTCCCGAAGCCGTAGTCGAAGACGACCACTCGTTTCGAAGGCGTACTCAATTCCACACCTCCAGCCGGAGGACTCCCGCCACGAGACACATCGCGGCTCCGATGGAGAGCAGCACGACGAGGCTCTTCGGCATCTGCTGTTTGACGAAGGAGACGATGCCGCCGACCAGGAAGAGGCCGAGGACGATCAGTACGGTGGACAGCCCGCTCATGGCTCTACAGGGCACCCTTCGTGGACGGGAGGATGCCGGCGGCACGCGGGTCGCGCTCGCAAGCGTAGCGCAGCGCCCGGGCCAGCGCCTTGAACTGGCACTCCACGATGTGGTGCGCGTTGCGCCCGTAGGGCACGTGCACGTGCAGCGCGATCTGCGCCTGCGCGACGAAGGACTCCAGGATGTGCCGGGTCATCGTCGTGTCGTACTCGCCGATCATCGGCGCCATCTTCTCGGGCTCCGTGTGCACGAGATACGGGCGGCCGGAGAGGTCGACGGTCACCTGGGCGAGCGACTCGTCCAGCGGGACCGTGCAGTTGCCGAACCGGTAGATCCCCACCTTGTCGCCGAGTGCCTGCTTGAAGGCCGCGCCCAGCGCCAGAGCCGTGTCCTCGATGGTGTGGTGCGAGTCGATGTGCAGATCGCCCTCGGTCTTCACGGTCAGGTCGAACAGACCGTGGCGGCCGAGTTGGTCGAGCATGTGGTCGTAGAAGCCGACGCCTGTCGACACGTCGACCTTTCCGCTGCCGTCCAGGTCGATCTCGACCAGGACGGAGGTCTCCTTGGTGTTCCGTTCGACACGGCCTACGCGGCTCATGCGTTCTGCTCCTTCGGGGGTTTGGGGGAGTCCCCCATGAAACACAGCAGCTCACGGACCGCGTCGAGGAACGCGTCGTTCTCGGCCGGGGTGCCGGCGGACACCCGCAGCCACCCCGGTACGCCGTTGTCCCGGACCAGGACGCCCCGGTCGAGGATCTTCCGCCAGGTCTCGTGGGAATCGGTGAACCGACCGAACTGCACGAAGTTGGCGTCCGACTCGGTCACCTCGTAGCCGATCGCGCGCAGCTCCGCGACCAGCCGGTCCCGCTCGGTCTTCAGCTGCTCGACGTACTTCAGTAGTGTGTCGGTGTGCTCCAGGGCTGCCAGCGCGGTCGCCTGTGTGACGGCCGACAGGTGGTACGGCAGCCGTACGAGCTGGACGGCGTCCACGACCGCCGGATGCGCGGCAAGATAGCCGAGCCGCAGCCCGGCCGCGCCGAACGCCTTCGACATGGTCCGGGAAACGACGAGGTTCGGCCGTCCTTCGAGCAGCGGCAGCAGCGAGTCGCCGTGGCTGAACTCGATGTACGCCTCGTCCACGACCACCCTGGACGGCTTGGCCGCCTGCGCGGCCTCGTACAGGGCGAGGACCGTCTGGGGCGCAACCGCGTTGCCCGTGGGGTTGTTGGGGGTCGTGACGAAGACGACGTCCGGCCGGCAATCGGCGATCGCCTGCTCGGCGGCGGCGAGATCGATCGTGAAGTCGTCGTTGCGGGGACCGGAGATCCAGCCGGTACCGGTGCCGCGCGCGATCAGGCCGTGCATCGAGTACGAGGGCTCGAAGCCGATCGCCGTACGGCCGGGCCCGCCGAAGGTCTGCAGCAGCTGCTGGATGACCTCGTTGGATCCGTTGGCCGCCCACACGTTCTCGACGCCGACCGCGTACTTGCCGGTCTTCGTCAGGTATTCGGCCAGCCCGGTGCGCAGCTCCACCGCGTCCCGGTCGGGATAGCGGTTGAGGTTCCGGGCGGCCTCGCGCACCCGCTCGGCGATCCGCTCGACGAGCGGCTCGGGCAGCGGGTACGGGTTCTCGTTGGTGTTCAGGCGTACGGGGACGTCGAGTTGCGGTGCGCCGTAGGGGGACTTGCCGCGCAGTTCGTCACGGACCGGGAGGTCGTCGATTCCGAAGGAACTCACTTGCCGGGCACCTTCCATCCGAAACGCGCCTTGATCGCGGCACCGTGAGCGGGCAGATCCTCGGCGTCGGCGAGCGTCACCACGTGGTGCGCCACCTCCGCGAGGGCCTCGCGCGTGTAGTCGACGATGTGGATGCCGCGCAGGAAGGACTGCACGGAGAGGCCGGACGAGTGGCAGGCACAGCCGCCCGTCGGCAGGACATGGTTGGAGCCCGCCGCGTAGTCGCCCAGCGACACGGGCGCCCAGGGGCCGATGAAGATCGCGCCCGCGTTCGTCACGCGGTCCGCCACCGCGGTGGCGTCGGCCGTCTGGACCTCCAGGTGCTCGGCGCCGTACGCGTTCACGACCCGCAGGCCCGCGTCCACGCCGTCGACCAGGACGATCGCGGACTGCCTGCCCGCCAGTGCCGGGGCGATCCGGTCCTCGATGTGCTTGGTGGCCGCGACCTGGGGTGCCAGCTCCTTCTCGACGGCGTCGGCCAGCGCGACGGAGTCGGTGACGAGGACGGCCGCCGCGAGCGGGTCGTGCTCCGCCTGGCTGATCAGGTCGGCGGCGACGTGCACCGGGTCGGCGGTCTCGTCCGCGAGGACCGCGATCTCGGTGGGGCCGGCCTCGGTGTCGATGCCGATCTTGCCGGTGAAGTACCGCTTGGCCGCGGCGACCCAGATGTTGCCGGGGCCGGTGACCATGTCGGCGGGCGCGCAGGACTCGGTGCCGTGCGCGAACATCGCGACGGCCTGGGCGCCTCCGGCGGCGTACACCTCGTCGATGCCGAGCAGCGCGCAGGCGGCGAGGATGGTGGGGTGCGGGGTGCCCCCGAAGTCCTTCTGCGGCGGGGACGCGAGCGCCATCGAGCCGACGCCCGCCTCCTGCGCCGGCACGGCGTTCATGATCACGGAGGACGGGTAGACCGAGCGGCCACCGGGCGCGTACAGCCCGACCCGCTCCACCGGCACCCACTTCTCCGTGACCGTGCCGCCGGGCACGACCTGGGTGGTGTGCGTGGTGCGGCGCTGCTCGCGGTGGACGATGCGGGCGCGGCGGATCGACTCCTCCAGGGCGGCGCGCACAGCGGGGTCGAGCTCCTCCAGGGCCCGCGCGAGGGCCGCGGCGGACACGCGCACCTGATCCAGCCGCACGCCGTCGAACTTCTCCGCGTAGTCGATCAGCGCGGCATCGCCCCGATGATGCACGGCCTCGCAGATCGGACGCACCTTCTCCAGGGCGGCCGAGACGTCGAAGTCGGCTCGGGGCAGCAGGTCGCGCAGGGCCGAGCCCTCGGGGAGGGCGTCGCCGCGCAGGTCGATACGGGAGATCACAGGGCCAATTCTCTCAGACGGGGATCGGGCGTCGGACGGCTGTATCAATCGCTGATACGAGCAGCGGATCAGCGGCCTGCACACAACCGGATCATGGGCCGCCACACCCCTGATCGTCGGCCGACACGCGTCCGGAGCCGGTGTTCGGTCCGACGTGGCACCCAACCGGTGGTCTGACCGACACGCACCCCGAACTGGTGGTCCGCCCGACACGCACCCCGGCCCTCCGCGTGCGGTGGCCCGGCCCGATCAGGCTGGCTGCTGGGTGGACTCCTCCGTCCAGGCACCCCTTACGGGGTGGCAGGGACGCGTGACTCACGCCCCGCATTCCACATCGCGGCGCCACCGTTGGGCGATGTTGTGGCAAGCGTTTTGGTCCGCGTGGGCACGACCCCGCAGTTCCGGCAGAGGAAGAGGGCCTGGTCGACCCGGTTCGTCGACCCGGTTCTTCTTGTAGACGTGTCCGCACTCGCAGCACCTTTGCGAGGTGTGGGCGGGGTCGACGTGTACCACGGGCACGCCTGCGCTGCGTGCTTGGACGCGATGAAGGGACGACATCACGGAACGAGGATGTCGCGCATCCAAGGAGTGAGCACGGCTGCCCCGCCGGCCCCTGCGACCATTAGGCTTCTGCGTCGTGACCACCGTCCGGCTCCCGCTCTTCCCCCTGAACTCCGTACTCTTCCCGGGCCTCGTGCTGCCCCTGAACGTCTTCGAGGAGCGTTACCGCGCCATGATGCGCGAGTTACTGAAGACTCCCGAGGACGAGCCGCGCCGGTTCGCCGTCGTCGCCATCCGTGACGGTCACGAGGTCGTGCAGAGCGCCCCCGGCATGCCGGACCAGACGGCCGTACCCGGACGCGGGCCCTCCGCCGGCTTCGGTGACGACCCGGCGAAGGCCTTCCACGAGGTCGGCTGCGTCGCGGACGCGGCGACCATCCGGGAGCGGGCCGACGGCAGCTTCGAGGTGCTGGCCACCGGGACGACCCGGGTGCGGCTACTGTCGGTGGACGCGTCCGGTTCGTTTCTGACGGCCGAGCTCGAGGAGCTGGTGGAGGAGCCGGGGGACGAGGCCGGGCCGCTGGCCGAAGGGGTGTTGCGGGCCTTCGGGCAGTACCAGAAGCGGCTGGCCGGGGCGCGTGAGCGGTCCCTGTCGGCCAGGGCCGAGCTGCCGGACGAGCCGTCCGTCGTCTCGTACCTGGTCGCGGCCGCGGCGGTGCTGGACGTCCCTGCGAAGCAGCACCTGCTCCAGGCCCCGGACACGGCGTCGCGCCTGCGCGAGGAGCTGAGAATGCTGCGCGCGGAGACCTCGATCATCCGTAACCTGCCGTCACTGCCCGCGGCGGACCTGACACGCGGCCCGACGAGTCTGAACTGACGCGACTCTCCACCGACGTACGCGAGAAGGCTGACGCGAGAAGACCGATGGCGAAGAGGCTGATGGCGAAGAAGACGAAGAAACAGCAGCGGTCCGCAGGCACGCCCGCGACCATGGCGCTCACCGCGGCCGGGGTCCCGTACACGGTCCACGCCTACCAGCACGACCCGTCGCACCCGTCGTACGGCGAGGAGGCGGCCGAGGCGATGGGCGTGTCCCCCGACCGGGTCTTCAAGACCCTGGTCGCGGACGTCGACGGCGAGCTCACGGTGGCCGTCGTCCCCGTGGCGGGCTCACTCGACCTGAAGGCCCTGGCGGCAGCGGTCGGCGGCAAACGCGCCACGATGGCCGACCCGGCGGCCGCGGAACGCACGACGGGGTACGTCCGCGGCGGCATCTCCCCGCTCGGTCAACGCAAGAAGCTGCGCACGGTGCTCGACTCCTCGGCCTCGTCCCACACCACGATCTGCGTCTCGGCGGGCCGCCGCGGCCTCGAAGTCGAGTTGTGCCCCGACGACTTGGCCAAACTCACCGAAGCGGTCCCGGCGCCCGTCGCCCGCGCGTGACCCCTCGATCCGTTCCCGGGGCCCCAGCGGTGGCTGGGGGCGTGTGAGGAGCTCCCTGAGGCGGAGCCCCAGGGAACTCAACGGGTAGGGGCGGCGGGGGCGAAAACTCTGGTGCCGGCCCGCCCCGGACAAACCCGCCCCTACGTCGGAGGCAGAGGCGCACCATACGGGCTCGGCTGATACGGATCCGGATCCCGCGGCCCGAACAACGCCGTCAGCCCGAGATGGACCAGCAGCGCCGCGACGGACCACGCCAGCAACGCCCCCTTGGCCCCAAGCTCCAGCGGCGCCGCGAACATGACGCCCTTGCCCACCTCCTTGGCATGAGCCACCACGTCCTGCGTGGG
>CBFGQM010000225.1:0-9034 GCA_965650905.1 uncultured Streptomyces sp. | reverse complement strand
TGCTCGCCGATCTCGTGGCGGGCCAGGTAGCCGAGGCCGACGTCGTCTCGCTCGTCGAGGAGTCGGTCGTCCAGCGACGCTGGTGGGTGGAGCAGTGGCCGGACGGCGTCGCGTACGTGGCGGGACTCGTCGCCCAGGACGTACAGGACGCGCTGCTCGAACGGTACGGGCGCTGGCCGCTGTGCCCCGTCTGCGGTACCGGCGACCCGCACGCCCTCGACGTCGAACCGGAACTGGGGCCCAATCCGCACTGGGTGTGTCACCAGGCCGGTGTAAAGGTCTCGGCGGTGGGCGCGCTCGGCTCCGCGACCGGCGGGGCGCCCTCCTCGTGACGGTCTACATCGACCCGCCCACCTGGCCGGGACACGGCCGCATGTGGTCCCACCTGATCAGCGACGTCTCGTACGACGAACTGCATCTGTTCGCCGCGGAGCTGGGCGTCCCGCCCCGGGCCTTCGAGCGGGACCACTACGACATCCCGTCGCACCGGTACGCGGACGTCGTGTGGGCCGGAGCGGTCGAGGTCGGCAGCCGTGAGGTGGTGCGGCTGCTCCATGGGGCCGGCCTGCGCAGACCCAAGCGGCGTACGCAGCCGCGTGCCTAGGACTCCGCTCCGCGGCTCCGGCGCGTGTTGTCCCCAGCCGTCAGTACGGCCAGCTCCGCCTCGATGTTGTGGCGCGCCGGTGCCTCCCACTCCGCCGTCCCGTACGGCGTTCGGAACAGCCGTGGCAGCTCGAGGAGTTGGCGCAGAACCGCGGCGCGGCCCTCCCGGAAGGCCTCGCACGGGACGAAGCCGTACTCCTCGCGGACGGCGGCCGTGTAGGTGGCGTACGTCCTCGGGGGCGCCGCCAGTATCGCCAGGTCGGCGTCGCAGAGGACCTCGCCGTTGCGGTCGTCGGCCGACGGGTCATGGGTGACCGTGAGGCGGACCAGACGGGCTACCTCGGCCGTGGCGGCCGGGGAGAGGCCTGCCTCGGGAAGGGCGCGTTCGGCGAGGCGGGCCGAGCGCTCCTCGTTCTCGGAGCGGTCGGGCAGGTAGACCGCGTCGTGGAACCACGCGGCCAGGCGCACCAGGTCCGGGTCGTCCGCGTACCTCTCGAGCACGTCGACGTGGTCCAGGACCGCCGTGAGGTGCTCGAGGGTGTGGTAGCGGCGCTGCGGCTCCGACCACCGGGCGAGGAGGTGGTCGGCGTACCGGGTGGGGTCGGGTGTGTCTGTGCCGGGTGTGTCTGTGCCCGGTGTGTCTGTGCCGGGTATGTCGTCGGGGATGAACGGGGCGGGTGTGTCTGTGCCCGGGGAGCTGGCGCCGCGGGCTCTTCGCAGGGCGTGGAGCCAGCGGATGCGCAGGGCTTCTGGGTCGGCCATGGGGCCATTGTCGCGGTTCTCCACCACGCCTGGCGTGGGGGAGAAGTAAGCCCAGAGGCGTATGCCGGGGTGGCGCAGTTCGGCCCGTAGGCTGATGTCCAGCCGGCGGCTGGAAAGCACCATGGAGAAATGAGCGCAGCAACCTTCACCCCGGCTTCAGGCCTCGCAGGGCACCGCACGCCATCCGGCGCGACCGATTTCGACGACCGCCACCACCGCCATCTCCCGGGCAGCGCCCTGCGCGCCGTCAAGGTCTTCGCAAGCGCCGCCTTCGGTGTGGTCGTGCTGGGTGAGTACGCCGAGGAAGTGGGCGTACACCGCCGTCAGTGAGCCCTCGGGCCCACTGATTCCTCGGGCCGCAGGATGTCCGCGTCGTCGAAGATCCGCAGCATGAGCAGCAGGCGCCCTCGGAACACCACGTACGCCGCGACCTTGCTGTGGCTCGTGCAGTGCCCTCGGGGCACCGAGCGGGGAGAGCCCCGGCGCCGTTGCCTCAGTCTCCGGCCAGCAACTCGTCCGCGTCCACGATCCGGTACGCGTACCCCTGTTCCGCGAGAAAGCGCTGGCGGTGGGCGGCGAAGTCCTGGTCGATGGTGTCGCGGGCGACGACCGAGTAGAAGTGGGCCTGGTGGCCGTCGGCCTTGGGGCGCAGCACGCGGCCGAGGCGCTGGGCCTCCTCCTGGCGGGAGCCGAACGTCCCCGAGACCTGGATCGCGACCGTCGCCTCCGGCAGGTCGATCGAGAAGTTCGCGACCTTCGAGACGACGAGCACGCTGATCTCGCCCTCCCGGAACGCGTCGAAGAGCTTCTCGCGCTGCAGGTTGGACGTCTCCCCCTTGATGACGGGCGCGTCCAGGTGCTCGCCCAACTCGTCGAGCTGGTCGATGTACTGGCCGATGACGAGGGTCTGCTGCCCCGCGAAACGGCGCACCAGCGCCTCCGTGACCTTCCGCTTGGTCTCGGTCGTCGCGCAGAAGCGGTACTTCTCCTCGGTCTCGGCCGTCGCGTACGCAAGCCGCTCGGCGTCGGTGAGGTTCACACGGACCTCGACGCAGTCGGCGGGCGCGATGTGGCCCTGCGCCTCGATCTCCTTCCAGGGCGCGTCGAACCGCTTCGGCCCGATGAGCGAGAACACGTCAGACTCGCGGCCGTCCTCGCGCACGAGCGTCGCGGTCAGGCCGAGGCGGCGGCGCGCCTGCAGGTCCGCCGTGAACTTGAAGACGGGAGCCGGCAGCAGGTGCACCTCGTCGTAGACGATCAGCCCCCAGTCGCGGGAGTCGAACAGTTCCAGATGCGGGTAGACGCCCTTCCGCTTCGTCGTCAGCACCTGGTACGTCGCGATGGTGACCGGCCGGATCTCCTTCCTCGTACCGCTGTACTCGCCGATCTCGTCCGCGGTCAGCGACGTCCGCCGCACCAGCTCGTGCTTCCACTGGCGGGCGGAGACGGTGTTGGTGACGAGGATGAGAGTCGTCGCCTTCGCCTGCGCCATCGAACCGGCGCCGACCAGCGTCTTTCCGGCACCACACGGGAGTACGACGACCCCAGACCCGCCGTGCCAGAAGTTCTCCACCGCCTGCTTCTGGTACGGCCGCAGCGCCCAGCCGTCCTCGGCCAGCTCGATCGGATGCGCCTCCCCGTCGACATACCCGGCGAGGTCCTCGGCCGGCCAGCCCAGCCTCAGCAGCGTCTGCTTGATCTGCCCGCGCTCCGAAGGGTGCACGGCGACGGTGTCCGGGTCGATCCGGACGCCCACGAGCGGGATGATCCGCTTCGAGCGAAGGATCTCCTCGAGTACGGGCCGGTCGGTGGTCGTGAGGACCAGACCGTGGGCCGGGTCCTTGGACAGGGTCAGCCGCCCGTACCGGTCCATCGTCTCCGCGACGTCGACGAGCAGCGCGTGCGGCACCGGATAGCGGCTGAACTGCACGAGCGCGTCCACGACCTGCTCGGCGTCGTGGCCTGCGGCCCGCGCGTTCCACAGCCCGAGCGGCGTCACCCGGTACGTGTGGATGTGCTCGGGCGCACGCTCCAGCTCGGCGAACGGCGCGATGGCCCGACGGCAGTCGTCGGCCTGCTCGTGGTCGACCTCGAGGAGCAGGGTCTTGTCCGACTGGACGATTAGGCAGGACACGCATACCTCCGCAGAAAGGATTGTCAGCGTGACAGACACCACACCTGCCACGGCTCGGGCCATGCCCCGCGCCCGGCGTCGGAAGGGCGTACCGGCCGGCGCGCCGGGGATGCGCGCCGCTGTCCATGTTCGCCCATCGAGTGAAACGGACGAGACGACTTCTCCTGAACGTCAGCGCGCAGCGTGCGAGGTGCTGGCGAGGTCCGTTCTACGTGCGTCCCATTCTGCACGGCGGCACCTGGGTGTGGGCGCTCGGTCAAACGTCCAGTGTGCCTGATCGTGTAGGGAAAGGGGCGGACAGGGAAGAAGGTGGGCCCCGCGGTCCGAGCGGTGGGGCAAGGCCGGCAGGACTGGCCGGACTGGCCGAACGGGCAGGACTGGCCGATTTTGGCAGGACTACGCCGGGTCGTCGGCGAGTTCCGCGACGCCCGTTATGCGGTGCAGCGGGTACGTGCGGACTTCGTCCGCCGTGTGGTCGTACGCCGTCACGTAGCCGCCCTCGACGCGGACCGGGGCGATGACGCGCTGGCTGGCGGCGCCCTCGGCGTTGACGTAACCGATCCACAGGGGTTCGCCGGTGAGGACGGCGGCCTGCATGGTGGCCAGGGTCTCGGCGGAGGTGGTGCGGGGCAGGGCGCCGTTGCGGGCCAGCTCCGGGGCCAGGTCCGGGGCCAGGGCGGGGGCCGGGGTGGGTTTGCGAGGGGTCGTGGAGGCCAGGTCGCCGGCGCGGATGGCGCGGATCGCGGCGCTCAGCAGGGTGTTGTCGGGGACCGGCGGGCCGTCCGGGACGGGCTCGGGTGCCGTGCGCGGCGGGGTGCGGTGCGCGTGGGCGCGGGCGATCAGTACGTCGCCCTCCGCTGACTCCGCGGCGGGGGCGAAGCCCATCGCGCGCAGACCGTCGAGGAGGGTGGCCGGGTCGGCCTGTGCGGCCAGCACGGTGGGCGCGAGGCGGCGCAGCCGGAGCCCTTGGGACCGCTTGTCGGCGAGGATCTCGTTCAGCAGGGCGTCGTCGTCGCAGCGGACGTACGCCGACGCGGCGCCGATCCGCAGGTGGCCGTGTCTGCGGGCCACGTCGTCGATCAAGTACGTGAGGGGCTGCGGCACCGGCGTACGCGAGTGCGCGGCGAGGAACGCGTGCAGGTCCGACGCCGAGCGGCCCGCGTCCAGCGCCCGCCGAACCGACCCCGGCGTGAACCGGTACACCGTCGCCCCGCCCTTCGACTCGACGTCCGCCAGCACCCCGAGCACGTCCGCCAGCGGACGCTCCAGCGGGCCGGGCGCGACGGCGGTGAGGTCGGCCTGGAGCAGGACGTGGTTGAGGGGTTCGGGGAGGAGCGGTTCGAGGAGCCGGCCGGCGCGGGAGGCGGCCGCGGCCAGTTCGGCTCCCGTGGTGGTCGCCTCCGACGGTGCACCCGGCGCACCCGGCGCACCTGACGTACCCAGCAGCGCCCGCCCGTGTGCCGACAGCGCCCCGCGCCCCGTGATCCCCAGTAGTTCCGCCTCGGACAGGGTCCATCGGGCGAGGCGGGCCCGCAGGTCGTCAGTCGGCGGCAAAGGGGTCGCCGTCTGCGGCGCCGCGGCCCGAGGCTGGGTGCCGCGCGGGGGGCGTTCCCAGTGGAGGCGGGCGATCAGGGAGTCGACGGTGGGCGCGGTGCCCTCGGGGAGTGCGGCGAGAAGGGTCAGGACGCGGTGGCGGACCTCGGGCGCGGCGGAGCGGTCGAGGCCCGGGCCCAGTGCCGACAGCGTGCGGTCCTTGGCGTCGCGGCCACCGACCAGGCCCGCCGTGCGGGTCGCGGCCAGCCAGGCGGCGGCGAGCCGCGTCCAGCGCTCGGCGGCGGGCGACTCCCGCCACTCGTCGTGGGCGGGGGTCGCGGCGTACCGCTCGTCGGCTTCGCCGTCCGAGGCCAACAGGCCCGCCGCATAGGCGAGTTCGATCCAGAAGGCCGCGATCGGCTCCGTCACGTCCAGGGCCACCGCGGTGCGCTTCAGGTCCCGAACGCTCAGGCCGCCCGCGCGTAGCACAGCCGGGCCGCCCTCGTCCCAGTCCTTGAGGAGCTCCTCGACGGTCGCGAGCGCGGTGTACGCCTGGCCGGCCGCCGTCGCGTCCACAACCTGTGGACGGTGTGCGCCGGCGGGGCCGACCGCCGGCGGCGACGGCTCCACCGAGCGGTGCGCGCGGCCGGCCCTCAGGTGCAGGGCCACCTCGCGGGGGAGGACGACCGTGCCGGGAGCCGTCGGCAGCAGCAGTCCGCGGTCGAGGAGCCAGCGCAGGCGGGGGACCGGGTCGGCCGTCACCTGGCCGTACGGCGGGCCCCAGATCAGCCGCGACAGGACCTCCACGGAGTCGGCAGGAGCTGTGTCGAGCAGATCCCGCATACGGTCGCGGTCGGTGAACAGCGCGGTCAGCGACGCCACCGCCGACACCACGTCGTGCGTCGTGGTCAGCCCGGCCGTGCCGAGAATCTGCTGGATGCGGCCGGGGGACATGCCCGCCGTCGCCTCCGCGACCGTCGGCCCGAGGCCCGTGGGCGACGGGTGCTGCGGCGAGGGCGCGAGCAACTCGCGGGCAGTGCGGACCAGGCGCAGCCGGTCGTCCGTGCCCCACACCAGGGCCTGACCGCGCAGCGTCGCCAGGGCGCGCGGGAAGGCGCCGACGACGGCCGGTTCGCCCTCGTCGCCGGCCAGCAGGCTCAGGAGCGTGTCGGACGCCGCCGGGTCCGGGGCCACGGCCAGGGCCTGCGCCGTCTGCAGGGCGAAGCGGTCCAGTCGCTCCAGGGCGCGGATCACGGAGGCGCGGGTGGCGGCGCGGGTGGCCAACTGGGTGAGGTCGGTCGGTACGGGGGTGATGAGGTCGGGGCGGGCCCGGAGGAGGGCGGCCAGGGAGGCGTCGCCGCGGGCCCGCAGCTCCTCCGCGAGCGAACGCGGCTGCGCGCCCGCGGGTGCGGGTTCCTCCGGGGACAGGTCCTTGACGCTCATCCGCTCCACGGTAGCGCCTGCCTCCGACGGTGGAGCGGTGCGCCTGCTGGTGGGTGGGTGGGGCGGGCGCGGTACGGTCGGTTCGTTGTCGGGGTGCCCGAGGACGCCAACCACTGCCGCCCCGGAGGGCACTTCGTGGGGATCGAGAGCGACCAGCTCGTATTCGACTATCTGAGCCGGGTGGGTGACCTGGCTCAGCAGCGGCAGCTGCCGTCGGGGACGCGGATGCGGCTCGTGTCCGAGCTGCGCGGCGAGATCGACCGGCGCCGGGCCGGGGCGACCGCCGACAACCCGCCCTCGGTCCGCCGCATCCTCGCCCGCCTCGGCAGCCCGGAGGAGGTGGTCGCGGCCGCCCACGCGAACGCCGACGGCGGTGCCGGGGAGACGCGGCCCCCCGTGCCCACCCAACGCACAGAGGAACCCGAGGAGCGCCGCAAAGGCCTGCGCCGCGTCCTCCCGCGCCCACGGCCCGCGGAGCCTGCCCCCGGTGACGACGTACCGCCGTTCCCCGACGACGCGCCCTCCCCGCCGCACCTGGCGAGCACAGATGAACTCGGCTCCGGCCGGCCCGACTGGTGGCGCGTGGACAGCGGCCCGTTCGGTACGACGGACAGCGTGCCCGGATTCGTGGGTGGCGTCGAGATCCCCGAACTGCTCAAGCCCCCGCCCGGGGACACGGACGAACCGGAGCCGAAGAAGCCCGCGCCGCTCGCCGAGCCCAGGAAATCGGCCAGAGAATCGGCCAGGGGAACGGTCAGCGAACCGGTCGAGGCGGCGAAGTCGACGGGTACGGCAGGTACCGCAGGTACGGCAGGTACGGCAGGTACGGCGGGGACGGCAGGTACGGCGGGGACGGCAGGTACGGCGAAGAAGAGGCTCCGGCGTCTCGTGCCCGCCATTCTCCCCCGCCCGCGGGCCGGCGGCGGCCGGCCCGACCCCCTCCTCCTGCTCGCCGCCGCGCTGCTGGTCGCCGGCGTCTTCATCGGCAACCTCGTCCCCATGGCCCTCGGCTGGCTCATCGCCCACCTCTCCCGCGGCCTGACCCCCGCCGAGTCGAAGTGGGCCGTGCTGGGCGTACCCGGCCTGGTGGCCGCCGCGGGCATCACCTGGCTCTGGGGCCGTACGGAAGGCCGCTGGGGCGACCCCATCGCCCAAGGCCATCTGAACGCCGCGATCGCCGACACCTGGGCCTGGGTCCTCAAGGGCGCGGCCATCGCCTCGGCGCTGTACCTGGTGTGGCGCTCCCGGCGCGGGCGGTCGTAGCGCGGCACGCGCCGGCCGGGCAGCGACCATCGCGACGACGCGTCCGACTGGGCGGCGCGCCTACGGCGGACGCGCTGTCTGCCGCGGTGGCCACCGGTCCGTGCGATGCGGAGGAATTGCGTGGCGCGGGTGCGGATCTCGTACGTGCCCGATCTGACGGAGTTTCCGGCCTGGCTGGTGGAATACGGCGCTTAGTCCGCGTAGTCCGTTCTTGCTTCGGTCGTTCGGCTTACCGCACGGAGTGGGCCCGGCGTCGCTGGGCGGCGGCCGACCGGAGCACACCCGCGCCCGCGATCAGGAAGCCCACGCCCATCAGCATGCTCAGGCCGAACATGTAGGTCGGGAACGGCGACTTGCCGAGCAGCAGCGGGGCCACGGTGACCAGAGTGGCCACGGCCCCTACGAAGAACACGATCGCGCCGGTACGGACCAGTCGGTCACCGGGTTCGGCTGAATTCATTTGAGTCTTGTCACGCACCCGCCCAGGGTAGTTCCCCGCGCGTAGGAACAGTCCGGGGACGTCTTGTCAGTCGACGCCGGACCACCGGCCTCGTTCATTCGTGACGGTCTGCCGCACCATGGCCAAGGCTCTTGGAGTGTCACGCGACTCTCTACCGGCATATCGGGTAGCCCCTCACACTTCCTGCACCACTTCGAGCCTCACTCGTCACAGGCAGGGGCTCAGTGCCGTTTTAAGGCATGTCTCGTTGGAGAGACCCCCGGTAGGCTGTCGTGACGGCCGTTCAAACAAGGGTGAAACCGGCGTCCAGGAGCGTCCGGGACCGATCGAGGGAGCGTGTGCTTTGCCGACTGGCAAGGTCAAGTGGTTCAACAGCGAGAAGGGCTTCGGCTTTCTCTCCCGCGACGACGGCGGCGACGTCTTCGTTCATTCCTCGGTCCTGCCCGCCGGAGTCGACTCACTCAAGCCGGGCCAGCGCGTGGAGTTCGGGGTCGTCGCCGGCCAGCGCGGCGACCAGGCGCTTTCAGTGACGATCCTGGACCCGACCCCCTCCCTGGCGGTCGCCCAGCGCCGCAAGCCGGACGAACTCGCGTCGATCGTCCAGGACCTGACAACGCTCCTCGAGAACATCACCCCGATGCTGGAGAAGGGCCGCTACCCCGACCGGGGCTCCGGCAAGAAGATCGCGGGCCTCCTCCGAGCGGTCGCGGACCAGTTGGACGTGTAGGGCTGCAGAAAACTCGGTCGGACTACGGAAAGCTCAGCAGGGCTACGGAAAGTCCAGCAGGGCTACGGAAAGTTCAGCAGGGCTACGGAAAGTTCAGCAGGGCTACGGA
>CBFGQM010000224.1:0-9086 GCA_965650905.1 uncultured Streptomyces sp. | reverse complement strand
CGACCTCTGGGTTATGAGCCCAGCGAGCTACCGAGCTGCTCCACCCCGCGTCGGTAGGACCAAGTGTACGCCATCCAGCCGGACCCCCGGACACGGGTTTACGCACCCTGCCCGTGAGCGATCTCGATGCGCGTCAGTTGATGCGCGTCAGCCGAGGAGGTGGCGGTTGGGTTCGGCGGCCCGCTCCTCGCATTCCGGGAGTACGAGGACGTCGACGCCCCGCGCGGCCAGCAGCCCGCTCCCGTCCGCGGACGTCACGAACGTGTCGGGCTCGCGCCAGGCGGTGACCACGCGGCGCACTCCCGCGTCGAGGATCAGCCGGGCGCAGGGGGCGGGCCGGGAGGCACGGCGGGAGCAGGGTTCCAGGCTGCTGTAGACGGTGGCGGTGGCGAGGCGGGCGGCGAGGTGCGGGTCGGCCGGGTCGAGCTTGGCAAGCGCGGCCTCCTCGGCGTGCGCCACCGGGCCAAACTCGCGGGAGTATCCGCGGGCCAGCTCCGTGCCGTCGGCCGCGACGACGACCGCGCCGACGCTGAAGGCGGTCCGCGAGGGAGGGCACTCGGCGGCGAGCTCGCATGCGATCTCCAGCCAGTGCCGGTCCGCGGCGGAGGCCGAGCCTCCGGTGCCGGGCGCCGTGGGCACGTACCGCATGAGAACCACATCTCCCACCGGCCGCGTCTCCACCAGCCGCATCCGGTTGCGCACCCCACCCGGGTAGCCGCCGGGCCCGAAAAGCCGGGGCGCGTCCGGCTCCCCGATGACGAGCGGCGCGACGGCGAGCTGCAACTCGTCCGCGAGCCCCTGCTGAAGCAGCTGGGTGTGCACCCGCCCGCCCCCTTCGACCATGAGCCGCCGCACGTCCCGTACGTCATACAGATGCTCGAGTACGGCCCGCCAGTCGAGCTCGGGCCCCACAGGGACGACGTCGACGCCCAAGCCGCCCAGAGCCGCTGTGGCCTTCGACACACCCAAGTCGGTCGTGTAGACGACCTTCTCCCCGCCCGTGGACCAGAAATGGGCGTCGGGGTCCAGGTCCCCGCTTCCACTGACGGTGACCTTCAGCGGATACGCCGGACGACCGGCGGTGACCCTGGCCGCGCGGCGCTCGGCGGAGTTCACCAGGAGACGGGGGTTGTCGGTGCGCAGCGTCCCCGCGCCGACCAGGATCGCGTCGGACGCCGCCCGCACCTCGTCGACCCGGTCGAAGTCGATCGGCCCGGAGAGCAGCAGCCGTTCGGGCCCGGTGTCGTCCAGGCAGCCGTCGAGTGAGATGGCGGCGGACAGCAGGACGTAGGGGCGGGGCATCGGCGCACTACCTCTCGGAGAGCCTGACGGTCAGGGCCTCGACGTGGTTCGACTCGGTGCTTCGAACTCGACGTGTTTCAGCTTGATGTGATTCAACTTTAAACAGTATCTACACGGGTGGCATGACGACCCGCTGGCTCACCCCCGAGGAGCAGCGCGCGTGGCGCGCATACGTCGCCGCCTCCCCCTCTCCTGGAGGACGCGATCGGCCCTCAGCTCCAGCAGGAGGCCGACGTGCCGCACCTCTACTACTCCATCCTGACCACCCTCTCCGAGGCACCCCACGGCTGCCTGCGCATGACCGATCTCGCCGAGGCGCTGAAGATCACCCGCAGCCGGCTGACCTACGCCGTGACGCGTCTGGAGAGGGACGGCGCGGTACGCCGCGAAGGATGCCGCCTCGACAAGCGGGGCAGCCTCGCGTTCCTGACCGACGAGGGGATGGCCCTCATGGAACGTACGGCACCCGGCCACATCGCGACGGTCCATGCCTGCCTCTTCGAGCACCTCACCGAGCGGCAGGTGGGGCAGCTGGAGAAGATCTGTACGGAGGTGGCCCGGGCGCTTCAGGGGGGGGACGGGGCGCAGACCGCGCCCGACGACCTTCCCTGGCGGCGCCGCTCCTCCACCACCTCCACCTCCACTCCCTGCACACGAAACACGGCACCCCTCGACCATTGCTTCAACTTTAAAGCACGGGTGGGGTATCGATCCGAGGATCCGCCACACATCTGCAGCAGACGGGCGTGTTGAAGTGCCCTCCCGCCAGCCGAGGGAGTCCTTGGCGAAGTGCCAGCCGAGCGAGTCCTTGAGGAGCCGCACCACGGTGATCCGGTTGTCCTTGTTGGCGTGCTTGCCGACCGGGAGATCCTTGGTCCAGTGTTTCGGATCTCCCGGCCGCAGACTTGTGCGCCGTTGGTGGTGGTACAGCAGGCTGCTTCAGCGCGCCGGTCGAGGGTGGTGTTCGGGGTGAGGGCGCGGCTGGTGGGCCGGATGCGGGTGATCGAAGCACGCCATGACGGGGAGCGGAGGAGTCCGGTCCCCGTCATGGCAGCCGCCGTCTCGTCACACGGACGACATGGACAAGCTCATACCATGGCCGCTTCATGGCCGAACGTGGCCGACACCGCGCTGTTCGCCTTGTGAGACCTTCCCGTCGATTGCCCACTGGCGGTGAAGAGCAGGTATCCCACGGTCGCGAGAGCCGCGAGAACAACGGCCAGAATGATGACGGACTTCTTGCTCATGGTCATGTGATGTCCTTTCAGGGTCAGATGTTCTTGGTACCCACCGCGGAAGCAGTACTCGTCGGTCACCCGTTGCGTTTCAAGGACGTCCATCCCGCCGACGACGGTTGCGCGAACGGCTGTGGCTCGACCCGCGGGGCGACAGCGCGGCGAAGCGACCACCGTGGCGAGCGGGCCCGTACGCGAGGCCGACCGACCCGGACGGAGTTGGACGACAGACCCGGCTCATCGCCTGCTACGCAGACGTGTCACCAGTGGCGGCAAGCCGCTGTCACGTGTCGTCACACGCCACAGCACACAGGCCAGGAGCAGCAGAACGGTCCACCGCCACCGGGACGGGGGAAATTCGGGGGTGAACAGCTCGGCGAACAAGGACAGCCGGTCCGGCAGAAAAGCCGCGGCCAGCACAAGAAGTGCCAGCACAGGCGCCGCCGCGACTCCGCCTGTGCCCTCATCTCTGCGTCCAGCGGCCGCCGCCGCGGCGGTCAGCGTCCACGCGGTGAGTGTCACCGGTTCAAGAATCAGTCCCGTGAGGGGCAGCGGCTGGCCGGGCGCCGTGATCAACGGGGCCAGCGCGTACTGCACAGCACAGGAGAGCGCCACCGCAGCCAGCGCGACAGCGGCTCGCAGGGTGACCACGCGCGTCCGCGGGAAGGGCAGCGCACGGGTCATGTCGTCGGCCGTGTCGTCCAGCGCAAACGCCGCTCCCAGGACCGCGACCACGGTTCCCGCGCGCAGTGTCAGAGTGGTGTCCAACAGGGCGAATTGCGCCCCCGTCAGCAGGGGGACCAGCACGACCAGGATCCCGATGCCCGAGAAGATCGGCAGGGGTACCCAGCGCATGCTCCGTATGACGGACAGCGCCACGTCCCATCGGCCGAGGTCGGAGGTGACCGAGGCGACCGGGGCGTGCGGGGAACTCGCGGCGGCCCGGTGGTTCACGGCCCTACCGGGCTCGTCGTGCCTCATGAGGCGCACACCGCTTCGTCGGTCGGCGCCGCGGGCGGCTGCGGGAGCCCCAGCAGCCGCGCCGCGTCGTCCACCGACGTACTGGGCGCCGTGAGTTCGTCCCACTCGGCGACGACTCGCCGGACCATGGCCGACCGGTCCTTCTCCGACTTGGCGAGCATGGCCTCGCCCAGAGCCAGCTCGCGCGGCCCGAACTGCGGTCCCGATGAGGCGCCCAGCTGTGGCATGGAGAACCCGTAGCCACCACTCTTGTGGCTCATGACGGTGCGCAGGGCCAGCCTGGTGTCCTCCGTCGCGTCCGTCGCGAGCCAAAAGACGACCGCACCCCGCCCACCGCACGTCGGGGTGAGTCCGTCCCCAGCGATGGCTTTCCCCGACACGACCCGGTAGGCGAAGGCGGCCGAGAACCCCAGCACTTCGACCTCCGCGAAGCTGTCCTGTCCCCCCACAGACCAGGAAGTGGCGGCCGAGACCGCCTCGGGAGTGCCCGACCTGCGGTCCAGCTCGTTCCACTGCTTCGTGGGCGCCGCACCGGACGTGCCGAACTCGTCCGCAGCCGGCACGGAAAGGCGTTGCCGCACCGCATACCGCCGGGCTGCGACATCCTTCGGGACGGAGCCGAGCTGAGCCGAGACGACCCCGTGCCAGGCGTCGATGTACGAGACGAATTCGGAGAACGCGCAGTAGGTCCCCCGCCCCCGCCGCTCGCACCGCTGCCCGGCATCGGGGGCGAGCAGAAGTCGTTCCCGCGCCGTCTCGATCCGCTCGGGGACCGGCCGGGTCTGCAGAGTGGCAGCCGGTACCGCGAGGGCCAGGGCCATGACCAGAGCGGAAACACCCCAGCGGCGTGGGACTCCGGTCAGGAGCAAGGTCACGGCCAGGATCACCAGCGCCAGAGCGGAGAGCCACACCAGGTGCCAGCCTGCGGGGCGGTATATCAGATCGGACGGCAGGGGCGGCCCGAAGTCGTTCTCCCCCGCGACGAACGACAACCAGCGCATGGGCGAATCGACGGAGACCACACCCACCAGGGCCAGCAAACCCAGAACCGCGAGAGCGACGGGGGCCAGCACGACCGAGTGCACCAGATGGGCCCCGAGCACCCCCAGCCATCCGGCCAGTACGACCACCACGGCGGGGGCGGCCACCTCAGCGATTTCGACACGGCCGACCGCGCCGTCGGCGGTGGCGAACTGCCCCATGCGGAGTGCGGAGAGCAGAAGGACCACGACCGCCGGCGGCACACAGGCCAGCAGCAGAGCCAGTGACCGGCGCCAGGCCGGCAGGCTCAGCGCCTCGTACGAGCTGATGGTGCCGTATCGGTAGGGCCGCAGGGCGGCGAGATTGGCAGCGAGCAGCACACCGGCCGCGGGCGCGAGCAGCGGTGCCTGCAGTTCGTACGACTGCACGTGCAGGACGGCGTAGTCAGCCGACTCGGGTGAGAAGACCGCGTCCCACCCCCACAGGAGGGCGATGAGCAGGATCGAACCCGCCACCGCGGGGTGCCGGACCATCCGCAGGCATTCGGCTCTGGTCATCGCCCGTTCACCCCGCTGCTGACGAACGAACCCATGGCGAGGAGGTAGCCGTCCTCCAGAGTCGGCTCGACGAGCCTGGCGCCCGGGGGAGGGGAGCCGATGTTGCGGTACTCGCCCTGTCCTATGAACCAGCCGGCGACGGCGCCCGCGTCCCGTTCCGGGCTCAGCCACACCTTGCCCTCGGCGGTACGGGTGAGGTCCGCCGGTTCCCCGGTGAACCGGACGCGGCCTTCGTCCAGTACGACGACGCGGTTGCAGAGCCAGGACACGTCGTCCGTCTGGTGGGTGGACAGCAGCACGGAGTGGTGCCGGCCCAGGTCCGCGATCAGTTCACGGAATCCCATGCGCTGTTCCGGGTCGAGACCCACGGTGGGTTCGTCGAGGATCAGCAGGTCCGGACGACCGATCATGGCGCAGGCCAGCGCGAGGCGTTGCCGCATCCCCCCGGACAGCGTCTTGATCTTCACGGTCGCTCGGTCGCCGAGGCCGACTGCCTGCAGCACACGGTCGGCTTCGGCCTGGCGCGCGGGACGGCCGGCGATCTCTTTGAGGGCGGCGAAGTGCAGGGCGAAGGCCCGCACGGTGAAGTTCGGGTAGAGGCCGGGGTTCTGCGGAAGGTAGCCAAGCCGGCGTCGCGTCTCCCTCAGGAGCGCCCGAGTCTCAGGCGTGGTGCCGAACAACTCGATTCGGCCCCGAGTGGCGGCCTGTACCGTCGCCAAAATGCGTAGAAGGGTGGTCTTGCCGGCACCGTTCGGCCCCAGCAGTCCGGTGACACCTCGGCCGATGTCCATGCTCACATCGCTCAGAGCCGTTCTGTCCCGGTACCGCACCGTCAGATCGACGGTTCGGGCCGTTGGTTGTTGTCCCTCTGGCTCGTCGGTGAGCCGGGAGTTGATGTGGGCTGTCATGAGCCGGCTAATCCTTCCGCCGAACGCCCTGCGGTCGGCGTCAGCGATTAGAGTGACGGAAGTTCCGCTTCCGCGTGCCCATCATGCGCGCGGAAGCGGAACGATTTGATTCGTGAGTGGCTCAGCAGTTCACCAGGGACCGGAAGTTCGCCTGGCGCACGCGCCACTCGGTGCGCTCCCAACCCGCCTTGAGTGTCTTGCAGTCACCGTCTACTGCCCAGTCCCACTGGAAGTAGAAGGTCTTCGAGGACGAACAGGTGTTGGTCGCCTTGGCATACGACTGCGCGCCGGACCCCCATGTGTCCCGTTCGACACAACTCGGAGGGTTCGCAGCTGAGGCCGGTGCCACGTTGACACCGGTCACGAGCAGCGCCGCCGCCCCGGCAACGGTTGCGGCCTGGCGGGCAGCAATCTTGACTCTTCGCATGTTGCCTCACATGTCGGATCGTTTCCTCCGCCGGTTCGACAGAGGCTTCGTGATCATGACCCCTCGGCAGCTGAGGGCGCACCGGCCACATGGCCAATACTTCACGCGGACCGACTCAATGACGTCTCAAAAGGCACAAGTATCAAAATTCTGTTGGGTGTTACTCTCGCCGAGTCCGGCAAGGGCTTTCGGTGCCAAGGCGCCGGTCCCGGCCGGGCGGCGGAGCTGACCACTCCCATGTGATGCCTGATGCCTTCGGGGGAGGGAACTTGTTGCACATACATGTGGTGTGCGGCACGCATGCGCGAACACAACAACTGATCAAAGCGATGCGACCGTACGCCGCCGTAATGTCCATGCATGACACATCCCTTGGGAGGGGCCCCGAACGCCCCGAACCGGGAGTCCTGCTCTTTCTCGCAGACAACACCGCGCTCCCGGCGTCCCTGTTCTCTCATAGCGACCTCAGCCGGCTGCCGACCGTGCTCATAGCTCCCGACGAGTGGCTCTCCCGCTGGCGGCCCTCCCTTATCGCCGTTCCACTGAGGGCCACGGTCTCCTCGGTCGCCCCGACACAGGCCATCGCAGGAGCCCTGTTAGCGGCCGCCCATGGGTATGAGGTGCGGTGGCGTCCCGATCCGGTCGGCGCCCGTCCATCGGACTCGCCCGACTTACCCACCCGGGCCTGGGACGTCTTTCGCCTGATGCATCTCGGTTACACGAACCGGGAGATCGCGACTGAACTGAGACTGAGCACGTCCACGGTGAAGCACTATGTCAGCAAGATTCTCTGGCTGCTGGGCACGCGGAATCGTGTGGAGGCGGCCAGGCTCTATCCCTCGACCATGCCGGGCGAGCACCTGTCAACCTGATGGCGCCGACGGCCGCGATGGGCAGACCTGCCCCGACGGCTACAGCCTGCAAGTCCCGTCCTACGAGGGTCGGTGCAGCGCTTCCATCGCCTTCAGAATCAGGGCGCGCGCCTCGGCCCCGTACACGGCCATCCCGCGCAGTTGCTCGAACGCCTTCAAGTACTGGGCGATCTCCGAGGGCTGCGTGATCCTCACACGGGCTGACACAAGCTCGACGGACACCAGCGTGTCGTCGTAGATGTGGAACGTCTCCCGCGGCCACTGGGCCCGCTCCTGGGTGGCCGTTGGGATGATGCCCAGCGACACCTGAGGCAGCGCGCCCGCGGTGAGCAGATAGCCGAGCTGCGCGACCATCGCATCCGCATCCCCGATCTGATATCGGAGCGCGGCCTCTTCCATGAGCAGCACGAACCGGTGACCCGGCTCGTGAATGACGCGGGAGCGGTCAACGCGCGCCCGCGCAGCTTCCGCACTGTCGTCCACCGGAAGGTCACGGAACCGGGCGCTGATGGCCAGCACGCCCGCGGCGTACCCCTCCGTCTGCAGCAGGCCCGGCACCAGCGACGAGGAGTAGACCTTGAACAGCCGGGTCGCGCTGAAGAGCCGCACGGCACTGTCCTGCAGGTGCTTCAGGCCGCGGCGAACCTGATGCCGCCACTCCGTGTACATCGATTCTGCGTGCAGCGACTGAGCAATGAGATCTTCCGCCTGATCGGTCGCCGTGCACGCCCTGGTCCATGCGCGAATGTCCTTCGCTGACGGGACGGTTAGGGCGTTCTCGATCCGCGAGGTCTTGGAGTGATGCCAGTGGCACCGTTCGGCCAGCTCGACGACCGTCATCCCAGCGCTCTTGCGGAGGTCCCGCAGACGCAAGGCGACAGCCTCGCGCGCGGCCTGGGCCGACGAGGACGGGGAGATGGGCATGCGAGCTGGTCTGTCCCGTACGTCTTGTCAGCGGATGTCGTACTGGTCGTGCGGGGTGGCTCGCGCCCATACGGCTTCGAACGCCTCCGCGCACAACGTGGCGTCTGCCGGATCGTCAGAGACCTCCTGGCCTCCCGAGGCGCCTTCGCCGGTGAAGTGGTTCCACCGGACCAGCCGTCCGTCGAACAGCCAGAAGTCGTTGCCCGGTAGGGCGATGTCGGAGGCCTGGCGGCGGGGCAGCCAGCGCACCTGTTCGCCTGCGGCGACGTTGGTGAACGTGCCATCGTACAGGAAGCGGGTGTACTCGCTGACCGGTTCGGACACGATGCGGGCCCGGCGCACGACGGCACCGCGGCCGACGGTCTCCTCGATGAGGTCGAGCCACGGTCGCCACCACGATGCCCGGTCCGCCGGATCATGGCGGAAACTGGCCCGCCAGGCGGCGAACGGACCCTCCTCGTATTCGACGGCATAGGAGTCACGCATCTCCAGATGAACAGCCGACCGGCAGCCCGCCATCAGCTCATCGAATGTCGGCACGCTCGACGGCATCGCACGCCTCCCTGATCATCGGCACCATCCTGGCGGGGATGCGGATCACTGCCTCGTTCTCCGGGATGCCCTTGGCGTGGCCGGGAACCTCGAACGCGGCGCACTCCGCTTCGAGTTCGGTGTCGGGCTTCCAGCCCTGGAGTACGAGTTCCTGCTTCTCCTGGTCGACCCACACCGTTGGGCTCTCGTCATCACCGGTGTTCGGGTCGATCCCGATGAACAGTAGCGACATGTCAGTCTCCATCCACGGCCTGTGCAGTTTTCTGCATCACCGTGGGGCCTGGTAGGGCAGGGGTCAAGGCCGCCTCGTCGTGAACACCCACCAAGACAGGCGGCTCGCACATAAC
>CBFGQM010000223.1:0-9097 GCA_965650905.1 uncultured Streptomyces sp. | reverse complement strand
ACCTTGTAGAGGTAGAGCTCTCCTCGGTGGTCATAGTGTCGGCAGTAGAGGACGTGGCTGCGGTTGAGGCGTCGGCTTCGGAGGCGTACGCGTACCGGAAGGTATGACGCGGGACGGAAGGGCCGGGGGCAGGGCCACGCGTGGGGGCCGACGTCCCCGACGACGCTCGCGCGGCCACCGTTGGAGGGCCGGCCAGTGCACGCCGGGTGCTCTTTCCTCGGGCGCCGAGCGGCCGGGCCGAGGTCGGCTCCGGCCGCTCGGCCGCCCTCGCCGGCGCAGAACCCAGCGACGACAGCGTCCGCGCCGTCAGCATGAACTCCCCTGCGACACAGATGAGTTCAGCCGCGTAGAGCCTCAGCATACGTAACCTTCGGCCGGGACGGCGAACCACGGCCACGACGGCGGCCCTCTGAGGGGCCACCTCGGCCGCACTGGTGACGAACGGCCGGTCAGCCATCGGTGAGGCATCAGCCGGTCCCGCTGACACGCCATCCGTGGTACGCCGGACGAAGGAATCCGTCACCTGACCGGACCACGCCCGCATGCGGATCCGCAGAAGGACACGTTGGCTCGTTGCCAAGGCAGCACGGCGCTTCCCAACCCTCGGCGGCGCATGGGATGTACCGCCAACCGTGCCGCCGGAGGGCAGTCATATGCGTACTACTCAGATGCTCGTCCGCTCCGGCCTGACAGCGGCCGCCGCCGCGCTGCCGCTGGCCCTGACCGCCGGGCCGGCCACCGCGGTGAACACGCAGATCAACGTGACCGCCAGCGGATCAACGGTCCAGGTGAACACCACCGTGTGCACCACCGGGGGCAATGCCTCGCTGCTCTCCAGCGGGCAGGCCAGCTTCTCCCAGGGCCGCCGGGTGCCGCTGGCCGGGGGCAGCGGCAGTCAGAGCGCTTCCTGGTCCGGGGTCAGCGCCGGCACCTACACCGTCATCGTGGTCTGCGCGAACGGCACGACAGCGGGCACCCAGTCCGTCACCGTCGCCGCCACCGCGACCCCGACGGTCTCCGCTACGGCCTCGCCGTCGCGCGGGGTCATGGGCGGTGTGGGCGGCTCCTCGAAGGACTTCGGCACCGTCACGTACGTGGCGGGCGGGGCCTTGGTGACGACCGGTGTCGTGGCCACGGTCTGGGTCCTGCGCCGCCGTTCCAAGCCCCACCGGCTCTGACCACGCACCGGCTCCGACCCCGCCGGTGACCGGCCGGGCGCCCCGATCGAGACGGCCGGGGCGCCCGGCCACCGCCTCCCAGAGAGGCGGTGGCCAGAAGTTCTTCCAAGGAGGCGGCGTCAGGAGGCCGAGTCCTCCGCGGGCAGCCGTCCGATCTCCTCCAGCGCGTGGGTCCAGCCACTGGGTCCAGCAGGTCTCCAGTCGATCCCAGCGCGCAGGACGAGGTGCTGGAGGCGGTCCTGGGGTGTGTCCCGCACAGGCGGGACATCCCGCTGCTGGATCTACTCGTCCTCAGCCGACTGCCGTCGGTGCAGGTCGAGATGACGGCGAAGGCCGGCCTCGATGCCCTCCGCGCCGTACCGCGGCCGCGGCGGGCAGGCGCAGCAGCAGCGCGTCACGTGCAACCACTAGCTAGTTCCTCGTTCCGATGACGACCGTGCCGGACAGCTCCTCGGACACAGCGAGGCGCGGGACCAGCCCGCCGCCGGCGAAGGCCTTGAGGGCGACCGGTGCCTGGCGTTCGCTCGTCTCGACCAGGAGGAAGCCGCCGGGGGCCAGCCATCGCGCGGCTTCGGCGGTCACCCGGCGCAGGATGTCGAGCCCGTCCCCTCCCCCGTCCAGCGCCACCAGGGGTTCGTGGTCGCGGGCTTCCGGAGGCAGCAGGCCGACCTCCCCGGTGGGGACGTACGGCACGTTGGCGGCCAGGACGTCGACACGGCCACGGAGGGTCCGCGGCAACGGCTCGAAGAGGTCGCCCTCGTAGACGTGGCCCGCGCCGACGTTCCGGCGTGCGCAGCGCACCGCGGCCGGGTCGATGTCGGCGGCGTGCAGCTCGGTGCCGGGCAGCGACGCGGCGAGTGCGGCGCCCACGGCGCCCGAGCCGCAGCAGAGGTCCACGACGAGCGGGGCTTCGCGGGCGGGCGGAACTGCGCGGGTGGGCGGGGCCTGGCAGGTGGGCGGCGCCTGGCGGGTGGGCGGCGCTTGGCGGGCGAGCGCGACGGCCTGCCGTACCAGGAACTCGGTGCGACGGCGGGGCACGAAGACTCCTGGCTCGACGACGATGCGCAGACCACAGAACTCGGCCCAGCCGAGGACGTGTTCGAGGGGCTGGCCCTCGGCACGGCGGTCCACCATGGCGGTGAGTTCGGCCGTGGTGCGGGCGGTGGCGAGGATCAGCCGCGCTTCGTCCTCGGCGAAGACACAGCCGGCGGACCGGAGCGCGGCGACGACAGTAACGTAAGTAACGTCTGGACCATCCGAAAATCCCGAAACATCAGGACCAGCAGGAATATGAGGAGCATGAGAGAAGGGCATGGAAGCCAAGAGCCTTTCGGGAACCCGAAGGGCACTCTCCCGGTCACCTGCTGACGGTGACACCTTGAGGCGAGAGCACCCGAACTGGCAGAGCGGTAACGGGGCTCACCTCCTTGGCGCGTGCACGGTCGGCGCGGTCTGCAACCGGACGGCAACATTACATGGCGACGGCCACGGTCACGAAGTCACCCGGGCGGTGACGTCGAGGCGCTGACGCCGCACGGGCAGAGCTTCGAGGTGGGCCGGGACTCACCGCGGGTCGCTCTGGACCGGGCGGTTCTGTCACCCACCCGTGCGCCCCGCATGGTCTGGTCGGCGAGTACGAGCCAGGCGTCAGCGTTCACAACCCCTCCGCCGGGTCCGCGGCCGGCGCGTCGGTGAAGTGGACGGTCGGCTCAGACGCTGTCGGTACGGGGCGCATGGTGCGCCGGTCTGAGCGCGGCGGGCTACCGCGGGCGGGTGGCCACCACCATCCGGCAGCATGGGCTGCCGTCACTCCTGCGCCCGAACTCGGGGAGTGTGTGCAGGTCGATCACGAACCCGGCCCGGACCAGTTCCCGTCGTACGTCGCCAAGCCGGAACGCCCGGTAGTACATGACGAACGGAGGACGCCACACCGCGTTGCGTACGCGCATCGCCGTGTCGAAGGCGAGCAGAACCCAGTAGTCGAGGGAGCCGGGCCGGGCGGGGGCCACGATGGGGAAGGCGAACCGCCCGCCGGGGCGGAGCACCGAGTGCACCTGGGCGAACAGGCCCGGCACCTCCCGCGGCAGAAAGTGCCCGAACGCCCCGAAGCTCACCACCAGGTCGAAGACCGGCCCGAACGGCAGGGCCCGGGCATCGCCGCGCACCCATGCGACCGGCGGCCCACCCGGACGCGTACGCTCCCGTGCCACGGCGAGCATGCCCCCGCTGATGTCGATGCCGGTGACATGCTCCCGGCACAACGCGTGCAGCACGCCGATCCCCGCACCGGTGCCGCAGCACAGGTCGAGGCCGCTGTCGAACGGACCGATCCGCTCCAGCGCCCGCTCGACAGAGCGCAGGACCGAGTCCGGCGTACGGAACGGGGTGTGGTCGAACTTCGGCGCGAGCAGGTCGTAGCCGTGCTCGACGGATGACAGCGCCTGGACGGCGAGCTCGCGGAACGTGGGTCCTTGCGGGGTGAACATCGTGGTCAGCTTAGTCACGGGGGGCTTGCCCGCGTCCAGGAAGCGAGCCATCGGGAAGAGGGTTGTGCGGGCAGGGAGGTTGCCCGGGAAGTCCTCCAGGTACTCGACGTAGCTGGACGCCGTTCCCGCCCTGTCGGCCGTTTCCTGCCCGGGTCAGGCCGAGTTCCTCGCGTCGTTGGGCGATACGACGCCCGATGTCGCCCCCGCGCGGTGCCCCCGGCCGCGGACGCCACGTTCGTTGGTGGTGGCTGTTCGGACAGGTCCGATCATTTCCTCCTGTCAGGGCGTCCTGAGCGTCAGGACATCGTGCTGCTCCCCGCCGAGGACGACCTTGAGCGCGCCGGTTTCGGCCGCCCGGGAGAAGACGTCGTACGCCTCCTCCATGTGGTCCAGGGGCAAGATGTGGGTGACTATGGGCGACGCGGACAGTCGGCCGGCGGCCATCATGCGCAGCAGGGTGGGAGTGGAGTACGTGTCGACCAGGCCGGTGGTGATCGTCACGTCCTTGATCCACAGGTCTTCGAGGTGCAGGGCCACGGGCTTGCCGTGCACACCGACGTTGGCCACGTGCCCGCCGGGCCGCACCATGCGGGTGCAGGTCTCGAAGCTCTCCGGCACGCCGACCGCTTCGATGACCACGTCCGCCCCGAGCCCTTCGGTGAGGTCGTCGACCAGCTGCTCAGGCTCCGTCATCGCCTCGGCCACGGCGTCCGCGCCAAGGTGCTTGGCGGCGTCCAGCCGGGCGGGAGCAAGGTCCACAGCGATGATCCGTTCGGGCGAGTACAGCCGCGCCGTGACGATCGCGGCGAGCCCGACGGGCCCGGCCCCGACAATGGCGACGGTGTCCCCGGGCTTCACCCGCCCGTTCAGCACACCCACCTCGTAGGCGGTGGGCAGGATGTCGGCCAGCAGTACGGCGTCCTTGCTGTCCACCGCGCCGGGCAGCAGGTGAACGGACAGGTCGGCGTGGGGCACGCGGACGTACTCGGCCTGCGTGCCGTTGATCAGGTGGCCGAGGGTCCATCCTCCGCCGTCGCGGCACTGACCGTACATTCCTTCCCGGCAGAAGCGGCAGCGGCCGCATGCCGTGATGCAGGAGACCAGGACCCGGTCGCCGGGCCTGACGGTGCGTACGTCGCTGCCGATTTCGACGATCTCACCGACGGCTTCGTGCCCGAGGACCGTGCCGGGGCGTACTTCCGGTACGTCGCCCTTGAGGATGTGCAGGTCCGTACCGCAGATCGTGGTCGTGTCGACGCGGACGATCGCGTCGGTGGCGTTTTCGACTTCCGGGTCCGCGACGTCCTCCCAGGAGGACTGTCCGGGGCCGTGGAAAACCAGTGCTTTCATGACGATGCCCTTTCCTCGGGTTCCTCGGGCTCCTCGGGTTCCTCGGGTTCCTCGGGCTCCTCGGGTTCCTCGGGCTCCTCGGGTTCCTCGGGTTCCTCGGTTTTCCTGCGTGCCCGTCGTCCAGGACTACGGGCCTCGGGCGGGTCGAGCAGCCCTACCTATCCATCCTGACCGGGACAGATGCCATCGGCATGCGACGGACGTACCCGTTGCCCTTCCGGACCGGGTCGGCCGGGCCTGGCGGTAGCGCGAGTGATGTGGTGTGCTGAAGGCGACGGGAAGGACCCGACACAGACGCGGGGAAGCGGCCTGCAGCCGCGCACCGCGCAATCAGGATCCGCGAGAAGCGGATAGGGCCCTTCCCGCCCTGCATGGCATGGCACCGCGGCGGACAGAGCCCGTGGCGTACACCGCGCAGACACGGGCCCCCATCACGGCGGGTGCCTGTCCACGGCCCGTCCACCCTGGACCCCGCCCCGCTCTGGACTTCGCTCCGCACCGGCCCCCGTCCGCACCAGCTTGCCCGCACCAGCCCTCGTCCGCGCTGGACCAGCCGTGCCGTGCGGCGCAGGCTGGGGATGAGCCAGCAACGGCCCGCCCCTCCGCCTTCTCGGTACGGAAGTGATCACGATGAAAGCCAAACAGTGGAACGTTCAGATCTTCATCACCGAAGAGGGCGACGACACCCACGCGCGTGCTGTCCTGACCACCCGGGGCACGTCGACGGTCACCGGGAGAGGCGCGGCTCGGCGCAACCCGATCGACCGCCCCATCCCGGAGATCGGCGACGAACTCGCCGCCAGCCGTGCCCTGGAGGACCTGGCCATCCGGCTGCACGACGTCGCCTCCGACGACATCGTGCAGCTGACAGGCCCCGCCGAACCGCCGTCGCGCACCCGGTGGAGCAAGTAGGCGGCCACCTTGCCACGCAGGGTGTACCGCTCCGACCGGGCGGCCCAAAGACTCGAGACCGGCGACCGGAGACCCGAGACCGGAGACCGTGACCTGCGGCGAGGGGACGAGCTCTGCGGACGCCGCGCCCTTCGCGCTGGTGTTGCCGCGCTCCCTCATCTCCGTCACCGTCGACATGTGGATGAAGCACTCGAAACCCACACCGCACCCGGCAGCCGCGCGGACCACGACGGCACCGACGATGTCGGCGGCCGCGCCGCTGACGCCACTCGGTGCACCGACCCCGAAGGACCGCCCCGGATGTCACCTCTCCCCCACCGCCGACGTACCGCCCCGCTGGTGCTCGCAGCAGCCGCTGCGCTGCTGCTGGTACCCGCGTGCGCCAACGGGGACAACGAATCCCCTTCGACCCCGACCAGCCCGGCGGCCACCAGTCCCGCGTCGCCGTCGCCCAGCCCGGACACGGCGAAACGCATCACGACGAAGAATTTCGCCTTCAGCCCAGCCACCTTGACGGTCCGGGCCGGCGAGAAGGTCACCGTGGTCAACGAGGACTCCGTCGCGCACACGGTGACCGCCACGGAAGGCAAGGCGTTCGACACCGGAAGCATCGAGGGCGGTCGGTCCGGCACCTTCACCGCCCCGTCCGCGCCCGGCAGTTACCCGTTCGTCTGCACCTTTCATCCGTACATGAAGGGCACCTTGATCGTGCGCTGAAAACCCCCTTGGTCGGCCGGTGCGGTGCGGGCCGTACGGGGCGATCGCGCGGGCGAGGCCCAGTGCGCACAGCGAGACCCTCGGCACCGCGGGCGGCGTCCAGGGCGGCGCCGCCCGGCAGTTGCCGCGTGTGATGCCGACCCCGCAGAGGGTGTGGCGGAGCCCCTAGGGGGTCGCCGCTCGCCTGCACCGGACTTGGAGGTGAAGGTCCGCCTCCGGCGTAGGATCGGTGGCCGATATCGGTTTCGTCACTGCCGGGGACGGCGGCTCGGAGGTGGCCGGAATGCGGGAGTTCCAGCGGGGCGCGGTGCGGTTGCACATCCTCCATCACGCGGCCGAGGGCGAGATCCACGGCGCTTGGATGACGGAAGAACTGGGCCACCACGGCTACCGCATCAGCCCCGGCACCCTGTATCCGACGCTGCACCGACTGGAGGCGGACGGGCTGCTCGCCTCCGAGCAGCGTGTGGTCGACGGCCGCACCAGGCGGGTGTACCGGGCGACCGAGGCCGGGGAGACGGCTCTCACGGAGGACCGCGAGGAGCTCAAGGAGCTGGCCCGCGCGGTGCTCGGCGACGACGCGCCGTAGGTCCGTGACCCCGTGCGCCGTATCCGGGGGACGGGGCGTCTACCGCTCCCGGCGGCGGGCCATCATGCGGCGGAAGAAGTAGGCGGCGGCGCCGGCCACCAGTACCGCCGCGCCGGAGATCACCGAGGAGAGCGGCAGGGCGAACGCCAGCACGAGGCAGCCAGCCAGACCGAGAACCGGAATGGCCCGCGCCGGGCGGCCCTCTGCGGGGGTGAGGGTCCAGGCGGAGGCGTTGGCGATGGCGTAGTACGCGAGGACGCCGAAGGAGGAGAACCCGATCGCCCCGCGCACGTCCGCCGTCGAGGCGAGTACGGCGACGGCGGCCCCGACCGCGAGTTCGGCGCGGTGCGGCACCTGGAACTTCGGGTGGACGGCAGCCAGTACGTGCGGCAGGTGGCGGTCGCGTGCCATGGCCAGGGTCGTCCGGGAGACGCCCAGGATCAGCGCGAGCAGCGAGCCGAGCGCGGCCATCGCGGCGCCGACCCGGACCACCGGCGCGAGCCAGTCGGCGCCTACGGCCCGTACGGCGGCCGACAGCGGCGCGGCGGCGTCGGCCGACCGCTGCGGGCCCAGCACCGCCAGGACGGCGATGGCGACGACGGCGTAGACGGCCAGGGTGATGCCGAGCGCGAGCGGGATGGCGCGGGGGATGGTGCGCGCGGGGTCGCGGACCTCCTCGCCGAGGGTGGCGATGCGCGCGTATCCGGCGAAGGCGAAGAAGAGCAGGCCCGCTGCCTGGAGCACCCCGCCGAAGGCGGCGTCCGAGCCGATGTCCAGCCGGGCGGCGTCCGCGTCGGCGGAGGTGAGGGAGGCGACGGCCACGGCCGCGAGTACGGCCAGGACGACGGCGACGACGGCGCGGGTGAGCCAGGCGGACTTCTGCACCCCGGCGTAGTTCACCGCGGTCAGCACCACCACCGCGGCGACCGCGACCAGGTGGGCCTGGCCGGGCCAGACGTACGAGCCGACGGTAAGCGCCATCGCCGCGCAAGAGGCGGTCTTGCCGACCACGAAGCCCCAGCCCGCGAGGTAGCCCCAGAAGCCGCCGAGCCGCTCGCGGCCGTAGACATAGGTACCGCCGGAGGCCGGGTAGCGGGCGGCCAGCCGGGCCGAGGACGTGGCGTTGCAGTAGGCGACCACCGCTGCCAGGGCCAGGCCGAGCAAGAGGCCGGAGCCGGCCGCGCGGGCGGCCGGGGCGAGCGCTGCGAAGATGCCCGCGCCGATCATCGACCCGAGGCCGATCACGACGGCGTCGAGCACCCCCAGCCGCCGTCGCAACTCCTGTGGCGTCACGGCGGCCGACGGCTTGCCCATGCCCCACTCCCTCGGCTGTGCGAACCCGCGGCCTACGGGCTCCGATATCGGGAGACGATATCTCAGCGTTCCGGTGCCGGACCGGTGCTGTGGCGGACGATGAGTTCGACGGGCACAACGGGCTCTGCGGGTGGCTCGGCGGGAGGCTCGGGCGGGCCGTCGATCTGGGCCAGAAGCAGCTGAAGGGAGCGTGTACCGATGTCGGCGAAGTCGGTGCGTACGGTGGTCAGCGGGGGAAGCAGGTGGGCGGCCTCGGGGATGTCGTCGTAGCCGACGACGCTCACATCGCCGGGGACATGGCGGCCCGCTTCGTGGCAGGCGCGCAGTACACCGAGTGCCATCTGGTCGTTGGAGGCGAACACCGCTGTGACATCCGGGCGCTTCATCAGGCGGCGGCCCAGTTCGTATCCGGAGTCGGGGGGCCCGACGCCCACCGGGGGGGGGGGGGCTCTCCGCCGCCCCCCCCCCGACCGTGCCTGGCTGACTAACCTTCGAGTGCGAAGCTCGTGTAGGTGTCAGCGTTCGACGCGTCGATGACGACGCAGTCGATG
>CBFGQM010000222.1:0-9103 GCA_965650905.1 uncultured Streptomyces sp. | reverse complement strand
CACCGACGACCTTCACCCCACGGGCATGGGCCTGGAAGTAGGGCCGGGCGCCCTTGAAGCTCGGCAGCAGGCTGTGGTGGATGTTGATGGCACGCCCACGCAGCTCCGTGCACAAGTCCTCGCTGAGGATCTGCATGTAACGGGCCAGCACCACCGTGTCGGCCTGGTAGTCGGCAACGTACTGGAGCAGCTGCTTCTCAGCCTGGGGCTTCGTCTCTGCCGTCACCGGGACATGGTGGAACGGGATCCCGTGCCACTCGACCAGGGAGCGCAGGTCCTCGTGGTTGGAGACGACGGCGGCGATGTCAGCCTTCAGCGCACCGGTGCGCACTCGGTGCAACAGGTCGTTGAGGCAGTGCCCCTGCCTGGACACCATGATCAGCAGTCGGTGCCGCTCATCGGCGTCGAAGATGTTCCACTCCAGCCCGAGCCGGTCCGCCTCCGCGGCGAATTGGGCCCGAAGTACGTCGATGCGGCTGCCGTCGATCATCGGCGAGGCATGGACGCGCATGAAGAACAGGCCACTCTTCTCATCGCCGTACTGCTGACTGTCACGGATTGTGTAGCTCCGGTCCGCCAGGAAGGTGGCGACGGCCGCCACGATGCCGAGCTCGTCGGTGGCTGACATGGTGAGGATGACGTCGCTCATCAGGACTTGGGCCTTTCGGACTTGGGGTCGTACAGGGGGCGGAGGGAGGGGAGCGCTTCGAATCGGTGGCCGTGGGCCTCGATCTCGTAGTTGCCGGCTTCGAACCATCCACGCTCGACGACCTCCGGGGCGGTCACCCACCCGAGGGCGACAGCGCTGCCTACGGTGTGGCCGTACATCGTCGAGGCGACACGACCGACGAGCGCGCCGTCGCGATAGATCGGCTCATCGTGGAAGAGCATCGCGTCGGGGTCGGTGAGCTTGAACTGCACCAGTCGGCGAGCGATGCCGGCCTCCTTGGCGGCGATCAGCGCTTCCCGTCCGATGAAGCCACCCGGCTTGTCCCACTTGACGGTGAAGCCGACCCCGGCTTCGAGCGGGTTGTCCCCCGCCGAGATGTCGTGTCCCCAGCTCCGGTAGGCCTTCTCCACCCGGAGCGAGTTCATCGCGTGATAGCCGACCGGCTTGATACCGAGTTCCTGTCCCGCCTCGAAGAGGGTGTCCCAGACATGGTGGGCGGTCTCCGACGGGATCAGAAGCTCCCAGCCGAGCTCACCGACGTATGTGACGCGCGTGGCGCGGACGAAGCCGAGCCCGAGGTCGATGATGCGTGAATCGCCGAATGCGAACGTGTGAGGTGAGAGGTCGGCGTCGGTCAGCGGCTGCAGGAGCCGACGAGAATCCGGACCCATGACGGCCACCATGGCGAGTGTCCCGGTGACGTCGGCAACAGTGCAGAACTCCTCTGCACCGATGTTTCGCTTCAGGTACGCCAGGTCGCGGTTGACCGTGGCCGGGCCGGAGAGAACAAGGAACTCGTCCTCGTCGACGCGCGTGATGGTCACGTCGGCCTCGATGCCGCCATGGACGTTGAGCCACTGGGTGTAGGTGATGCGGCCCACGGCCGTGTCGACGTCGTTGACGGAGAGTCGTTGCAGCACCTTCAGGGCATCACGGCCCTGGACGAGCAGCTTGCCGAACGAAGAGGTGTCGATCGCGCCCACGGATTCACGGATCGCGCGATGCTCGGCACCCGAGTACTCGAGCCAGTTCGGCTTGCCGAAGGAGTACTCGTAGCGGGGCTCGACTCCCGCCGGGGCGTACCAGTTCGCACGCTCCCAGCCACAGAGTTCGCCGAAGACCGCTCCAGCTTCCGCCGTCTTCTGGTGGAGGGGACTGATCCGGAGGGGACGCGCACTGGACCGCTGCTGGAACGGCCAGTGAACCTCGTAGGAGATGTCGAGTGTCTCCAGGACGCGGGTCTCGAGGAACCGCCGGTTCATCTCGTGGCGCTGCGTGCGACCGAGATCGGTCTCAGCCAGGTCGATGGGGCTGCGCCCGTCGACGATCCAGTCGGCGAGCACCGACCCCGCACCGGGACCGGAGAGGAAGCCGACGGAGTTGAAGCCGGCGGCCACGAAGTAGTTGCGCAGGTACGGCGCTTCGCCGAGGTGGTACTGACCGTCAGGGGTGAAGCTCTCCGGACCGCAGAAGTGAAGCCGGATACCCGCGTCCTCCAGGATGGGCAACCGGTGCATCATCTTCTCGTAGAAGGGGCCGAGGTGGTCCCAGTCCTCAGGAAGGTGGATGAAGCCGTCGCTGCCGGGGATACCGCGCGATCCCCACGGATAGCTCCCGGGCTCGAAGAAACCGACCATCAGGGCGCCGGCCTCGTCCTTGACGTAGGAGTGCTCGTCGCCGCTCTTGATGGTGGGTAGGTTGCGGGGAAGTCCCTCGATGGCCTCGGTCACGACGTAGTAGTGCGCGAGCGCCTGGAGGGGCACGTCGACACCTGCCTTCGCGGCGAACTCACGGCCCCACATTCCGGTGGCGTTCACGACGTACTCGGCCTCGATGTCGCCCGCCGAGGTCCGAACGCCTCGAACCGTGCCGTTCTCGACGATGACGTCGGTGACGGTGACGCCTTCGAGAACCTTCGCGCCCCTCTGCGTGGCTCCGCGCGCCAGCGCGATCGTCGTGTCGGTGGCGCTGCCCCGTCCGTCCTCGGGGAAGTAGAGCGAGCCGTGGATACCCTCGGGGTTGAGGAGAGGGTGCAGCTCCAAGGTTTGTTCGACGTCGAGCAACTCTGCCTCGACGCCGTCGCCACGCACGACGCTTGCGAGATGCCGGATCTCCTCCAGGCGCTCGGGAGAGGTCGCGAGGTTCATGGTGCCGGTGCGCACGAACCCGGGAGAGAACCCGGTGTCGGCCTCAAGCGAAGAGAACACGTCGAGGCTGCGCTGCACCACCTGTCGGGTACCCGAGGTGTACCGGGCCTGGGTCACAAGACCCGCTGCGTGCCAGGTGGTGCCGGAGGTGAGTGTGTTCTGCTCAAGCAGAACCACATCGTTCCAGCCGCGCCGCGCCAGATGGTACGCGGTACTCGTTCCGATGATGCCGCCGCCGACAATGACAACCTGTGCCCTGCTAGGTGGTGTGACCATGACCGCCCTCTCTCTCGGCGCTCACGCTCACAGAGCCTCACGGCGTGCTCCATGCGGCGATCGCACGAACTTGGGACTGCGCTTTGTTCGATCGCGCAGTTTCCTCGCTGTGGCCCCCGACGACACCCTCGATGGACGGCTCGGCGCTCTGCATGCGACGGCCCAGGACAGCGAGGTGTTGTATGGATCGGCGAGCGACCGTCATCGACGGAAACCATGTCGCCCGCGATGTGAAGGCGGAGTTGCGGTCGCGGGTCGCACGACTCGCCGAGCTGGGGCGGCGACCTGGTCTGGGTACGATCCTGGTCGGTGACGACCCCGCGTCGCATTCATACGTCGCCGGCAAGCATCGCGACTGCGCCGAGGCCGGCATCGGGTCGATCCGCATCGATGTGCCGGCCCGGTCCTCCCTCGACGAGGTGCTCGCGGCCGTGCGGGAGCTGAACGAGGACCCCCGGTGCACGGGATTCATCGTTCAGCTCCCGCTCCCAAAACACGTCGACACGCGAGTCGTTCTCGAAGCGATCGATCCGGCCAAGGACGCTGACGGGCTTCATCCCACCAATCTCGGCCGGTTGGTCCTGAGCCAGCCCGGCACACTCCCCTGCACGCCGCGCGGCATCCTGGAACTGCTTCGCCGCTACGACATCCTCGTCACCGGCGCCCAGTACTGCGTGATCGGCTGCGGTATCACCGTCGGGCGCCCGCTCGGACTGATGCTGACCCGCTCTTCCGAGCACGCCACTGTCACGTTGTGCCACGAGGCGACGGTCGATGTCGCCGCCCACGCGAAGGTCGCGGACGTGGTGATCGCTGCGGCCGGCGTCGCACATCTGGTCAAGGCGGACTGGATCAAGCCAGGAGCGACGGTCCTCTCGGTGGGGATCACACGCACGGTCGAGGGCATCCTCGGAGATGTCCACCCCGACGTCGAGTACGTGGCCGGCCACTGGACGAAGGCGACCGGGGGTGTGGGACCCATGACGCGGGCGATGCTCCTGCAGAACGTGGTCGAGATCGCCGAGCGCCATGTCGTCCCGTAGCAGGCGAAAGCACCGTCACCGCACCGCGTCGTGGGGCGTGCTGCGGTGACGAACCGCCCCGAATATGAATGTCTGGAGTTCCTGTGAACATCGTTGTGTGTGTCAAGTACGTCCCCGATGCGACCGGTGACCGGAAGTTCGAGAGCGACAACACCGTCGACCGCGCGAACGTCGACGGTCTCCTCTCGGAGCTCGACGAGTACGCCGTCGAGCAGGCGCTCCAGATTGCCGAGGAGAACGAGGGCTCTGAGGTCACCGCTCTCTGCGTCGGCCCCGAGGGTGCGGTCGACGCCGTCCGCAAGGCACTGCAGATGGGTGCCGACAAGGCCGCCCACATCATCGACGACGCCATCGCCGGCTCCGACGCCGCCGCCACCTCGCTGGTGCTGGCCGAGGCCATCAAGAAGATCGGTGTCCCGGATCTGGTCATCACCGGCATGGCGTCGACCGACGCCGGCACCTCGCTGGTTCCGGCGATGCTGTCGGAGCGCCTGGGCCTGCCGCAGGTCACCTTCGCCTCGGTCGTGGAGACCCAGGGCGACCAGATTCGAGCGAAGCGTGACGGCGACCTGGCCACCGAGGTCATCTGCGCCACCCTGCCGGTCGTGCTCTCGGTCACCGACCAGACCGGCGAACCGCGCTACCCGTCGTTCAAGGGCATCACGGCGGCGAGGAAGAAGCCGGTGGAGACTCTGTCGCTGAGCGATCTGGGTGTCGACGCCGGTCAGGTCGGCCTTTCGGTGGCGTGGTCCGTCGTCGAGTCGATCGCTGCCCGTCCGCCGCGCACCGCCGGCGAGATCGTCAAGGACGAGGAAGGTTCGGGCGCCGCGGCGCTGGCCGGCTTCCTCGCCTCGAAGAAGTTCATCTGAGGAGTCTGACCATGGCTGAGATTCTGGTTCTCGTCGACCACGTCGACGGTGCTGTCCGCAAGACCACCAACGAACTCCTCACGCTCGCCCGCCGCATCGGCGAGCCGTCGGCGGTCTTCATCGGCTCGGGTGCTGCCCCGGTCGAGGCACTGGCGAAGTTCGGTGCGGAGACGGTCTACGTCGTCGACGACGCCGAGACCAAGGACTATCTGGTCGCCCCCAAGGCCGAGGTGCTGCAGCAGATCGCCGCCACCGCGAACCCGGGTGCGATCCTGGTCTCGGCTTCGGCCGAGGGCAAGGAAATCGCGGGTCGCCTCGCGATCAAGCTCGGGTCTGGTGTCATCACCTACGCGGTTGACGTGGCCGCCGATGGCACCACCACCCAGTCGGTGTTCGCGGGCACCTTCACGGTGACCGCGAGGGTCACCAAGGGCACCCCGATCATCGCGGTCAAGCCGAACGCCGTCGCTCCGCAGGAGATCGCCGGTGCCGGTGTGGTGGAGAACGTCGCGGTGACGATCTCGGATGCTGCGAAGTCGGCGCAGATCGTGGCGTCGCAGCCGCGTCGGTCGACCGGTCGCCCGGAGCTGACCGAGGCCGCGATCGTGGTCTCCGGTGGTCGTGGCACCGGTGGTGACTTCACCGCCGTCGAGGCGCTGGCCGATGTGCTGGGTGCTGCCGTGGGTGCTTCGCGTGCCGCGGTCGACTCGGGCTGGAAGCCGCACACCTTCCAGGTCGGCCAGACCGGCAAGGTCGTTTCGCCGCAGCTGTACTTCGCGAACGGCATCTCTGGTGCTATCCAGCACCGTGCCGGCATGCAGACATCCAAGACGATCGTCGCGGTCAACAAGGACGAGGAGGCGCCGATCTTCGAGCTTGTCGACTTCGGTGTCGTCGGCGACCTGCACACCGTGCTCCCAGCGACCGTCGAAGAGATCGAGGCCCACCGAGCCTAGGACGTTCAGCACGCTCTGGGCCTCCGACGTGATGGTCGCGAACGTCGCCCGAAGCTGGGGCAGCGGCCTGCCGGCCCGACCTTGCACGCTCCTGCGCCGTTGGCACCATCGCGTGCAGCCTGTCACGCGCCGTCGAGGAAACGGAACGCGCGCAGTGCAAGGTGGAGTTCGGTGATGTCGTCGAGGTTGTCGAGCCGGCGTCCTGTGAGTTCCTCGACCCGACGCATCCGGTAGGCGAGCGTCTGCTTGTGGACCATCAGCTCGCGGCTCGCCACCTGCCAGGACCGGTTCGAGGCGAAGTAGACCCGCAGAGAGCGAACCAGCGCGGTTCCGTGTTCATCGTCGTACGCGATCAGCTCGCCGAGCACTCTGGCAACGACATCACGCGCCTCGGCGAGTGTCCGAGGAAGGAAGAGCGGCCTTTCCTGACCGTAGTACGCCGCCTGATTGCCTTCGACCTGCGCTGCCTCCAGAGCCCAGCGTGCTTCGCGCACCGCGTCGGCGAGCTGGGTGATGGATCGTACGACGTCGCTCACGCCGACGCGGCCCCCGTCGACCAGGGCAACAGCGGACTCAACGGTGGCCTCGCAGTGTGATGCCCGCACAAGCACGGTCAGCTCCGCTCCCTTGGGAACGACCAACACCGGACGCTCCTCGCTCAGGCACCGTAGCGCCGAGACCGGCTCCAGAGGGGCCGCGGACCGCAGTGCCAGGACCTGCCAGGGTCCGGGCAAGAGGCCCAGTTCGCCCAGCCGCTCCTTCGCGTGCTCTCCGTCCAGCCGGCCTTCGAGCAGCATCGACAGCAGGCTCATCCCGGAGTTGAGCCTGGTGGTCAGGTTCGCCCGGTTGCTTTCCGCGAGCACCGAGACGACCGCGCTGAGGTGCTGAAGGACGACCAGGTCGAAGGTCTCCCCCAAGGCCGTGGCAACAAGCACCTCGCGGTCGCTCGCGACGGGCAGGATCAGATGCATGGCTTCCGCGTCGGGAAGTCGCGTGATTCCGGGGAGATGACGTTCGGCGGCCAGCTGTCGCACCTGTTCCGGGAGCGAGGTCGCCAGGTCGTGGTGCGTCGCGAGAACGGTTCGGCCGGTGGGGACATCGAGCACGGCAAGGCGGGCAGACACCTCGTCGCCCAGGCGCCGGAGGACTTCGACCTCAGGAAGGTGCTCCTGCGAGGCGTGCCGGTAGGAGTCGTAGACCCGCATGATCCTGGTCAGCTGCCCGGTCCGCGTCGTTGCGTCGGCGACTGCTCTGGCGATCAGAGCCCACGGGACCTCGTACGCCGTCTCGAGAATGGGAAATCCCAGGGCGTCCGCCGCGGCGCCGGCCTCCGCTGTGAGTTGCGGTGCGCCCATGTCCGCAGCGAGCGCCAGTCCGGCCAGGCCGGCCGAATCAAGGCTTCTTACGAAGCGCACCTGGCCTTCGGGGTCGGCCGGGACGTTGTGCCCGTTGGTCATGACCAGCTCACCCGGGCCGAGCCACTCCCATGGCCTCCCGGCGTCGCAGGAATGTGCCCAGTGGATCATCCGGTCGACGCCGACCGCACCTGCGACCAACCTGGTGCGCAGGGCCGGATTGTCGATCAGGTCTTGGATGTGGAGGGACATGGGTCAGACCGACCTGCTGTTGCTCGGGCACACGTCCGCACCTGGGGCGAGCGTTCTCGCGAGATCGCCCCCGCCGGAACCTGTATCGCTAGGGGCAGGCACGATCACGAAGGTCTTCCGCGTCGTCTCGTGTATCCTCCAGCCACCGACGCAGCTATTGGGCACCAGGACCGTGCCGTCGGCCACGAGTTCGGCGACGTGACCGTCCTCACCCGTGAACGTGCCCAAGCCGCTGAGGCCCACCTCACGGCCGGCACGGGCCGTGCTGAACTCACCCGGTTCGTGTTCCCAGACCCCCGCCCGCACCGCGCCCGCGGACCACGCCGTGGGGGGTGCCTCCCGTCGACCCGTATGGATGGTCGCCCTCGGCACAGGCGGCGGCAGCGTGGCCGTCATGGCATCGGCGACTAGGATCCGTTCTTCCATGATGCTCACTTACGTCCAAGGAGGAGGCCAGGGGCGAGGGTCGGCACACTGCCCCGCGAGGGCAGCAGTGTGCCGACCGTGGCGCCGAACCAGGTCAGCGGCTTGCGCGTGCCAGCTCTGTCGCGGAGACGTCGACCTCCAGTGCGCCCGTCAGGACCACGCCGTAGTCCTTCTCGGCGGCCTCGCGCGTGACCAGCTCGTCGTGGACGTCGCGCGCCACCAGCTCCGGGTCGCGGGTGAACGGGTCACCCCAACCACCGCCGCCGCCGCTTTCGAAGACGAAGGACTCGCCCGGCTTGAACTGCACACCGCCCAGCATCTGCGGGAGCCAGTTGCCCTCGTCGTCCAGCCCACCGATCGTCTCGATCGTCCCGTCGGTCTTGCGGCGGAGCTGCTTCTGGCGGCTGCCGAAGCCACCGTCGTTCGTGCCCGGTGACCCCTGTCGGGTCCGCGACGACTCCATGGTGATGATCTGCCCGCGGCCAACGAACTCGATCTCGAGACGCACTCCCGCACCGCCCCTGAACCGGCCGGGCCCCGAGGAGTCCGTGACCATCTCGAAGGCGTTGTAGCGCAAGGGGAAGAGCAACTCCGCGGTCTCGGCCGGCAGGTTCTGGCAGTTCCCCAGCGGGTCCATCGTCACGTGCATGCCGTCGTTGAAGGGCGTGCCGCCCCAACCGCCGGCCGGGAGGTCGGAGAAGACGTGGTTCTCACGGGTCACCGGGTCCGACACGCTGGCCGTGAACCAGTTGCACTCGGCGTAGGTGGACGCCACACTCTGGGCCGGGATGGCCTTGGCGATGGCCGTCCAGATCGCGCCGGTCACCTTCGACGAGGCGGCGGTCGTGCAACCGAGAGTCGGCGCGGGCCACACCGGGTTGAGCCAGGTGCCCTCCGGAATCGTGAAGTCGATCTGACGGTACATACCCGCGTTGGCCGGCGCCTGCGGGTCCAGGAAGAACTTCAGGGAGTAGTAAATGGCGGAGGCCGTGTTCGCCAGCGGCGAGTTGATCGGCCCGAGCACCTGCTGGTCACTGCCCGTGAGGTCGACGTGGATGCGGTCGCCCTTGACCTCGAGCGCGACCTGGACCTTCACCGGCTCCTCGCTG
>CBFGQM010000221.1:0-9109 GCA_965650905.1 uncultured Streptomyces sp. | reverse complement strand
AAGAAGGTCATGTCCGGCCTGTCGGCCGGGCGGGTCCAGTCCGTGGCGACCCGCCTGGTCGTCGAGCGGGAGCGCGAGCGCATCGCGTTCCGCTCGGCCGAGTACTGGGACCTCACGGGCACCTTCGGCACGGGGCGCGCCGGCGACCGGAGTGATCCCTCCTCCATGGCCGCCCGCCTGGCCACGGTCGACGGCAAGCGCGTGGCCCAAGGCCGCGACTTCGACTCGCTCGGCCGGCTGAAGGGCGCGAACACGCTCCACCTGGACGAGGCGAACGCTCGCGCGCTCGCCGCCGCCCTCGAGCAGACGAACTTCTCCGTCCGGTCTGTCGAGTCGAAGCCGTACCGCCGCTCCCCCTACGCGCCGTTCCGTACGACGACGATGCAGCAGGAGGCCTCGCGCAAGCTCGGCTTCGGCGCGAAGGCCACGATGCAGGTGGCGCAGAAGCTGTACGAGAACGGCTTCATCACGTACATGCGTACGGACTCCACGACCCTGTCGGACACGGCGGTCGCCGCGGCCCGAGCCCAGGTCGCGCAGCTGTACGGCGCCGACTACCTGCCGGACCGGCCGCGGACGTACGCCGGGAAGGTCAAGAACGCGCAGGAGGCGCACGAGGCGATCCGACCCTCCGGCGACCGTTTCCGCACGCCCGCCGAGACCGGACTGACCGGCGACCAGTTCAAGCTCTACGAGCTGATCTGGAAGCGGACGGTCGCCTCCCAGATGAAGGACGCGATCGGGAACTCCGTGACGGTGAAGATCGGTGGCACGGCCTCCGACGGTCGCGACGCGGAGTTCAGCGCGTCCGGCAAGACCATCACCTTCCACGGCTTCCTCAAGGCGTACGTCGAGGGCGCGGACGACCCGAACGCCGAGCTGGACGACCGTGAGCGTCGGCTCCCGCAGGTCAACGAGGGCGACGCGCTGTCCGCCGAAGAGCTCTCGGTCGACGGCCACGCCACCAAGCCCCCGGCCCGCTACACCGAGGCCAGCCTGGTCAAGGAGCTCGAAGAGCGAGAGATCGGCCGTCCGTCGACGTACGCGTCGATCATCGGGACCATCCTCGACCGCGGGTACGTCTTCAAGAAGGGCACGGCCCTGGTGCCGTCCTTCCTGTCCTTCGCCGTGGTCAACCTTCTGGAGAAGCACTTCGGGCGGCTCGTCGACTACGACTTCACGGCCAAGATGGAGGACGACCTCGACCGCATCGCGCGCGGCGAGGCGCAGTCCGTGCCGTGGCTGAAGCGGTTCTACTTCGGCGAAACCGCGTCCGACAGCGGCTCCGCCCCGGGCAGGGGCGTCGGCGGCAGCGCGGCCGAGGCCGGGAACGGCGACGGGGACCACCTGGGCGGCCTCAAGGAGCTCGTCACCGACCTGGGCGCGATCGACGCCCGCGAGGTGTCGTCGTTCCCCGTGGGCAACGGCATTGTGCTGCGCGTCGGGCGCTACGGCCCGTACGTCGAGCGCGGCGAGAAGGACTCCGAGACCCACCAGCGTGCGGACGTCCCGGACGATCTCGCTCCGGACGAGCTGTCCGTGGAGTACGCGGAGGAGCTGCTCGCCAAGCCGAGCGGCGACTTCGAGCTGGGTGCGGACCCCATCACGGGGCACCAGATCGTCGCCAAGGACGGGCGCTACGGGCCGTATGTGACCGAGGTGCTTCCCGAGGGCACCCCGAAGACGGGCAAGAACGCCGTCAAGCCGCGCACGGCCTCGCTCTTCAAGTCGATGTCCCTGGACACGGTGACCCTGAAGGACGCGCTCAAGCTGATGTCGCTGCCGCGCGTCGTCGGCAAGGACGCCGAGGGCGTGGAGATCACCGCGCAGAACGGGCGCTACGGGCCGTACCTGAAAAAGGGCACCGACTCGCGCTCCCTGGAGAGCGAGGACCAGCTCTTCACGATCACCCTTGACGAAGCCCTTGTCATCTACGCGCAGCCCAAGGTACGCGGCCGCGCGGCCGCCAAGCCGCCGCTGAAGGAGCTCGGCGAGGACCCGGTCAGCGGGAAGCCGGTCGTCGTCAAGGACGGGCGCTTCGGGCCGTACGTCACCGACGGCGAGACCAACGCGACCCTGAGGTCCGGCGACAGCGTCGAGACGATCACTCCTGAGCGTGGCTTCGAGCTGCTCGCGGAGAAGCGGGCGAAGGGGCCGGTGAAGAAGACGGCGAAGAAGGCTCCCGCCAAGAAAACGGTCACCAAGAAGGCTCCCGCCAAGAAAACGGCAGCCAAGAAGACAGCGGCTTCGAAGACGGCCGCCAAGAAGGCTCCCGCGAAGAAGGCAGCAGCCAAGAAGACGGCGGCTTCGGAGGGCTGAGAGCGCGTCTTCGGGCCGCACTGGCTGCGACTTCACGCCCGCCCTGATCGCGCCTTCGCGCGGGAGGAGGTCATCCGGCACGAAGGCGCAGCGCCCCTCCGGAGGCCCCGCATCCGCAGCGTCGGGCGGCCCTTCGTGGTGTCAGCGCCTCCCGATAGGCTGAACACATGACGCGAGCGGAGCAGCCTACGGCCCAGACCTCGGCCCCCGACGACGCCCTGGTCGCAGACTCCCGGGAGCGCGCTGTCCGCGCTCTACTGCGTCGGCCGCAGCTCAAGCGGCTGTGGAGCGCACAGCTCGTGGGTAGTGTCGGCGACGCCCTCGCGTTGCTCGTGTTGGTCGTCCTGGCCCTTCAGGCGGCGATCTCCGAAGGCTCTTTCGCCGGCGGCTACCGAGGTGTGGCATTCGCCGTGGCGACCGTCTTCGGGACGCGCATTCTGGCGACGCTGCTCTTCGGGGCGGTGCTCCTCGGACCGCTCACCTCCCTCACCGCGCCGGAGGGGCCGCTCGACCGCCGCTGGACCATGGTCGGCGCGGACGGGCTGCGCGCAGCGCTGCTGATCATCGCGCCCCTGTGGATCGACTGGACGCCCGACGACGCGCTGGCCGTGATCCTGGTGACCACCTTCGTGACCGGGGTCGCCGAGCGCTTCTGGGCGGTGTGCCGGGAGAGCGCGGCGCCCGCGCTGCTGCCCGCACCGCCGCTGGAGAGTGCGACGATCCCCTCCCCCGTCTCACGGCCCCGCCCCTGCAACGAAGCGCTGCGCACCGCCCCTCCCGGGTTGCCGGACAACATGGACGCCCTGCGGCGCCTGTCGCTGCGTACGGGATGCGTGGCAGTGCCCCTCGCGGCCGCGACCCTCGTCCTGGCCGGGCTCGTCAACAACCTGCTGGGCGCCGGACTGGCCTGGTTCGACCAGCATCAGGCGGCCCTCGCGTCGTACGTCTCCGCGGGCCTGTTCGCCGCGTCCCTGTCGGTGCTCACGTTGCTGGAGCTGCCCGATGGGCGCACCCCGCGCGCACGGTCGCCGCTCGAGGGCATGCGCCGCCCCAAGGCGGGCACCGGCGTCGACAAGGGGCGTACCGGCGCGATTCCACTGCTGGTCCTGGCCTGCGCGGCGGTGGCCGGGGCGGTCGCGGCGGCCGTCGCCGTCGCCGTGCTGCACGCGAAGGACCTGGGCGGCGGGCCGGTGTTGTACGGGCTGCTCGTGCTCGCGCTGACCGGGGGCACGGTCTTCGGGATCCGCAGGGCATCCTCCTTGCTGCCTTCTCTGTCGCGGCGCCGGCTGCTCGCCCTGGCGATCGCCTTCACAGGGGTCGCGCTGCTCGCCGCCGGGCTCGTTCCGGACGTCACCACGGTGCTCCTGGTCGTGTTGCTCGCAGGCGTCGGCGCGGGCACCGCCGCGCACACCGGACACACGCTGCTCGACCAGGAGACCGAGGACTACCGGCGGGCGCGTACGACGGAGCATCTGCACGCGGTCGTACGGGTTTTCGTCGCCCTGGGAGCCGTGGTGGCCCCTGTGGTGGCCGCGGCGATCGGGCCGCACCGGCTGGAGAACGGCAGGTTCGTGTTCGCGCACGGGGGCGCGGCCTTCACCCTGATGCTGGTCGGCGCGCTGCTGCTGCCGGTCGCCGCGCTGGTGCTGGCCAAGGCCGACGACCGGTCCGGGGTGCCGCTGCGCAAGGATCTGCGGGACGCGCTGCGGGGCGGAGACGATCCCGCGCAGGTGCCCGCAACCGCCGGGTTCTTCATCGCCCTGGAGGGCGGTGACGGGGCCGGGAAGTCAACGCAGGCCGAGACACTCGCGGAGTGGATCCGGGCCAAGGGGCACGAGGTCGTGCTGACCCGTGAGCCGGGCGCCACCCCCGTGGGGAAGCGGCTGCGGTCGATCCTGCTGGACGTGTCCTCGGCCGGGCTGTCGCACCGGGCCGAGGCGCTGCTGTACGCCGCCGACCGCGCCGAGCACGTGGACACCGTGGTGCGGCCCGCGCTGGAGCGGGGCGCGGTCGTGATCTCGGACCGGTACATCGACTCTTCGGTGGCGTACCAGGGAGCGGGCCGCGACCTGTCTCCGACCGAGATCGCCCGTATCAACCGCTGGGCGACGAACGGACTCGTACCGCATCTGACGGTGCTGCTCGATGTGTCGCCGGAGGCCGCCCGCGAGCGGTTCACGGAGGCGCCGGACCGGCTGGAGTCGGAGCCCGCCGAGTTCCACGCGCGCGTGCGGTCCGGTTTTCTGACGCTCGCGGCGGCCGACTGCACGCGCTACCTGGTGGTTGACGCCGGGCAGGAGCCCGAGGCCGTCACCACGGTGATCCGGCATCGGCTCGACATGCTGCTCCCGCTCTCCGAGGCCGAGGTGAAGGCCCAGGAGGAGGCCCGTAAGGCGGCCGAGGAGGAGGCGCGGCGTCGCGCCGCGGAAGAGGCCGCCCGCAAGGCCGAGGAGGAGCGCCTCGAGCGCGAGCGGCAGGAGCAGCTCGCCCGGCTGCGCGCGGAGGAAGAGGAACGCAGGCAGCGCGAGCTGGAGGAGGCACAGCGGCGCGAGGCCGAGCGGCAGGCCGAGGAGGCCCGGAGGCGGGCCGAAGAGGCGCGCCAGCGGGCCGCGGAGGAGCGGGCGCGGCGGCTCGCGCAGGAGCAGGCCCGCGCGGCCGAGCAGGAGCGCCTGCGCAAGCAGGCCGCCGAGGAGGCGCGGCTCCGCCGGGAGGCGGAGGAGCGGCGCCTGGAGAAGCAGCGGAAGGCTGAGGAGGCGCTGCTGCGGGCCGAGGAGGCTCGGCGGGCTGCGGCTTCGGAGGCCCCCGCCGCGGCCGCGGAGTCGGCTGCCGGGTCGGCTGCCGGGTCGGCTTCCGCCGGTAGGGAGGAATCCGGTTCCTCGGCCGAAGTGCGCGACAACGAGACGACGGTCCCGACGCCTGTCGTGACGCCGACAAACGCGTCCGCAGGCCCGGCCGACGAGACCGCCGTGCTGCCTCCCGTGCCGCCCCGCGACGCCGGGCCCGACGCGGAGGAGACGGCCGTGCTGTCGCAACCGCCGCAGGGGGCCGACGACGAGACAACTGTGCTGCCGCAGCCTCCGGAGCCGCACGGGGCCGCCGGTGAGACAGCCGTACTCCCTCCCGTACGGGAGGACCGTGGGGGCGAGTGGGGGAGTGACCCGGCGGACCGGGTGCCCCCGGGGTACTTCCGTGAGGAGCCACCGGCGCCCGACGGCTCCGACGCCCGCACCCGCGAGCTGCCCCAGGTCGACCCCGAGGACGGCTCGCGTCGACGTCCGCGCTCGGACTGGGCGGAGGAGACCCCGCTGGACGATCTCCCGACGCTGGCGGACGAATTGCTGGGCCCGCGTGAGGATGACGACTGGGACGGGGAGCGGGGGCGCCGAGGGCGCTGACGTACGGACGCGCTGACGTGCGGTGTCGTTGGCGGCGACGCCGCTGACGCACGGCGTCGCCCCGCCGGCCGCCGTGTGGGCCGCCGCGGGGGGCTTGGCTGCCCTCGGAGCTCGTGTCCCTTTGGAGGTCCGCGCCGAGCCCCGCTCACCCAGCGTGACACCCCGTTGTCAGTCCCCTCCCGCACAATGGGACGCGACACGGCACAGTGCGACGGAAGGGCGGCAACCCATGCCCGTATGGGATGACCTGGTGGGGCAGGAGAAGGTGAGCGCGCAGCTCGACGCCGCCGCCCGGGATGCCGACGCCCTGGTCACGGCGGCGGCGGCCGGCACTGCGCCCCCTGAGGCGTCGAAGATGACGCACGCCTGGCTGTTCACGGGCCCGCCGGGGTCGGGCCGTTCCACCGCGGCAAGGGCTTTCGCGGCGGCCCTCCAGTGCCTGAGCCCTGACCGCGCCCTCGGCGGAGCTCTCGGTTGCGGGTTCTGCGACGGGTGCCACACAAGCCTGATCGGCACCCACGCCGACGTGGAGATCGTCCGCACCGACCTCCTCTCCATCGGTGTCAAGGAGACCCGCGACCTGGTCCGACGCGCCCAGATGGCCCCGGCGGGCGGCCGCTGGCAGGTCATCGTCATGGAGGACGCCGACCGCCTCACGGAAGGCGCGGGCAACGTACTCCTGAAGGCCGTCGAAGAGCCCGCCCCGCGCACGGTCTGGCTCCTGTGCGCGCCCTCCGTCGAGGACGTCCTGCCCACCATCCGCTCCCGCTGCCGCCACCTCACGCTCCGGACGCCGCCCGTGGCCGCGGTCGCCGACGTCCTCGTACGTCGCGACGGCATCGAGCCGGACGTCGCGGCCGCCGCCGCCCGCGCCACCCAGGGCCACATCGGCCGCGCCCGCCGCCTGGCCACGGACGAGCGCGCCCGCGAGCGCCGCGCCGCCGTCCTCAAGCTTCCGCTCCGCATCGACGACGTCGGCGGCTGTCTCAAGGCGGCCCAGGAGCTGATCGACGCGGCCTTTGAGGACGCCAAGCAGATGGCCGAGGAGATAGACGGGAAGGAGACCGAGGAGCTGAAAGCGGCGCTCGGCGCGGCCCAGGGCGGCCGCATGCCGCGCGGCACCGCAGGCGTGATGAAGGAACTGGAGGAAAAGCAGAAGCGCCGCAGAACGCGTACGCAGCGCGACAGCCTGGACCTCGCCCTGGTCGACCTCACCGCCTTCTACCGCGACGTCCTCGCCCTCCAGCTCGGCACCAGCCTCGCCCTCGCGAACACGGATATGCAGGACACGCTGGAGCGCCTCGCACGCGGTACTTCCGCCGAAGCGACCCTGCGCCGCATAGAAGCGATCGCCGCCTGCCGCGAGGCCCTCGACCGCAATGTGGCGCCGCTGCTGGCGGTGGAGGCGATGACGATGGCGTTGCGGGCGGGGTGAGCCGGGGTGAGCGCCGGCCACAGCCCGCCTGTGCGCAGGCTTGCCATGGGCCCGGGTGACGAGGTCGGCTGCCTGCGAAGGACTGCCGCTGTGACGGATTGACGACGTCACTCGTATGAGGCAAATAGACCACCATAAGTGATCGGTCAGTTGCGCAGGGTTACGCTCATTTGATGAGTAACAGGCGCCAGCTCAGAACCTCCCGGGGCCGGTCGATCCGGGCCAGGTCGACCCTCTCCCACCGCGCCCTTCGTGCGTGCGGCGTGCTGCTCGCGGCCGCTGGACTGCTCATCTCCGCCTGCTCCACGGGGAGTTCGATGAGCTCCGCGAGCCCGGCAGGGGCCTCGGCTTTGGACGCGCTGCCCAAGGCCACACCGCCGGCGCTCGCTCCGTACTACGGACAGAAGCTGAACTGGCGCGACTGCGGTGTCCCCGACTTCGAGTGCGCCACCCTGAAGGCGCCGCTCGACTACGCGGAGCCGGCCTCCGGCGACATCAAGCTGGCCGTCTCCCGCAAGAAGGCCACGGGCCCGGGCAAGCGGATCGGTTCGCTGCTGGTCAACCCGGGCGGCCCGGGCGGTTCGGCGGTCGGCTACCTCCAGTCGTACGCGGGTGTCGGATACCCGGCTGACGTCCGCGCCCGTTACGACATGGTCGCCGTCGACCCGCGTGGCGTCGCCCGCAGTGAGCCGGTCGAATGCCTCACCGGCCGCGAGATGGACACCTACACGCAGATGGACATCACCCCCGACAACGCGCGGGAGAAGGACGAACTGGTCGACGGCTTCAAGGAGTTCGCCGAGGGCTGCGGGCGACACTCGCCCGAACTGCTGCGCCATGTGTCAACGGTCGAGGCGGCCCGCGACATGGATGTCCTGCGCGCCGCACTGGGGGACGACAGGCTGACGTACGTCGGCGCCTCGTACGGCACGTTCCTGGGCGCCACGTACGCGGGTTTGTACCCCGACAGGGTGGGCCGACTGGTTCTGGACGGTGCGATGGACCCGTCGCTGCCCGCCCGCAGGACGAACGAGGACCAGACGGCGGGGTTCGAGACGGCGTTCCAGGCCTTCGCGAAGGACTGCGTGGGCCAGTCCGACTGCCCGCTGGGCGGCCCGGGAACGACTCCGAAACAGGTCGGCAGGAACCTGAAGGCCTTCTTCCAGCAGCTCGACACCGCGCCCATCGAGGCGGGCGACACGGATGGCCGCAAGCTGGGGGAGGCACTGGCGACGACTGGCGTCATCGCGGCGATGTACGACGAGGCGGCCTGGCCCCGGCTGCGCGAGGCCCTCACCATGGCCATGAAGGACAAGGACGGCGCGGGCCTGCTGATCCTCTCCGACAGCTACTACGAGCGCGACGCAGACGGGCAGTACGCGAACCTGATGTTCGCGAACGCGGCGGTGAACTGCCTGGATCTGCCGGCGGCCTTCTCCTCCCCCGAGGCGGTAGGGGAAGCCCTCCCCTCCTTCGAGAAGGCCTCCCCGGTCTTCGGCAGGGGCCTTGCGTGGGCGTCCCTCAACTGCGCGTACTGGCCCGTGATGCCGACTGGTGAACCGCACCGCATCGAGGCGAAGGGAGCCGCACCCGTCGTCGTGGTCGGCACCACCCGCGACCCCGCGACCCCCTACCGCTGGGCCCAGTCCCTTGCCGCCCAGCTCTCCTCCGCCACCCTCCTCACCTACGACGGCGACGGTCACACCGCATACGGCCGCGGCAGCGCCTGCATCGACTCCACGATCAACCGCTACCTCCTGCAAGGCACCCCTCCCACCAAGGAAAAGAGCTGCTCAGCAACCTGACCACGGGGCCCACCGGGGGTCCCTCAGGGCACGTGGGGAGCACCCCCGGAAACTGTGTAGACTTACCGACGTTGCCGATCGCACCATAGTGCGGGCAGCACGCCGCCTTAGCTCAGATGGCCAGAGCAACGCACTCGTAATGCGTAGGTCTCGGG
>CBFGQM010000220.1:0-9117 GCA_965650905.1 uncultured Streptomyces sp. | reverse complement strand
CGGCCGAACAGCGGACCAATTGACTGTCCAATTCGTGACGCAAGGCACTGACAGCTGGATGGTCCGCCCTTCAAGCTGATGTATGAAGTCGGGGGTCGACTGTGAACCGGGAGTACGTCAGTGAGCGCCATGCCTCTTGCCCTGCTGCTCACCGCGGCCGCCGCCACGGCCGTGGGCGCGGCCACCCTGCACGCCGTTCACGGCCTGCGCCGGCAGACCGTGGCTTTGCACACCGAGCTCACCCTGAGCCGTACACGGGGCGCGCGCGCCGCCGTGCCCGGGGCCCGCACCTCCGCGGACGCGGCCGAGATACGCTCTGCCGTCGCCGAGGCTCTCGCCGAGGAGCGGGAGCGGGAGCTGGCCGAGGCCCGGGCTTTCTGGGCCGCCCAGGAGGCACGTGACGCGGCGGACGCCCCCACGCAGCTCGGCCTGCCGGACAGCGAACTGTTCCTGCCCCGGCATTCCGACTTCGCGGGCCTGGAGCACCTGGAGCCGGTGACGGAGCCCGGCGCCGACGCCGACGAGTTCGCCCCGGACTCCCCCGAACTGGCCGCGGCCCGCCGCCGCCACCCCTCGCACCCCGACTTCGTACCGGTGCAGTCACCGGTCCTGAACGACCACGAGCGTACGGTCGCCTGTCTCGAGGAGCTGGCCGAGTGCCGTACGGAACTCGCCGACGTCCGCCCGGGCCCCCTGGGCAGGCTCGACGTCTACGTCTTCACCGACGGCACCACACTCTGCATGACCCCGGGCCACCGCGAGACCGCGGAGAAGTTGGCCGCCGCCCTCCGCGACGGCGAGACCCCGGTCCTCCTCGGCGGCTCCGGCGTCTCCGGCGCATACGCCCTCACGTTCTCCTGCGGCGACCAGAACGTGTACATCCTGGCGGACCGCGTCATAGCATCGCTGTAGCCATGGACTGAAGGCCCAGGAGGGCCTTGGCCGGGCCTGGGCCGACCATAGCCGAATACTCAGCAGCTAAACCCCGGCGCGTTTCTGCGCCTCCGCCACGAGCCGCAACGCCTCCCCCAGCCCTTCCTCGGTTCTCAGCACGACCGCCAGATCGTGCCCGGCGACGGTGATCTGGTCGGCGGCCGCGAACATACCCGCGTCAGGCATCTCCCGTACCGGCCCATCAGGGTCCTCCAACCGCTGGGCACGCAGTGCCAGCTCCCTGGCCAGCCCCAGCGCCTCGGCCGCCGCCCCCCGCTGGAGCCGGCTCTGCGGAGCGGCCCGCAACCGGTCGGCGAAATGGTCCACGGCACTGGTCAGGGGTGTCGTATCAAGCACGCCGCGAGACTACGCGCCTCAACAGGACTGTTGCCAACAGGCCAACCCTCAGGCACCGTGACTTCAAGGACCGGCTTACATCCCAACGTCCGGAGGCGCCGATGTCCCAAGTCTTCTCCGAGGAGACCCACCGCAATCTGCTCGACCGCATCCCCCATTGCACCGGTCGTGAAATCTCAGACTGGCTGCGCACCGTGGACGAAGGCCCCGCTCTCTTCCGCTTCGAGGAGAAGGTCAGCTGGCTCCGCGCCGAACACAACCTCGCGTACGGCCACGCCAAGGCGATCATTCACGAGTACGACCTGAGGAGGGCCGCGCGCAAACTGCTCTGAGCGCGCACAGGGACGCCACACGACATCCGCACGAGAGAAGAAATCGGGGAGGAGGGCCGGGTCGCCCGGCCCTCCTCCCACGACGTTCACAAGCCCTTCAGGTACGTGCCGGAGTTTTTTACCACGCAGTGTTCACCAGGCGGTGTTTACCCCGCGGTGTTTTAGTCGTCGCCGCTGAAGATGGCGACCAGACGCAGCATCTCGATGTAGATCCACACGAGGGTCATGGTCAGGCCGAACGCGGCCAGCCAGGCCTCCTGGCGCGGAGCGCCGTAGGCGACGCCGTCCTCGATCTGCTTGAAGTCGAGCGTCAGGAAGAACGCGCCGAGGATGATCGCGACGATGCCGACGATCGCGCCCATCGGACCCATGCTGCGCAGCCCGCCGTCCGGGGCGACGCCGAACACGACCAGCAGCAGGTTGACCGCCATGATCAGTACGAAGGCGATGGCGATGGCCATGCCGATGCGCGCGTACCGGGCGGTGACGCGGATCCAGCCTGCCTTGTAGATCAGCAGTGTGGCGCCGGAGACCGCCATGGTGCCCAGCACTGCTTGGAAGGGCGCACCCGACCAGCGGCTGTTGAACATCTCGCTGATGACGCCGAGGAAGACACCTTCGAAGGCGGCGTACGAGAGGATCAGCGCGGGCGAGGCATTGCGCTTGAAGGCCTGGATCAGCGCGAAGACCATCGCGATGAGCGCCGCGCCGATCGCCAGGCCCCAACTGGCCGGCGAGATGGGCAGCAGGGCCCAGGCGAGGACGGCACCGACGGTGACCGTGCCGAGGGTCATCGCCGAGCGCGCGACGACGTCGTCCATCGTCATGCGGTCGGCTGCGGGCGGCGCCTGCGGCGGCGCGCCGTTCTGTACGTCCTGCGGCGCGTACGGGTTCTGAGCGTAAGGATTCTGCGCGTACGGGTTGCCACCCTGCGGGGCGGAAGAACCCTGGGCGTACGGGTTCGCCTGCGTACCGACAGCGGGGCCCCCGGCCTGCGGCGCCGCGTTGAAGCCCGCGTAGCCGTTGTCGCGGCTGAACCCCCGTCGCGAGAAGACCGGGTTGCTGCTCCTCATTTCACTCCTCCATGGCCACCCTGCGCGGCCTTGGCTCAAGAGTAATGGGTGGGCAAAAGACTGCCTCTAGTGCTTGGGGAGGATCTTTCCCCTGTTGTGACCGGGAACGCCAGTGTTCTACCAGCATTTCCAGCACCGTTACAACGACGGTACGGCCCGCTCCGGTTCCCCCATCCGTGGCACGGGTCACGGTGCGGTTCGTCACCTGCCAGACGCGGCGCAGACAGGTCTCTGAGTACGCGTCAAGGCGCTCGGCCGACCCGCTCTCCTTGAGGTGGGCGAGCGCGCGCGAAGGTGACGACGTCCCCGACCGCGAGGTTCAGGCCCTTCGCCCCGGTGGGGGCACGATGTGGGCGGCGTCCCCGGCGAGGAAGAGCCGTCCGTGGCGCATCGGCTCGTGGACGTAACTCCGCATCGGTGTCACGGACTTCTGGGTGATCGGCCCACGCTCCAGGCACCAGTCGTCGCCCGCCTCGTGCAGCAGCCGCGCCAGCAGCAGGCCCGCCGGGCCCGATGATCCCGACGGTCGCACGCATCGGCACGCCCCTTCACTCTTGATCTCGGTCACGTTCAGTTAATTTGTTCGTCTAGTGAAATTTAATTCACTCATCTCTGCACGTGAGTCTCCAACCGCGTACGCTCGCCGCCAACGGCTGAGTGGTGAAGTCTTCAATGAGAGGTGCAGGGAAAGCACCGCGGTGGCCGCCACGAGGAGTGCACGAAGAGGGCACCACGCAGTGCAGGGAAGTGCCCGGAACCGGACTTGAACCGGTACGCCCGCGAGGGGCAGCGAGGTTTAAGCTCGCCGTGTCTGCATTCCACCATCCGGGCAGGCCATCGGCTCCGCATCGAGGTTCCGAGCCTATCGGGACGCCTCCCCTGAACAGCGGGGAGGCGGACCGATGTTGTCTTATTTTATTGGCGCCTGAGGGTCCATCAGCCCACGGTCCAGGCCATCCACACTTGCCAGGAGCGGTTCTGACGGTCCCTTCGCGGGTCATGGGGATTGACGTGATTTCACCGCCCGAACGAGGGGCATCCGGCGCACTGTCACTGATGACGCCTCAGGGATCAGTGACAGGTGTCATCCCCAGGTACAACCCGGGCGCGCGTGCTCCCTGCGAAGTCTGCCTCCAGAACAGGAACAGCGGCTGACCACAGGGCGTGGATCGACGACGAGGATGGAAGCCGCGTCCCACTCGCCGACGTACCGAACGAGTCGTCGTACGTGACGCGTCGTCGTACGTGACGCGTCGTGGTCCCGGACTCGTCGTCGTACCGACTCATCGCCCTCTCGACCGGAGCTCTTTCCCGTCGTCGGGCTCCGTGCTGATCGGCGACACCGAGCTCGGTTCCCTCAAGGACAACCAGCTGACGAAGCTTCGCCGGGACAAGATCGGGTTCATCTTCCAGGCGTTCAACCTGCTGCCGACGTTGACGGCCCTGCAGAACATCACCCTTCCGATGGACATAACGGGGTGTCCGGACGGAGGAGTCCACCCCACCAGCCAGCTGGCCACTACCTCCAAGCCCGGCCCTTCAGGGCCGGGTCAAGTTGACTTCCAGGTACGCGCCCGCAGTGGCATCCCGGACGCGCCGGACTCCGGTGTCCTCACGGCGAGGGCCTGGTTCACGCCGATGCGGTTGCGTTCAAAGGCGAGGACCGAGGCCACCATGTAGAGCCGCCAGACACGGGCCCGGCCGGGACTGGTGAGGCGGACCGCACGCGGCCAGTCCGCCTCCAGATTGGCGACCCAGCGGCGCAAGGTCAGCGCGTAGTGCTCGCGGATCGACTCGACGTCCCGCACCTCGAACCCAGCGTTCTCCAGCTGGGTGACGGTACTGCCGATCGGCGCGAGTTCGCCGTCCGGGAAGACGTACGCGTCGATGAACTCGTCGACCTCGTACGCCGATTCGTCGCGTCGCGGACGGCGGCCGATCTGGTGGTTGAGGAGCCGCCCGCCGGGTCTCAGGAGCGCGTGCAGGTCACGCGCGTAATCCAGGTAGCGCTCGCTGCCGACGTGTTCGGCCATGCCGATGGAGCTGATCGCGTCGTACGGCCCGTCGGTCACGTCCCGGTAGTCCTGGACGCGGATCTCGACCCGGTCCGTGAGTCCCTCGCCGGCGACGCGTTTACGGGCGTACGCGGCCTGCTCCTGCGACAGCGTGACGCCGACGACACGCACGCCGTACTCGCGGGCGGCGTGGATGGCCATCGAACCCCAGCCGCAGCCGACGTCGAGGAGCCGCATGCCCGGCTTCAGGTCCAGCTTCCGGGCGATGAGTTCGAGCTTGTCGCGCTGGGCGTCCTCCAGTGCACCGTCCGGGGAGGCCCAGTACGCGCACGAGTAGACCATGGACGGGCCGAGGACGAGCTCGTAGAAGTCGTTGCCCACGTCGTAGTGGTGGCTGATGGCTCGTCGGTCGGTGCGCTTGGTGTGCAGGTGGGAGGTGCGACGGCGCACCTCCTCCCGGGGCGGGGCCGGCGGCAGCGGGGACCCCGCCATCGTCACCAGCCCGCGCACCGCGGCACGCACCTCGGGATCCCGCAGCGCCTGGCCCGGGCTCCTGGCGTCCTCGCCGCGCTCCCAGGCGAGCCCGGCCATCAGGTCGAGGGCGGTGTAGAGATCACCGTCCACGGTCAGGTCGCCGGCGACCCAGGCCCGGGCGAGCCCCAGTTCCCCCGGTTTCCACAGCAGTCGGCGCAGGGCGCGACGCTTGCGTACGACGAGTACGGGGGCACCGGGGGGACCGGCTTCCGAACCGTCCCAGGCGCGCAGACGCACCGGGAGCGGTTCCCCCAGCAGTTGTTCGACGAGGGTCTTCAGCCGCAGTGCGGCGTCCTGCATGGCCCACACCTCCGTAACGAGGGATCCCGAATGTCCAACACCACGTAAACACCAAGGTCGTCGGAGCGCAGTCCCACAAAAGCGTCATACCGGAGTAAACAGATGCACGGGCCATGCTTTTTCCCTTCGGCGACGCCGAAGGTGCCGATACGGGGTCTGCGGGCGGAGCCCCCAGGAACGGGATGGTGGGGGTCCCCATGCGGGGGCGGGGGCGGAAAACAGCGAAGGAGCCCCCCGCACCACGGATGGCGGAAGGCCCCTTCTTGTTGTTCAGCGACCGGAGGTCAGGAGGCCTTGGCCTTCTCCTCGGTCTTGGCCGGCGGGAGCTGCGCCTCGGCGGACTGAGCCACCGCGGGCACCGGGGCGGGCTTGGCCGCCTCGTAGAACTCCTCGCGCGGCGTCTCGATGGCACCGAGCGCGACGACCTCGCGCTTGAGGAACATCGCGAGCGTCCAGTCCGCGAAGACCCGGATCTTGCGGTTCCACGTCGGCATCGCGAAGCCGTGGTAGCTGCGGTGCATGTACCAGGCGAGACGACCCTTGAGCTTGATCTTCACCTTGCCCATGACGATCATCGCGACGCCCTTGTGGAGGCCGAGACCAGCCACCGCGCCCTTGTTGGCGTGCACGTACTCCTTCTGCGGGAAGCCCCGCATGGCGGAGATCACGTTGTCGCCGAGGACCCGCGCCTGACGCAGTGCGTGCTGGGCGTTCGGCGGGCACCAGGCGTTCTCGACGCCAGCCTTGCGGGCGGCGACGTCCGGCACCTGGGCGTTATCGCCGGCGGCCCAGATGTAGTCGGTGCCCTGGACCTGGAGAGTCGCCCGGGTGTCGACGTGACCGCGCGGACCGAGCGGCAGACCGAAGCGGGACAGGACGGGGTTCGGCTTGACGCCCGCCGTCCACACGATGGTGTTGGAGTCGACCTCAAGGCCGTTCTTCAGCACCACATGGCCGTCGACGCAGGAGTCCATCGAGGTGGACAGGTACACCTCGACCCCCCTGGCCTCCAGGTGCTCCCTGCCGTACGCACCGAGCTTGGGGCCGACCTCGGGGAGGATCTTGTCCGCGGCGTCGACCAGGATGAACCGCATGTCCTCACGGGACACGTTGGTGTAGTACCTGGCCGCGTCGCGGGCCATGTCCTCGACCTCGCCGACGGTCTCCGCACCGGCGAAGCCGCCGCCGACGAAGACGAAGGTGAGCGCCTTGCGGCGGACCTCCTCGTCGCTCGTGGAGTCCGCCTTGTCGAGCTGCTCAAGCACGTGGTTGCGCAGGCCGATGGCCTCCTCGATGCCCTTCATGCCGATGCCCTGCTCGGCGAGGCCGGGGATCGGGAAGGTGCGGGAGACCGCGCCCATGGCGACGACGAGGTGGTCGAAAGGCAGCTCGTACGCCTCGCCGACCAGCGGGGCGATCGTGGCGACCTTGCGGTCCTGGTCGATGGTGGTGACCCGGCCGGTGAGAACTTCCGCCTTGGGCAGCACGCGTCGCAGCGGGACGACGACGTGGCGAGGCGAGATGCTGCCGGCGGCGGCTTCGGGGAGAAAGGGCTGGTAGGTCATGTACGACCGGGGATCGACGACCGTGACGGTCGCCTCGCCGTAGCGCATCTTCTTCAGAATGCGCCGAGCTGCGTACAGGCCTACGTACCCACCGCCTACTACGAGGATCCTGGGACGCTCCGTGGTGCTCATGCCATCGAGTATCCACCCGCTCCAGGGGGGTAGCTCGTGCGCCCCTTCACGAGGTCGGTCAGCCACTCTGCTACACTCCGCGGCCCGCTTTCCGGGGCCATGCCCCCACGCGGGACCACCAGACCCCTGTCAGACGTTGTCAACACCGCGTGAGCTGCGCTTGGGACCCGCGGACCGGCTGAACCAGCCGCACGCCCATCGCCTTCCCACCCCTGGAGAGCGGCCTTGCGGACCCGCTTCGGAACCCCGTGCGGCCCCCGGGCCACCCCACGACGCAGAAACATGGCCCTGTAGGGCCGATTTCCTTGTGAAGAACTTCACGAAGTTTGTCGGCGGGACACGGCCGAGGGGGTTCCCACAGGGCTTCCCCGTGCCCCTCAACGCACTCGTGCGTCATCGGAACTGCTCAAGCGAGGCACCTACGGGGAGAAGTTGCGGGGCCCCGCCGTCGCTGTGAAGCGACGTGCGGAGCCGTAGCGCGTTGCACCCGCGCTCTGCGTTCAGAGCAATCCCTAGCCACATGGTCGCAGGTCAGCGACGCTTCTTCTGCCCCGCTTCGTCTTTTGCCACTGTGTGGGCGATCCCGTCGAGGATGTCGTGCTCGCTCACGACGACCTCGTCCGCGCCGATCCGCTCCATGATCGAGAGCAGTACGAGGGCGCCGGCACCGATGACGTCCACGCGCCCGGCGTGCAGGGAGGGGATCGCCGCGCGCTCGGCGTGGGTGGAGCGCAGGAGCCGCTCGGTGACCTCGCGGACACGGTCGTACGTGATCCGGGAGTGGTGGATGGCGGCCGAGTCGTACTCGGGGAGGTCCTGCGCGATCGCCGACAGCGTGGTGACGGATCCCGCCAGCCCGACCAGCGTGTGCGCCTCGTGCAGGGGGACGGTCTGCTCGACGAGGTCGAGGGCCGCGGTGACGTCGGCGCGGATGGCGTCGACCTGGGCCGGTGCCGGCAGGTCGGTGACGGTCCCGTCGTGCACGAGGTGGCGCTCGGTCAGCCGTACACAGCCGATGTCGACCGAGCGCGCGCCGCGGACGTGGTCGTCGCCGACGACGAACTCGGTGGAGCCGCCGCCGATGTCCACGACGAGGTAGGGCTTGGTGAGGCCGTCCCCGCCGGCCAGCTCCTTGGTCGCTCCCGTGAAGGACAACTCGGCCTCCTGGTCGCCCGAGATGACCTCAGGCTCGACGCCCAGGATGTCCAGGACGCCCCGTACGAACTCGTCCCTGTTCTCGGCGTCGCGGGAGGCGGAGGTCGCCACGAAGCGGAGGCGCTCCACTCCGTGCTCCTTGATGATCGTCGCGTACTCCCGGCAGGCGGCGAAGGTCCGCTTGAGCGCCTCGGGGGCCAGGCGGCCGGTGCGGTCGACGCCCTGACCGAGCCGGACGATGATCATCCGGCGGTCGAGGTCGACGAGCTCGCCCGTCTCCGGGTCGGCGTCGGCGACGAGCAGCCGGATGGAGTTCGTACCGCAGTCGACGGCGGCGACGCGGGTCACTTCTCGTCCTCCTCGTCCGTACCGAAGAAGCCGCCTCCGTTGGCGCCGAGCTTCAGGACGTCCTCCCGAACCGGCACCACACACGGCCCCTTGCGCCACCACTCCGGCAGCATCGCGATCGCCTCGTCGCCCAGCGGGTTCACACCGGGGCCCGCGGCCAGGGAATGGGCCACCAGGACGTGCAGGCACTTCACCCGGTCCGGCATGCCTCCCGCGCTGGGGAAGCCCTCCAGAACCTCGATGGCGTCACGGCGGGCGATGTAGTCCTCGTGGGCGGCGCGGTAGGCGGCGGCCAGTTCGGGGTCCGCGGCCAGCCGGTCCGTCATTTCCTTCATGACGCCGTTCGCCTCGAGCGTGCCGATCGCCGACGCCG
>CBFGQM010000219.1:0-9130 GCA_965650905.1 uncultured Streptomyces sp. | reverse complement strand
TGGGCTTGCGGACGGCACCGTCCACGTGGTCGACGTAGACGAGAACTTCAGGCATGGGACTTCTTCTCTCCTGCTTGCGAAGTGTGCGGGGCGGTCGATGAGTTGGGACGTGCGGGCCTTAGATGAACTTCTGACCCGCGAGGAACTCAGCGAGCTGCTTGCCGCCCTCGCCCTCGTTCTTGACGATCGTGCCGGCCGTGCGCGCCGGACGCTCGGCCGCGGAGTCGACGACCGTGTGAGCGCCCTCAAGACCGACCTCCTCGGCCTCGATGCCGAGGTCGGACAGGTCCCAGGACTGAACCGGCTTCTTCTTGGCGGCCATGATGCCCTTGAAGGAGGGGTAGCGCGCCTCCCCCGACTGGTCCGTCACGGAGACCACGGCCGGAAGGGATGCCTGGAGCTGCTCGGAGGCGGAGTCACCGTCCCGGCGGCCCTTGACCACGCCGTCCTCGACGGAGACCTCGGAGAGCAGCGTGACCTGCGGGACGCCCAGCCGCTCGGCGAGCAGGGCCGGGACCACACCCATGGTGCCGTCGGTGGACGCCATGCCGGAGATGACCAGGTCGTAGCCGACCTTCTCGATCGCCTTGGCCAGCACCAGTGACGTACCGATGGCGTCGGTACCGTGCAGGTCGTCGTCCTCGACGATGATGGCCTTGTCCGCACCCATGGAAAGGGCCTTGCGCAGCGCGTCCTTGGCATCCTCGGGGCCGACGGTCAACAGGGTGATCTCCGCCTCGCCCCCGCCCTGCCTCCGGCCTTCGGCGATCTGCAGCGCCTGCTCGACCGCATACTCGTCGAGCTCCGACAGCAGACCGTCCACGTCGTCCCGGTCGACGGTCAGGTCATCGGCGAAGTGCCGGTCGCCGGTGGCGTCGGGCACGTACTTCACAGTGACAACGATCCTCAGGCTCACGCCGGCTCTCCTACTGCAATCGTCATTTCCGAGCTGCCTTGCTGCAGGCAGCATAGGCGCCTGAAGCGGCCCGTCCCGGTTGGGGTGGCCTGCGCTCCGAACCAAATATTACTCGCCAGTACACCCAGTTCCATCCCGCTGAGCAAGCGCTTCGAACTGTGACATCTGCAACGCAGCGTAATCGGAACTCGACGCTCTCGCAGGCGGCAGACAGCCCGGCCCGTCGATTGGTGGATTCCATTGATTCCGTGGATTCCGTCGCACTCAGTGGCGCAGTCCATGGAAACGCCCCTGGTGATAGAGGAGCGGGCGCCCCGCGCCGGTGGGGTCGCCGAGAAGGACCTCGGCCAGGACGATGCGGTGGTCCCCGGCGGGGACGCGCGCGACGATCCGGCACACCAGCCAGGCCAGGACGTCGTCGAGCACGGGAACCCCCTCGGGGCCTTCGCGCCAGCCGGTCGGCGCGCCGAAGCGGTCGGCACCGCTGCGGGCGAAGGTGGCGGCGAGCTCCTGCTGGTGCTCGCCGAGTATGTGGACGCCGACATGGTCGGTCCCGGAGATCACCGGCCAACTGGAGGCGCCGGTGCCGATACCGAAGGAGAGCATCGGGGGCTCGACGGACACCGAGGTGAGCGAGGTGGCGGTGAATCCCACGGGGCCGCAGCCCTGGGCGGTGATCACGGCGACTCCGGCCGCGTGCCGTCTGAAGACGGAGCGGAGCAGGTCCGGAGAGGCGAGTCGAGGGGTTCCGAGGTCGGGCACGGCCGTCATGGAGTTGTCCTCTGCGGGAGGTGGCGAGCGGGTCCTGGGCTGCTCAACAGCCTGGACAGCACGCGCTCACGGTGCGGGCGAGGGACGCCACTTGAATGCGTTCGCGCTCGAAGAGAAGGAGTTCCGGAGGCACACGGCCAGGCTGACGATGGGTGGTGCGTACAGTCAAGCGCGTTCCGGTATCTGGGAGATGCGTCACCCGGGCGTAGCCGTCGAGCCGACGGCCTCGCCAAGCGCGGCGATCACGTCCGCCTTGCGCGGCTGCCCGGTCGCGCGGCGTACGACGACTCCGTCCGCGTCGAGCACGAGCACGGTCGGTGTTTTGAGGATGTCGAGTTCGCGTACGAGATCCAGGTGGTTCTCGGCGTCGATCTCGATGTGGGTCACACCGGGGACCACTCCGGCGATCTCGCCGAGCACCCTGCGGGTCGCACGGCAGGGCGCGCAGAAAGCGCTGGAAAACTGGACGAGCGTGGCCCGTTCGCCGAGGTCGTCGCCCAACTCGGCCGCACCGAGCCGCTTCCCGACGTCCCGTACACGCACTCCCATCCGCCCCTTCCACCGCCGATGCAGCACTCCATAGGCGCTCGCCATTGCGAGCACCACCACGCACACCACAAGTCCGGTCATCGTCGACCTCAGCGTTCACGAGAGCGCAAACATTCCCGGTCCGTGGGAGCACATCCATGCGGAATGCTTGGTTCATGGACATCGATAGAAGAGGGCCACGTTTCGGGGCCGCTGTGACAACCGCCGTACTGGCCGCCGTACTCATCACCGGAAGCGCCTGGCTGCTCGCCTGGCAGACGCTGAGCTTCGCGCTCGGCGCGACCGGGGGCGTGCGGCGCTCACCGTACGGCTGGCTGTTCCGCAAGGCCGTACGCTCGCGGATCGGGCCGCCCACGGAGTTCGAGTCGCCCGAACCGCCGCGCTTCGCCCAGGCCGTCGGTTTGCTCTTCGCGCTCGTCGGACTGGTCGGCTACCTGTGGGGGCCGCTGTGGCTGGGACTGGCCGCCACCGGATGCGCGCTCGCGGCGGCGTTCCTCAACGCCGCCTTCGGATACTGCCTGGGCTGCGAGATGTTTCTGCTGGTGCGTCGGGTGACGGCGCGCGCGGAGTAGACGCGCAGAGTCGTGGTACGGAGCAACGGACGCGTAGGAGACGGGGATGGCTCCGAGGTGGATCAACTGCCGACGTGACGAGAATCTCGCCGTTCGGCGGCACCAGGACTGGCCACTCGTCCGTTCTTGGGGCACGATCTGCGCAATGCCGTAAACCTACGGCTGCGTAACTTTCCCGCCGGGAGCCCCCTTCCCAGGCACAACAGAGAGAAGGGTCCACTCCGTTCATGGCTGAGCTTGCCTACCGTCCCGCCATCGGTCTCGCCCGCACGTTGTTCAAAGCCTGGGACCTGAAGATCGACTGCAAGGGATCGGAGAACATCCCGCGCTCGGGCGGTGCGGTGCTGGTGAGCAATCACATCAGCTACCTGGACTTCATCTTCGACGGTCTCGCCGCGCTGCCGCAGAAGCGTCTGGTCCGCTTCATGGCGAAGGAATCGGTGTTCCGGCACAAGGTCTCCGGTCCGCTGATGCGCAACATGAAGCACATCCCGGTGGACCGCACCCAGGGTGAGGCCGCGTACGCGCACGCGCTCGACTCGCTGCGTTCCGGTGAGATCGTCGGGGTCTTCCCCGAGGCCACCATTTCGCAGTCGTTCACGCTGAAGAGCTTCAAGTCGGGTGCCGCGCGGCTGGCCCAGGAGGCCGGCGTCCCGCTGGTCCCGATGGCCCTGTGGGGTACGCAGCGGCTCTGGACGAAGGGCCACCCGCGCAACTTCAAGCGCAGTCACATCCCGATCACCGTCCGGGTCGGCGAGGCCATCGAGGCCTCCCGCGACAAGTACGCGGGCGCGATCACCCGGCAGCTGCGTGAGCGCGTCCAGGAGCTGCTGGAAGCCGCCCAGCGCGCCTACCCCGTACGCCCCAAGGACCCGAACGACACCTGGTGGATGCCCGCGCACCTGGGCGGCACGGCCCCGACCCCCGAAGAGGTGCGGGCGGCCGAGGCGCGCTGAGCCGCCGTTTTCAGGGCGAGCACCGTTACGCCGGCTGCTCGGGGGTCGTTGACGGTGGTCCGCGCGCCGGTGAGCCTAGCGGGCCATCTCCTCCTTGAGTGCCGCCAGAAACCCGTCCACGTCGTCCTCGGTCGTGTCAAAGGAGCACATCCAGCGGACGTCACCGGCGGCCTCGTTCCAGAAGTAGAAGCGGTAACGCTTCTGCAGACGCGCGCTCACGTCATGCGGCAGCCGCGCGAAGACCGCGTTGGCCTGGACGGGGTGCAGGATCTCGACACCGTGAACGGCGCGCACACCCTCGGCCAGGCGCTGAGCCATCTCATTGGCATGCCGGGCGTTGCGCAGCCACAGATCCTTGGCGAGCAGTGCCTCCAACTGCACGGAGACGAAACGCATCTTGGAGGCAAGCTGCATCGACAGCTTCCGCAGATGCTTCATGTGGCTGACGGCGTCCCGGTTGAGGACGACGACGGCCTCGCCGAACAGCGCGCCGTTCTTGGTGCCGCCGAAGGACAGGACATCCACGCCGACCGCGTTGGTGAACGCCCGCATGGGGACGTTCAGCGAGGCGGCCGCGTTGGCTGTCCGGGCCCCGTCGAGGTGGACCCTCATGCCGTGCGCGTGGGCGTGTTCGCAGATCGCGCGGACCTCGTCGGGCGTGTAGACGGTGCCGAGTTCGGTGTTCTGTGTGATCGAGACGACCTGCGGCATCGCGCGGTGCTCGTCCTCCCAGCCCCAGGCCTGCCGGTCGATCAGCTCGGGCGTGAGCTTGCCGTCCGGCGTGGGCACGGAGAGCAGCTTGAGGCCGCCCATGCGCTCGGGTGCGCCGCCCTCGTCGACGTTGATGTGCGCGCCCTCCGCACAGATCACCGCGCCCCAGCGGTCCGTGAGTGCCTGGAGTGCCACGACGTTGGCTCCCGTCCCGTTGAAGACGGGGAACGCCTCGGCACTCGCCCCGAAGTGGCTGCGCATCACCTGCTGGAGATGGTCGGTGTACGCGTCCTCGCCGTACGCGACCTGATGCCCGCCGTTGGCCAGGGCCAGGGCGGCGAGCACCTCGGGGTGGGCCCCCGCGTAGTTGTCACTGGCGAAACCGCGGATCTGCGGGTCGTGATGACGCCGGGCCTGCGTAAGAGCTGCCTCGGAAGGGTTCACGGCTTCTCGGTCAGCCACAGACGGTTTCCGTTCACTTCGGCGGCGGGCTTCTCCCATACCCCGGCGATGGCCTCGGCCAGATCCTTGACGTCGGTGAAGCCCGCGAACCTCGCGTTGGGGCGCTCGGCGCGCATCGCTTCGTGCACCAATGCCTTCACGATCAGAATGGTGGCCGCGGAGGTCGGGCCGCCCTCGCCCGACGCCTTGCGGAAGGCGTCGGCCATGGCCAGCGTCCACGCCTCGGCGGCGGCCTTCGCGGAGGCGTACGCCGCGTTCCCGGCGGTCGGCCTGCTGGCGCCGGCGGCGCTGATCAAGACGTATCGGCCGCGGTCGCTGCGCTTGAGCGCGTCGAAGAAGGCGAGCGAGGTGTGCTGCACGGTACGAATGAGCAGCAGCTCCAGAAAATCCCAGTCATCGATGCCGGTGCGCGTGAACGTCTCACTCCCGCGCCAGCCGCCGACGAGGTGGACAAGACCGTCCACACGGCCGAAGTCCTTGTCGATGTGGTCTGCCCAGTCACGGGTCGACTGCGGGTCCAGCAGGTCTACCGTGTCCCCGATGACGCTGGCGCCGCCGTGTGCATAACGTGCCGCGTCCACCGCCTCCGCGAGCCGCTCCGGGTCGTTGTCCGAACCGACGACGATCGCCCCGGCCTCGGCGAGCCGCAACAGCGTCGCCCTGCCGGCGGGTCCGCCGGCACCGGCCACCGCGATCACCGCGCCGCTCAGTGCCCCGTTCCTGTTCCCCATCTTTGCCTCCTGCTGAGCGGTGTGGGCGCGGGCGCTCACGCGATGGCCCGCTCGGCGCCCCCAGCGGTGATTCCCTTGGTGGAGGCGATCACGTTCTTCAGCTTCTTGGAGAGTGCCTCATAGAACATGCTCAACGGAAACTCGTCCGGAAGCACGTCGTCCACGAGCTTACGCGGCGGCTGCGTCAGGTCCAGGGCGTCCGGACCCTTGGCCCAGCGGGAGCCCGGGTGCGGGGCGAGGTAGGTGGAGACCAGCTCGTAGCCGGCGAACCAGTGGACCAGCTTCGGACGGTCGATGCCGGCGCGGTACAGCCGCTCGATCTCGGTGCACAGCTCATTGGTGACCTGCGGGGCGCGCTGCCAGTCGATGAACAGCTTGTTGTCCGTCCAGCGGACGACGTCGTGCTTGTGCAGGTAGGCGAAGAGCAGCTGGCCGCCGAGGCCGTCGTAGTTGCGGACGCGCTCACCGGTGACCGGGAAGCGGAACATCCGGTCGAACAGCACCGCGTACTGGACGTCACAGCCCTGCGGGAAGCCGTAGTCCGCCAGCTTCACGGCCTCTTTGAAGGCAGTGAGGTCGCAGCGCAGCTCCTCCAGGCCGTACATCCAGAACGGCTGGCGCTGTTTGATCATGAACGGGTCGAAGGGCAGGTCGCCGTGGCTGTGGGTGCGGTCGTGGACCATGTCCCACAGGACGAAGGCCTGCTGGCAGCGGTCCTGGTCGCCGACCATCTCACGGACGTCGTCGGGCAGTTCGAGGCCCAGGATGTCGATGGCGGCCTCGGTGACCCGGCGGAAGCGGGCCGCCTCGCGATCGCAGAAGATACCGCCCCAGGAGAATCGCTCGGGGGCCTCGCGCACGGCGATCGTCTCCGGGAAAAGAACGGCCGAGTTGGTGTCGTAGCCCGAGGTGAAGTCCTCGAAGGTGATGCCGCAGAACAGCGGGTTGTCGTAGCGGGTGCGTTCCAGCTCGGCGAGCCAGTCCGGCCACACCATGCGCAGTACGACCGCTTCGAGGTTGCGGTCCGGGTTGCCGTTCTGTGTGTACATCGGGAAGACGACAAGGTGTTGGAGCCCGTCCTCACGGTGCGCGGCAGGCTGGAAGGCCAACAGTGAGTCCAGGAAGTCGGGCACCTTGAAGCCGTCCTCCGCCCAGCCACACAGGTCCTTGATGAGCGCCTCGTGGTACGCGGCGTCGTGCGACAGCAGCGGGGCGAGCGCCTCGACGGCGTCCACGACACGGCGTACGGCGAGCTCGGCGTCACCAAGATCCGGTGCGCCCTCGGCGTCGAAGTCGATCGAGCCGTCCTTGGACTGCCATGGCCGGATTCGCTCCACGGCATCCTTGAGCACGGGCCAGGCCGGGTGCTCCACCACCCTGCCGCCGGGAGGAACCTGCACCTGGGCACTGACCCGTACAAGAATTTCCGTCATGACCCATCCTCCACGGGAGAACTCGCATAGGGACACCGTATGCAGGTGAGGTTCCCCCTCACAAGAGGACGATCGGGAAATTATCCTGTTCAACCTCACGTTCACCGCACTTTTTCCTGCTGGATGTCGTTATCCCGATTACTTCCACTGCTTCCTGGGGAGCAGTGGCAAGGTTCACGCGCTGACCGCCGAAATTCGGCCGCGGTGTCGGTCAACGCTCTCGAAACTCGCCCACCCAAGGGTGAGCCGGGACACCGCGGCGGTGGCGGGCTCGGGCGGATGGAGGCGGATGGAAGGCGTCATTCCCCGGTGTCGGACCAGGTTCAACCTCGAGCCGGGCCATTAGGCTGCGGCCTTGCCGCGGGGCACGGGACCGGAGCGCGCGGCAGCCGAGCCGCCGTCGACGGAAGCGGAGTGAGCCTTGAACTTCCTCACCATCGGTCATCGCGGAATCATGGGTGTCGAACCGGAGAACACCCTCCGTTCCTTCGTCGCCGCCCAGCAAGCGGGCCTTGACGTGATCGAACTCGATCTGCATCTGAGCAAGGACGGCGAGCTCGTCGTCATGCACGACGCCTACGTGGACCGGACGACCGACGGTTCGGGGCCGATCGCCGAGAAGACCTTCGCCGAACTGCGCGCGCTAAACGCGGGCCTCGGCGAGCGCATCCCGGTCTTCGAGGAGGTCCTGGACGCCGTGACGGCGCCGCTGCAGGCCGAGATCAAGGACCTCGCGGCGGCCCGTGCGCTCGCCGAGGTCATGCACCGGCGGGATCTGGTCGGCCGGGTCGAGGTGCTGTCGTTCCACGACGAAGCGATCGCCGAGATCGCGCGGCTCGTCCCGGGCGTACGCACCGCGCTGGTCGCCAGCCGGTACGGCACCGACGTCGTCGAGCGCGCCACCGTGGTCGGCGCCACCAGCCTCGTGCTGAACATCCGGCGGCTCACCCTGGAGATCGTCGAGTACGCGCGCAAGGCGGACCGGCGGATCATCGGCTGGGTGGTGAACACCCAGGACCATCTGCGGCTGGTGCGCGCCCTGGAGCTGGACGGGGCGACCACCGACTACCCGGAGATCAAGCGCACCGGCCGCTTCACGGCGTAGGCGGCCTGATGGCGTAGGCGGCTTATGGCGTGAGCCACTTCATGGACATGACTGGAGTGAGCGGCTTGACCAGGAGCTCTAACTGCAGGTCGGCGCAGCGCGGTATTGTCGGTGGCGTCTCGGAAGGTGGGGCCTGCAGCGACGGTGTCCATGGAAAGGTCTCCGGTTCTCGGGCAGGCTGGGGCGCTGCTCGGGCGCTGCTCGGGCAGGGACGAGCGTAGCCCTCCGGCTAAAGTGCGGATGCATGGTGCATGTACTGAGCAGCCGGACCTTGCTCCGCCCCACCGACCCCGAGCGCTCCCGCGCTTTCTACGGCGAGCGGTTGGGCCTCGCCGTCTACCGCGAGTTCGGCACCGGCACCGAACGCGGCACCGTCTATTTCCTCGGCGGCGGCTTCCTGGAGGTCGCGGGCCACTCCGAGGAACCCCCCTCCCCCGCGCTCAAGCTGTGGCTCCAGGTGGCGGACCTGACCGCCGCGTACGAGGAGCTGACGGCCGCGGGCGTCGAGGTCCTTCGGCCCCCGCTCAAGGAGCCGTGGGGGCTGATCGAGATGTGGCTCACCGACCCGGACGGGACCGAGATCGTGATGGTGGAGGTGCCTGCGGACCATCCGCTGCGGTATCGCCCGTGAGACCGTGAGGCCCATCGCCACGCACCGGTTGTGTGGGGCGGGGCAGCCGCCTTCACTCCCGGCGCAGGCCGCCGTCCACTCCCGGCGCAGGCGAAACGGATGGCCGACGGGCTCGGCGTGCACCCGGAATCCGAATCCTCGTACACCCGGAATCCGCGCCGGCCGTCCTCGTCGTCCAGGTCGAGTGGAGTAGCGCCGAGGGCCAGGACCTGGGCTTCGGCGTGTCGATGTCCGGGACGGCGAAGTCCAGGTGGGTTCACCCCGTGGCCCCGGCAGTGCGTCACATCGCCCGC
>CBFGQM010000218.1:0-9199 GCA_965650905.1 uncultured Streptomyces sp. | reverse complement strand
CCTGTGCAGGGGGAACGCGTCACGGTGAGGGGGCCAGGAACGACCGGCGGCATGCCCCGGCGCAGTGTGGGCTCCGCGCAGGAGGTCCCTGGCGGGGCTGAACCTCCCGAGAGGAACCGATCATGAGCAACGCAGCCGGAACGCGGGTCGTCGTCACCGGTGCCACCGGAAACGTGGGCACCAGCCTGGTGCGCCTCCTGGACGAGGACCCGCAGGTGGAATCCATCCTCGGCCTCGCGCGCCGGCTGCCCGACGCGCCATTGGCGGGGGCCGAGTGGGCGGCGGTGGACCTGACGGCCGAGTCCGACCTGACCCAGCACTTCGAGGGCGCCGACGCGGTCGTCCACCTCGCCTGGGCACTCCAACCCGCCCGGGACCCGACACTGACCTGGCGCACCAACGTGCTCGGCAGCGTCAGGGTCTTCCAGGCGGTGGCCGCCGCCAAGGTGCCGACACTGGTGTACGCCTCTTCCGTCGGCGCCTATTCGCCGGGTCCCGACGACCGTGCCGTGGACGAGTCCTGGCCGACGCACGGCTGGCCGGAGGCGGCGTACTGCCGTGAAAAGGCCTACCTGGAACGTGTGCTGGACACCTTCGAGCGTGAACAACCGGAGATCAGGGTGGTCCGCATGAGGCCCGCCTTCCTCTTCAAGGAGGAGTCGGCGAGCCAGCAACGCCGTCTGTTCGCCGGGCGCTTCATGCCCGGCCCGTTGGCCAGGCCCGAACTCCTTCCCGTGCTCCCGAACGTCCCCGGACTGCGCGTACAGGCGTTGCACACCGACGACGCGGCGGAGGCATACCGGCTCGCCGTGCTGAGCGATGTGCGCGGCGCCTTCAACCTGGCCGCCGAACCACCGCTGGACGCTGAGGTGCTGGGCGAGCTGTTCCACTCCCGGCCGGTGCGGATGCCCCGCCGGGCGGCGCGCTCCGCCGTCGCCGCGGCCTGGGGCCTGCGCCTGGTGCCCGCCTCCCCGCAGTTGTTCGACGCGGTGCTGCGGCTGCCCCTCATGGACTGCACCCGCGCCCACAACCAACTGGGCTGGCGGCCGCGGTACACCGCCGTCGAGGCGGTCGAAGAGGTCTTGAAGGGCATGCGCGAGGGCGCCGGTGAGGAGACCGCGCCGCTGGCCGGACGCAAGGTCGGCTGACCTGGCCGTCTGTGGGTGAGCGACGCCGACCCGGGTACTCGGCAACCGCCTGCGGCAGCGACGAGCGCAACGACGAGGCCTGATCCGCAGCAGTGAGCGGCAGCGGTGAGCCGTAGCAGTGATCAGCAGCGGCAATGAGCGGCGGCGAAGGGAGCGCGCGATGAGGGCCGTGACCTGGCAGGGCAAGCGCGATGTGCGGGTGCAGACCGTACCCGACCCGGTGATCGAGGAACCCACGGACGCGATCATGCGCGTCACCTCCAGCGGGCTGTGCGGTTCCGATCTGCACCTGTACGAGGTGCTCACCGCGTTCATGACGCCCGGGGACATCCTCGGGCACGAGCCCATCGGCATGGTCGAGGAGACGGGCTCCGAGGTGACCGGGCTGAAACCCGGCGACCGGGTCGTGGTGCCCTTCCAGATCGCCTGCGGACACTGCTGGATGTGCGGGGCCGGGCTGCCGACGCAGTGCGAGACCACCCAGGTGCACGACGCGGGCATGGGCGCGGCACTGTTCGGCTTCACCAGGCTGTACGGCGGCGTGCCGGGCGCGCAGGCCGATTATCTGCGGGTCCCACAGGCCCAGTTCGGGCCGATCAAGGTGCCGGAAGGGCCGTCTGACGACCGCTACGTCTACCTCTCGGACGTGCTGCCGACGGCCTGGCAGGCGGTTCGGTACGCCGATGTCCCACCCGGGGGCTCCGTCGCCGTCCTCGGCCTGGGGCCGATCGGCGACATGTGCTGCCGGGTGGCCCGTCTCCAGCGGGCCGAGGTCGTCATCGGCGTCGACCTGGTGTCGGAGCGGCTGCGCCGGGCGCGCGAGCAGGGCGTGGAGACATACGACCTGCGGCGGTTCGACGGGCGGAAGGAACTCATCGAGGCGATTCGCGACCGGACCGGTGGCCGTGGCCCCGACGCCGTGATCGACGCGGTGGGTACCGAAGCCCACGGCAGTCCCGTCGGGCGGACTGCCCAGCAGATGTCCTCGATCCTGCCCCGTGCCTGGGCCTCCCGGCTCGCCGAGAAGGCCGGCGCCGACCGGCTGGCCGCACTCCTCACCGCCATCGAGCTGGTACGGCGCGGCGGCACCGTTTCGCTGAGCGGTGTCTACGGCGGCATGGCCTCCCCGCTGCCGCTGATGACGATGTTCGACAAGCAGATCCAGCTGAGGATGGGCCAGGCGAACGTACGGCGTTGGGTCGACGACATCCTGCCGCTGCTCACCGACGAGGACCCGCTCGGCGTCGACGGCTTCGCCACCCACCGGCTTCCGCTGGAGGAGGCACCGCACGCGTACGACATCTTCCAGCACAAGGAAGAGGAGGCGGTGAAGATACTTTTCCAGCCCTGACCCATTCCAGCCCTGAGTCACCAACACCGGTCCCGCCCGGGCCCGGTCGCCAGCTGTTGATGACAAGCGCCCCCCTTCCGCGGCACCTCCCCGAGGCCGCTGCTGATCGGTGCCTGGATCAGGTCCGTCAGGTGGGCTGCTGGTGTTCGGCAGGTCGTACGAAGGCGGACACGGCCAAGGGCCCACTCCTGCGGGAGGAGCGGGCCCTTGGTACCCGGGGCGGTGCGTGTGTGCACAGGCGCTGCGTGAGTCAGCGGGCCGGCACACCCTGCGGCTGCTGAGGGGGGATGCCCAGCGCCGTCGTGTACTTGGAGAGCGCGAGTTTGCCGATCGCCGGGTACGCGCCGAGCGCCTCGGCGGCGGGGCAGTCCGCTTCCTTGGCGGCCGCGTCGAGCAGACCCGGGTCGAGCTCGGGGCCGATCAGGTACGGGGCGAGCGCCAGCTGCTGGGAGCCCGCGGAACGCAGTTGCGCGGCGGTGGCCGTGATCGCGCCGTCCTCGTCGAGCGCCGCCGCCATCACCGGCACGGCGAGACGGGCGGCGAGCAGCATGCCGGTGATCCCGGCCGCCTGCACGGCCTCCTCGCCGCCTACGGACGCCAGGATGATGCCGTCCGCGGCGGTTGTCACCGTGAACAGGCGGGCGCGGTCGGCACGTGCCAGACCCGCCTCGGAGAGGCGCACGTGCAGCGCCTCGGCGAGCAGCGGGTGGGGGCCGAGTACATCGGTCAGCTCGGCCGCTACGCGGCTCGCCATGACGGCCTGGCGGACCCGGCGCAGGAGTGCGTTGTCGGGACCGGCGAGCAGCGGCACCACGACGGCGACGGGGCCGTCCGGCTCCGTCACGTCCAAACCGGCGGCTCGGGCCTGCTCGAACCGGGCGGTGCGCTCCTCGGCGGCATGGGTGAGCACGGCCTGGAGCGTCGGGAAATCCGAGTTGTCCCCGTCGACGTAACTTATCCGGGCGTCGACGCCGGGCAGCTCGGAGCGACCGATGCTCACGACCTCCTCGGCGAGGAGGCGGACGGCGGCGTCGGGCGTGCCCGGCACCGCGAGGACGAGCGCGGGCGCGCCCTCGGGAGCCGCCAGTGGTTCTGGACGGCGGTGCCGCCCAGGCTGGCGGGGTCGCGGCATTCGTACTGGCAGGCCGGACGCGGGCCCAGTGGGGGAGCTCATGGCGCCGCATGTTACTGGTTTCTTGGGCATCCCTGTTCGGGGAGGGTGCAGGTGAGCGGTATCCGCCCCCTTTTGCCTGATGAGTTATATGCGGATTGATCCCACTGGTTACGTATGGATCACGGTGAGCGCTCAGGGTGGCGCTCAGGGGGCTGGTCCCGTTATGACGTCCGCTCAGGAAGACGCACAGCATGTCCTCCTCTCGGGGAAGGGTCAGGCGGTCGTCGGCCAGGTCGACGGCGATGCGCACGGCGCCGACGAGTGGGTCGCCGGCGGCCGGGACGTGTCTCGCGTAGGGCAATCGGTCCGTCAGGGCGTCCCGCAGTGGGGCGCTAAGGGGCTCGCCCATCTTGAACAGTCCGCCCGTGAGGGCGACTTGGACCTGTCCGGACGAGGTTTCCTCCTCGGCGGGGCAGACCGCGGCGGCCGAGTCGGCGATGTGCCGGGCGGCCTCGGCCAGGATGCCCGGCCGCCATGGCATCGCCTTCGGCACAGTCGGCCACGTCGGGTGCGAAGGACGCGAGTACGGCGGGGCGGTCGGTACGCGGGTAGAGCTGCCCCGGCCACGTGGAGACGGGACCGAACCTCCCCGCCGCGGGAGCTCCGAGATCCGGGTGTCGGGGACGAAGGGTGGACCAAGGATGATGACCATGGCGGAGTGGTTTGACCACTGGACGGAACAAGCTCCCCTCCTTCCAGGTGACCGGCTGCGTGATCTGCTCGACCGACTCGAAGATCTCGACGAGGAGGAAGAGTAGCCGCCAGGAGCGGCGGCCGTGCGTGAGGGCTTCTGTGTTTATGCCGGGCACGGCGCGTACCAGTAGAGTGACGCGCCGTGGCACCACGACCCTTGTATGAACTAGTTGAAGCAGGCTGGGCGAAGGCTCTTGAACCTGTGGCCGAACGCATCGCGGCCATGGGGGACTTCCTCCGGGCCGAGATAGCGGCGGGCCGGACCTATCTTCCGTCCGGGGCGAATGTCCTGCGGGCCTTCCAGCAGCCCTTCGATGACGTCCGGGTCCTGATGGTCGGTCAGGATCCCTACCCCACACCGGGGATGGCCATCGGGTTGAGTTTCGCGGTCTCGCCCGAGGTGCGTTCGTTGCCGGGAAGTCTGGAGAACATCTTCCGGGAGATGCAGTCCGACCTCGGGCTGCCCAGGCCGTCGAACGGTGATCTGACGCCCTGGACGCAGCAGGGTGTGCTGCTGCTCAACAGGGCGTTGACGACAGCCCCGCGCAAGCCCGCGGCGCACCGGGGCAAGGGCTGGGAAGAGGTCACCGAGCAGGCGATACGGGCGTTGGCCGCACGTGGTAAACCGCTGGTGTCGGTCCTGTGGGGGCGTGACGCACGTAATCTGCGGCCGTTGCTGGGGGATCTTCCGGCGATTGAGTCGGCGCACCCGTCTCCGATGTCGGCGGACCGGGGCTTCTTCGGTTCGCGTCCGTTCAGCCGGGCCAACGACCTGCTGACGCGTCAGGGTGCCCAGCCGGTGGACTGGCGACTGACATAGGGCGGGGTGCGCGTGATGGCTTGGAGGATGGCGGCCCCTTGCCTGGGGCGCCGGCCAGTTCCAGGGAGGTGAAGCAGGAGTGACTCCGGGAATCCCCGTAGAGTGCGTAAAGCGTGGCGGCGGTGGCAGCGGAGGGTATGGATCCGATAAGGAACCGGGCAACGAGTATCAGCCCGGGCGCCCTGCCGCAGGCGGAGTAATGGCCAAGGCGGCTGTATCGTGCTCACCTATGCAACGGGAGTTGCGACGCCTGCCACCGGGACTGTCCAAGCGTCCAGGTGATCAAGTGAGTGAACCCTTTTCATCCTCCTGGTCTGACAGCCCTCGAAGGGGAGCTGACCTGCGGTGATCCTGTTCCGTGTCACCCGCAGAGCCCCAAGGATGAAAAGGGTTCAATGAGCTCTTTTCTGGTCAACTACCTTTCAATGCACATCACGGTCAACTCATATTCGTCCGCGCGTCCTGGTCCGAGCAAGCTGCCGGGAATGCGCTGGGCGGCTCCGACCGGTCCTCCATAGTCCATGCCGTTTTGCTCGCACTCCCGCTTCCCAACCTCCTGCGCCTCCTGCTCTGTAAGCCCCCTGACCGTTCGGTGGTGTACATCGCCGGGCGCCGCGTTGGCCACCGCGGCGATACCGCCTCCGGCCACTAACGGCCACCGCGGTGCCGATCACGGCCCGTTTGATCCATTGGGGACTGCGGGTATGTGCTGCCGTCATGTCTGGTCCCTTCGGGTCTGGTTGCGGCCTCGTTTCCTGAAGCCACGTCAGTTTTAACGTACAAGAGGATCTTCGACCAGAGTCAAATATCCCGACGTCAAGGTGGCGACGCGCCGGTGAGCGCTGTACGTCCGCCAGACGTCGGAGAGCCGCCTGGTATCCGGTAGGTGGCAGGCCAGCCACCATCACGACCAGTGGGACCGCTCCGGCCGATCTTGCGCGACTCGTGCACGTTGTCGGGTACATCGCCGAGACCGGGTCGTGAGCATCGAACAAGGCCACCATCACCGTTCGGACCGCGTCGACCGGTTCCTCGCTTCGGGTCGCTGCCGCAAGTGTCAGCGAGCGGCGTCTTCGGCGCGTGACGCCGGCGGTCCCGCGTGCGCCCATGATCCGCTTCACTCGCTTGCGGTTGACCGCCCTCCCGGCCGCCGCAGCTCGGCGTGCACGGCGTCTCCCTACTGCCGTACAGGCATGGCCGATCAACCGGTGGTCGCGGGACCCACCGAGAGTGATACGTCCACCGAGACCGATACGTCCGCTGACGACCGGGGGCGCCGGGGCTCAGTCGACGACCGCGGCGCGTACGCACAACACGTCCGGCAGATGGGACGCCAACTGCAGCCAGCTGTCCCCGTCGTCGTCCGACGCGTACACCTCCCCATTGCGATTGCCGAAGTACACGCCCGCCGGGTCCGCGTCGTCCGTGCGCAGCGCGTCGCGCAGCACCGTGCCGTAGTGGTCGTCCCGGGGGAGTCCCTTGGAGAGCGGCTCCCAGGTCTTGCCCGCGTCCGTCGTGCGGAAGACGCGGCATCGGTGGTCGGCGGGGACCCGGTCCGTGTCGGCGGTGATGGGGAACACATAAGCCGTGTCGCCGCGGTGCGGGTGGGTGGCCGCGGCGAAGCCGAACGTGGACGGCAGGCCCTCTCCGATGTCCGTCCAGTGCGCTCCCGCGTCGTCGCTCCGGTAGACACCCCAGTGGTTCTGCAGATATAGCCGGTCCGGGTTGGCCGCGTCCTTCGCGATCTTGTGCACGCACTGGCCGAACTCCGGGTTCGGATCGGGCAGGAACACGGCGGAGACACCGGAGTTGGAGGGCTGCCAGCGCTTCCCGCCGTCCTTGGTGCGGAAGACGCCGGCCGTGGAGACGGCGACCGTCACCGCGTCGGGGTCGCGCTCGTCGGTGATGACGGAGTGCAGACCCTCTCCGCCGCCTCCCGGCATCCACTGCGAGCGCGTCGGATGCTCCCACAGGGGGCGGACGAGTTCGAAGGTCTCGCCGCGGTCCTCCGAACGGTACAACGCAGCCGGTTCCGTCCCCGCGTACACCACGTCCGGCTCGGCCGCCGCCGGGTGCAGCTGCCACACCCGCTCCAGTGAAGCCCCCGTGTCCTGGGGGAACTTGACCGCCGGCTTGGCCGGTTCGGTCCATGTGCGGCCCAGGTCGTCGGAGTGGAATACGGACGGCCCCCAATGCGCACTGTCACCGCCGACGAGGAGCCGCGGCACGTCACCGCGGGTGTCGATGGCCACCGCGTAGATCGCCTGCGCGTTGAAGTACGGGCTGTCGTCGAACCTCCAGGCGCTGCCGCGCCGCCGCGCGACGAACAGTCCCTTGCGTGTGCCTACGGTGAGCAGTACGTCGGCCATGCCGACCACCTCCGGACGTCTTTGTCTCAGATATGGGCCAGTCTGCACCTCGGCACTGACAATCACCCCTGGACGCGCTGTCAGGGCTGGTCAAAGCGTTCTGTGGTCGTCGGCAGTGTGCGGAACGTCTCCGTCCGAGCATCTGGGCGGCCTCTCCAGCAGGGGAGGGGCGCACTGGCGCGTCGGGTGAGGAGGAGGGGCGTTCGCTGGCCGTATTCCGGGGCCGGACGGTGTGACCGTGGCGATGGCGGCGTAGTCCGCTGCGGCGCCGCAGCGACGAACCGGAGCCCTGGGTCGTACGCGCCGTCTGGACCCTGGACCTGGCCGCAGGGTTGCTCGTCGGCCCGGGACCGCGTGATCGGTCGAGCACAGCCCCGCAACGGCAGCGTGCCCAGTGACACCCCGTCCCCGCGCTGCTCAGCGAGAAGGCGCCCGGTTCCCGGGCGACGGCGGCGTCCGGCGCCGAACGGGAACGCGGGCTGAGCAGCGGGGGTGGGACGAGACGGGCCAGTATGATTTCGGGCGGCTACCAAGAGGTGTCATGCCTGTCGAAGGCCGCCCGGCTCGGCTACGTGCCGCGCGTCACGATGCCGGGGTACGCGACGCCGCCAGCAGCGAGTCCCAGTCCGGCAGCTTCACCACACCGCGCCCCAGCGAGGCGCCGAGCTCCGCCTCGGCCCGCTCGATCGCCCGCCATCCGGACCACTCGACCGGCCGCAGTCCTGAACCACGGAGCAGCGTGAGCGGATCGTCAGGCAGCTCCCGCCGGACGAGCACCGGAGCGTCCTCCAACAGCGAGGTCACCGTCTCCTTCGCGCACGGCCGGTTGGTCCCGATCACGCCCGTCGGACCGCGCTTGATCCACCCCGCCACGTACTCGCCCGGGGCCACCGAGCCGTCGCGCAGGACCCGCCCCGCGAGATGCGGCACGGTGCCGTGCTCCGCGTCGAACGGCAGCCCCTCCAGCGGCACTCCGCGGTAGCCGACCGAGCGCAGGACCAGCTGCGCGTCGATGTCCTCGTACCGCCCCGTGCCCGTTACTGCGCCGTGGCCGTCCGGCAGCGTCCGCTCGAAGCGCACCGCACCCACGCGCCCCCCAGCGGCGCGCAGCTCGACCGGACGCAGGAAGAAGCGCAGCCGGATCCGCCGGGAGCCGCCCCGCGGCGGATGGGTGGCCCAGCCGCGCAGCACCTCGATGTTGCGGCGCTGGGCGGCGGGCAGGCCCGAGGGATCGGCGTACGCCGGGTCGAGCGCCAACTCCTCGGGATCCACGACCACGTCGGTGTCCGTCAGGGCGCCCAGCTCCCGCAGCTCCTTGGTGGTGAAGCGGGCCTGCGACGGGCCGCGCCGGCCCACCATCTGGATGTCCCGCACCCGGCTGTGGCTCAGCGCGGCGAGTGCCGCCTGCGGCATGTCTGTGGGGCTCAGCTCCGCGGCACCACGGGCCAGCATGCGGGTCACGTCCACCGCGACGTTCCCCACGCCGACGACGACCGCCGCCCGCGCGCCGTGTACGAAGCCCTCGGACACGGCGTCCGGGTGCGCGCTGTACCAGGACACGAACTCGGTCGCCGACCAGCTTCCCGGCAGCTCCTCGCCCGGCACCCCGAGACGCCGGTCGGCGGCGGCGCCCACGCAGTACAC
>CBFGQM010000217.1:0-9209 GCA_965650905.1 uncultured Streptomyces sp. | reverse complement strand
ACCAACTGAGCTACGTCCGCATTGCCTCCGACCGGCTCTCACCGATCAGCGCGAGCACCACTCTACCTGATCCACAAGGATGCCCGGTAAGAGATGCAGAGCGGGTGACAGGAATTGCACACTGCGCCTTCCCCCTGGAAGGGGGTTGTTCTACTACTAAACTACACCCGCGTGTTTCCGCAGGTTGTTTGCCCTGCGGCGTGATCCAGACTCTAGCCCATCGGCTGGGCGCCGTACAAACCGACAGAGGTTGGGTGCGGATCGCAGGGATCCGCACCCAGGGGGACGTTCCAGGTGCCAAGTGTCCGAGCAGAGCCGGGACTTGCGTCTCAGCGAGCGCAGACGCTTTCGGCCCTTCGCGCGAAGATCCGGGGCAGTTGGTGATGCCCCGCAGTCGGGCATCACGGCCCGGCCGGTCTGGCGCGGTCACTGCCGTTCCACACCGGGTCCACCGGCTCAGGGCCGGGTTTGTGCCTCCACAGCCGGCGCACCGACGGACTCGGCGTGACACGAGCGCCCGTCGTGTGCGGCGGGTTTCGCTAACTCGCCTGGCCCGCGGACTCGAACGCCTCGTACACCTTCTTCGGGATCCGCCCCCGGGCGGGCACCTCCATCTTGTTCGACTGCGCCCAGGCCCGGACCGCCGCCGGGTCCGGGGCCACCGCCGTCTGCCGGTAGGCCCTGCCGGACCGTGAGCGCTTGCGGCCGGCCTCCATGTACGGCGCGAGCACCTTACGCAGTTTCTTGGCATTGGCTTGATTGAGGTCGATCTCGTACGACTTGCCGTCCAGACCGAAGGCGATCGTTTCCGCCGCTTCCGAGCCGTCGATGTCGTCGAAGAGAGTGACTACGACACGCTGCGCCACGAATATCGGTCCCTTCGTGCGGCACCTCTCGACAACGTCTGGTGACGTGCGGAGACGCCGACTGTTCGGCTATTTTACAGAGTGATTGGGCAAAGTATCGGCTATTGCCAATTCGTTTGTACAGGGCTTGGCATTGCAATGTCGCCCCGACTTAATCCCTCCGCGTGTCCCAACGCAATAGGATCCGGGTGCCGATGCGGATCTTTCCCAGGATTTTCCGTGAAGGATGCCCGCCGATGCGGAATCGTGATGGCGGTCACGTGGATTCGTACCATCTACTCGCGTAGAAATTCTGTGCGGGTAGTCTGAAGGAACCTGCTCAGCACCACACACCGGGAGTGCCAGTGGCACGCGTCGTAGTCGACGTCATGCTCAAGCCGGAGATCCTCGACCCCCAGGGCCAGGCGGTGCAGCGTGCACTGCCGCGCCTCGGTTTCCAGGGCATCTCCGACGTACGTCAGGGAAAGCGCTTCGAAGTCGAGGTGGACGGACCGGTCGACGACGCCGCGCTCGCCCGCATCCACGAACTGGCGGAATCCTTCCTCGCCAACACCGTGATCGAGGACTTCACCGTCAAGGTGGAGGAAGTGAAGTCGGAGGCAGGAAAGTGACCGCTCGTATGGGAGTCGTCACCTTTCCCGGCAGCCTCGACGACCGGGACACACAGCGCGCGATCCGGCTGGCGGGTGCCGAGCCCGTAGCGCTCTGGCACAAGGACAAGGACCTCAAGCAGGTCGACGCCGTGGTGCTGTGCGGCGGTTTCTCCTACGGTGACTATCTGCGCGCCGGTGCCATCGCGCGCTTCTCACCCGTGATGGAGACCGTGATCGAGCAGGCGAGGTCGGGAATGCCGGTGCTCGGCATCTGCAACGGCTTCCAGATCCTCACCGAGGCGCATCTCCTTCCCGGCGGGATGCTCGGAAACGACCACCTGCACTTCATCTGCCGTGACCAGAAGCTGCGGGTGGAGAACGCGGACACTGCCTGGACCACCGACTACGCCGGCGGCCAGGAGATCCACATCCCCCTGAAGAACATGGACGGGCGGTACGTCGCCGACGAGCGCACCCTCGACATGCTGGAGGCGGAGGGCCGGGTCGCCTTCCGTTACGTGGACTTCAACCCGAATGGTTCCCTTCGGGACATCGCCGGCATCACGAACGAGGCAGGCAACGTCGTCGGCCTCATGCCGCACCCCGAGCACGCTGTCGAGCCCCTCATCGGGACCGGCCGCACCGACGGCCTCCCCTTCTTCACCTCGATCCTCAAGAAGCTGGTCAACGCATGAGCCGCACTCCCCTGGACACGGTCGAGCACGCGGCCTCGACCCCGGACGTCGCGCTGCCGTGGGCCGAACTCGGCCTCAAGAAGGACGAGTACGAGCGAGTCGTGGAGATCCTCGGCCGCCGCCCCACCGGCGCCGAACTCGCCATGTACTCGGTGATGTGGTCCGAGCACTGCTCGTACAAGTCCTCCAAGGTCCACCTGCGCCAGTTCGGCGAGAAGGCCCCGCAGTCCGACGCCCTCCTCGTCGGCATCGGCGAGAACGCCGGCGTCGTGGACGTGGGCCAGGGATACGCCGTCACCTTCAAGGTCGAGTCGCACAACCACCCTTCGTACGTCGAGCCCTACCAGGGCGCGGCCACCGGCGTCGGCGGCATCGTGCGCGACATCATCGCGATGGGCGCCAGGCCGGTCGCCGTGGTCGACCCGCTGCGCTTCGGCGCGGCGGACCACCCCGACACCAAGCGCGTACTGCCCGGCGTCGTCGCCGGCATCGGCGGCTACGGCAACTGCCTGGGCCTGCCCAACATCGGCGGCGAGGTCGTCTTCGACGCCTGCTACCAGGGAAACCCACTGGTCAACGCTGGTGCCATCGGTGTCATGAGGCACGAGGACATCCACCTCGCAAAGGCGTCCGGCGCGGGCAACAAGGTCATCCTGTACGGGGCCCGTACGGGCGGCGACGGCATCGGCGGTGCCTCCATCCTCGCCTCCGAGACCTTTGACGACGCCAAGCCGTCGAAGCGCCCCGCCGTGCAGGTCGGTGACCCCTTCCAGGAGAAGCTGCTCATCGAGTGCACGCTCGAGGCCTTCGCCGAGAAGCTGGTCGTCGGCATCCAGGACCTTGGTGCGGCGGGCCTGTCCTGTGCCACCTCCGAGCTGGCGTCCAACGGCTCCGGTGGCATGCGCGTGGTCCTCGACGACGTACCCCTGCGCGACTCGACCCTCTCTCCTGAGGAAATCCTCATGAGTGAGTCGCAGGAACGCATGTGCGCTGTCGTCGAGCCGGAGAAGGTCGACCGGTTCCTCGCGATCTGCGAGAAGTGGGACGTCATCGCCACGGTCATCGGCGAGGTGACGGACGGCGACCGGCTGGAAATCTACTGGCACGGCGGCAAGATCGTCGACGTCGACCCGCGCACGGTCGCCCACGACGGCCCGGTCTACGAGCGGCCGTACGCCCGTCCGTCCTGGCAGGACGAGCTGCAGGCGGACGACGCGAACAAGCTCCCGCGCCCGGCCACCGCCGACGAACTGAAGGACCAGGTCCTCAAGCTCGTCTCGTCTCCCAACCAGGCCTCCAAGTCCTGGATCACCTCCCAGTACGACCACTTCGTGCAGGGCAACACCGTGCTGGCGCAGCCCGAGGACTCGGGAATGATCCGCATCGACGAGTCGAGCGGCCTCGGCGTCGCCATCGCGACGGACGGCAACGGCCGCTACGCGAAGCTCGACCCCTACGCGGGCGCGCAGCTCGCCCTCGCGGAGGCGTACCGCAATGTGGCGACGACCGGCGCCAAGCCGCTCGCCGTCTCCGACTGCCTGAACTTCGGCTCGCCTGAGGACCCGGCGGTGATGTGGCAGTTCGCGGAGGCCATTCGTGGTCTGGCCGACGCCTGCCAGCAGCTGGGCACGCCGGTGACCGGCGGCAACGTCTCGCTCTACAACCAGACGGGCGAGGCGGCGATTCACCCGACCCCGGTCGTGGCCGTACTCGGTGTGATCGATGACGTGGCCCGCCGTACGCCGGTGGCCTTCCAGGAGGAGGGCCAGCTGCTCTACGTCCTCGGCGACACGCGTGAGGAGTTCGGCGGTTCGGCCTGGTCACAGGTGATCCACGACCACCTGGGCGGCCTGCCGCCCCAGGTGGACCTGGAGCGCGAGCGCCTCCTGGCCGAGATCCTCATCTCCGCCTCCCGCGACGGGATGATCGACTCCGCGCACGACCTGTCCGACGGCGGCCTCGTCCAGGCCGTGGTGGAGTCGGCCCTGCTCGGCCGCAAGGGCGCCCGCCTGGTCGTGCCGGACGGCCTGGACGCCTTCACCTTCCTCTTCTCGGAGTCGGCGGGGCGCGCGCTGGTAGCCGTCCCCCGCTCCGAAGAGCTCCGCTTCAACGACATGTGCGGCGCGCGGGGCCTGCCCGCCATCCGCATCGGTGTCGTGGACGGGGACTCGGTGGAGGTCCAGGGCGAGTTCGCCCTCTCCCTGGAGGAGCTGCGCACGTCGCACGAGGGGACGATCCCGGCGCTGCTGGCCTGACGCACAGGCCTGACTGCGGCTGTCCGAAGCCCCCCGCCCTTCCAGGTGGGGGGCTTCGTCGCGGTGTGCCCGGCATGGGCGATTGACTGGGGGGGAAGTCCCCTGGGGGAAGAGGTGGTGCTCACCCCGAGCCGGACCGGCTCCACCGTCGCGGGGCGGCGGCCAAACCGCCGAGGCACCGGGCAGCGAATACCCTCCCCACCATGCCCCCGCCCAAGAAGCGCCCCCGCACTTACCACCCGGCCAAGATCCGCGCAGCGGTTCACGCCCAGTTCGGAAACGTACGGAAAGCCGTCCGCGCCCTCACCACCGAGCAGCTCGCGTGCCCCACGCGCCTGGGGGAGTGGACCGTGCGGGAGCTGGCCGCGCACGTGACCATGGCCGTCGAGAGCGTCAGCCGGAACCTTGATCGCGAGGAGCCGGCGAAGGCGCAGCTCACCCTGCTCGACTGGCCCTTCGCCACGGCCGTGCGAGCAGGCGACATCGACGAGGCCACCCGGGAGCTCGCCGAGCGCAACCCCGACATCGAAGCGCTGTACGCCCGCGTCGAACAGCGGCTCACCGAGCGCCTGGCCACGGCCCCCGACGAGCGGCTGCTCGCCACGCGCACCGGGGCCATGACCCTCGCCGACTACCTTGTCACCCGCACCGTGGAACTCGTCGTCCACACCGACGACCTGAACGCCGCCGCAGCAGGCCTCGACATCCCGTACGACCGCCAGGCGCTCGCTGCCTGTACCCGCCTGCTCGCCGACGCGCTCGCCGCCAAGGCGCCCGGCGGCTCCACGGAGGTCCGCGTCCCGCCGTACGCGGTCGTGCAGTGTGTCGAGGGACCACGCCACACCCGCGGCACACCGCCGAACGTCGTCGAGACCGACCCGCTGACCTGGCTCCGGCTCGCGACCGGGCGTACGCAGTGGCGGACCGCCGTGGCCGAAGCCAAGGTCAGCGCGAGCGGCGAGCGGGCCGACCTGGGCGGACTGCTTCCCCTGATGCGCTGAGCCGTGAGGACGGGGCGACAAGGGGAACGTGCCCTCCCGCCGTAGAGGGAACCAACTACCCCATCCGTCCCGTCCAAGCGGCATGCGAACGCAGCGTCTGACTCTCAGCGTCCTGGCGGTCACCGGGCTGCTCGCCACTGCGGCCTGCGGCACGGAGAGCGGTGCCGATCGAACCGGATCCGGTTCCGATTCCGTCGGCGCCCGCCCGCAGCCCCGGATAACAGGCAAGCACTGGAAAGTGGAGAGCGTGACCGTCGACGGGGCCAAGCACGATGCCCCGGCCGGCGCCCACGTCGAGTTCGGCGAGGACGGAAAGGTGGGCGGCAACTACGGCTGCAACCATTTCGGGGGGAGTGCCGAGGTCAAGGGCGACACGATCGAGGTCGGCTCCGACTTCCACAAGACCGGGATGGCCTGCGAGAAGCAGCCGATGGAGTTCGAGTCCATCCTTTCCGACGCGCTCTTCGACGGCACGATCAAGGTCGAGGCCAACGGTGACGAGCTGACGCTCACCACCCAGGACGGGCACACCGTGCAGCTCACCGCGGAGGAGCCGGCCAAGCTCCAGGGCACGAAGTGGAACGTCACCGGCCGCGTGAAGGGCGATGCGATGACCCCGCTGGCCGCCGTGGCCGAGGGCAAGGCCCACCTCACCTTCGACGAGAAGGGGACCGTCCAGGGTCAGCTGGGCTGCAACAGGGTGTCGGCGAAGGCGACGGTCAGCGACGGGCATATCACTCTGGGGTCGCCGTCCACCACCCGAATGATGTGCTCCGCCTCACTCATGGACACCGAAAGGGCCCTGCTCAAGATCTTCGATGGATCGGTGACCTACGTGTTGAAGCACCGCTCCCTCACGCTGACCAGCGAAAACGGCACAGGCCTCGCAGCTGTCGCCGCCAAGTGATCAACAGCGCCCCCGTATCGCCCCCGTATCCCCAATTCGGACCAGTGGTCGACCTCGCCTACACTCGGTGGCGTGCCACGTGGTGACGGACGACTCAACCACGACCTGCTCCCCGGTGAGAAGGGCCCTCAAGACGCCTGCGGCGTCTTCGGTGTCTGGGCTCCGGGTGAAGAGGTCGCGAAGCTCACATACTTCGGGCTCTACGCCCTCCAGCATCGGGGCCAGGAATCCGCCGGAATTGCGGTCAGCAACGGCTCCCAGATCCTCGTCTTCAAGGACATGGGCCTGGTGTCCCAGGTCTTCGACGAGACCTCCCTCGGTTCCCTCCAGGGTCATATCGCGGTCGGTCACGCCCGCTACTCGACCACCGGCGCGTCCGTCTGGGAGAACGCCCAGCCCACGTTCCGTGCGACGGCGCACGGTTCCATCGCGCTCGGCCACAACGGCAACCTGGTCAACACGGCCCAACTCGCCGAGATGGCCGCCGACCTCCCGCCGCAGAACGGGCGCTCTTCGCAGGTCGCCGCGACCAACGACACCGATCTGATCACGGCGCTGCTGGCCGGCCAGGTCGACGAGTTCGACAAGCCCCTGACCATCGAGGAGGCCGCCGCCCGGGTCCTCCCGCAGGTCAAGGGCGCCTTCAGCCTCACCTTCATGGACGAGCACACGCTGTACGCGGCCCGCGACCCGCAGGGCATCCGCCCGCTGGTCCTCGGCCGCCTGGAGCGCGGCTGGGTGGTCGCCTCCGAGTCGGCGGCCCTCGACATCTGCGGCGCCAGCTACGTCCGCGAGGTCGAGCCGGGCGAGTTCGTCGCCATCGACGAGAACGGTCTGCGTACGTCGCGATTCGCGGAAGCGAAGCCCAAGGGCTGTGTCTTCGAGTACGTGTATCTGGCCCGCCCGGACACCGACATCGCCGGCCGCAACGTCTATCTCTCCCGCGTGGAGATGGGCCGCCGCCTCGCCAAGGAAGCTCCCGCTGAGGCCGACCTGGTCATAGCGACCCCGGAGTCGGGTACGCCCGCCGCCATCGGTTACGCGGAGGCCTCCGGCATCCCGTTCGGCGCCGGCCTGGTGAAGAACGCGTACGTCGGCCGGACCTTCATCCAGCCCTCGCAGACGATCCGCCAGCTCGGCATCCGCCTGAAGCTGAACCCCCTCAAGGAAGTCATCAAGGGCAAGCGCCTGATCGTCGTGGACGACTCGATCGTCCGCGGCAACACCCAGCGCGCGCTCGTGCGGATGCTGCGCGAGGCGGGCGCGGCCGAGGTCCACATCCGGATCTCGTCGCCCCCCGTGAAGTGGCCCTGCTTCTTCGGCATCGACTTCGCCACCCGCGCCGAGCTGATCGCCAACGGTATGACGGTCGAGGAGATCGGCAAGTCCCTGGGCGCCGACTCCCTCTCGTACATCTCCATCGACGGCATGATCGAGGCGACCACCATCGCCAAGCCGAACCTCTGCCGTGCCTGCTTCGACGGCGAGTACCCGATGGATCTCCCCGACCCCGAACTGCTCGGCAAGCAGCTCCTGGAGACCGAGCTGGCCGCAGGCCCGGCGGCGACCGCCGCGGCCGACGCGATCCGCCGCCCGTAAGCAACGCGACCGCAGCAGATCCAGCTGGCACGCCCAGCTGTCCGACACGAAAGCTCTCACAGCCATGACTACTGAGTCTTTTGAGCGTGCTCCGCACGCGGGCACAGGTGCCAGCTACGCGTCTGCCGGCGTCGACATCGAGGCGGGCGACCGCGCCGTGGAGCTCATGAAGGAGTGGGTGAAGAAGACGCGCCGCCCCGAGGTCCTCGGCGGCCTCGGCGGCTTCGCGGGGCTCTTCGATGCCTCCGCCCTCAAGCGCTACGAGCGCCCGTTGCTGGCCTCCGCCACGGACGGCGTCGGAACGAAGGTCGACCTCGCCCGGCAGCTCGGCGTGTACGACACGATCGGCCACGACCTGGTGGCGATGGTCATGGACGACATCGTGGTGTGCGGCGCCGAGCCGCTCTTCATGACCGACTACATTTGCGTGGGCAAGGTCCACCCGGAGCGCGTCGCCGCCATCGTGAAGGGCATCGCCGAGGGTTGTGTGCTGGCGGGCTGCGCTCTTGTGGGCGGCGAGACGGCCGAGCACCCCGGGCTCCTCGGCCCGGACGACTTCGATGTCGCCGGCGCGGGCACGGGCGTGGTGGAGGCCGACCGGCTGCTGGGCCCGGATCGCATCCGTAAGGGTGACGCGGTGATCGCCATGGCGGCCTCCGGACTTCACTCGAACGGGTACTCGCTCGTCCGGCACGTCCTCTTCGACCGCGCCCAACTGCGCCTCGACCAGCACGTCGAGGACTTCGGCCGCACCCTCGGCGAGGAGCTCCTGGAGCCCACCAAGATCTACTCGCTGGACTGCCTGGCGCTGACCCGCACGACCGAGGTGCACGCCTTCTCCCATGTCACGGGTGGCGGCCTCGCGGCCAACCTGGCCCGGGTGATCCCCGACGGCCTGCACGCGACGGTCGCCCGCACCACCTGGACCCCGGCCCCGGTCTTCGACCTCGTCGGCACGACCGGCCAGGTCGAGCGGCTCGAGCTGGAGAAGACGCTGAACATGGGCGTCGGCATGATCGCGATCGTCCCCCAGGAGTCCGTGGACGTGGCGCTCGCCACACTCGCCGACCGGGGTGTGGGCGCCTGGGTCGCGGGCGAGATCACGGACCGCGGTGCGCAGGAGACAGGCGCCGCGCTCACTGGGGACTACGCCGTCTAGGGCGTCTAGGGCCTGTTCTGAGTTTCCGGCTGGGCCCGCGGGGCGTGGCACGCACGCTCGCCGCATTGCCGAAACACACCCTAAGGGTTGTCCCGTAAATGCTCTTCGAGCTGCCGCGGGCGTGGTTGGCCGTA
>CBFGQM010000216.1:0-9218 GCA_965650905.1 uncultured Streptomyces sp. | reverse complement strand
CGCCTCCACCCCCGCCTCGCCCGGCCAAACGCCCATCCCCGGACACCGGCGCACTGCCGCCGCCCCCGCCTCGATCACCGTCCTGACCGGCAGTTTCGCGCCTCCCTGAAGCTCCCGCCCGCAGGGTGTGACATTTTCAGCCGCCCTCACGCAGTACTAAGTGAGCCGACTGGTCATCGGCTGTCGCACGAGCCGGGGTTCCCCCCGTACCCACGGCTCTGCGCACATCGGCGCGGGCGGGTCACGTTCCCCCGGTCCCGCCCGCGCCCTCTCCCCCTCCCCCGGTGAACGGCGACCGCCTCACCAGTGGACAACGACCTTGTCGCCGTTCCTCACCTGCGAGAACAGCGCCTCGATCTTCCCCTTGTCCCGTACGTTCACACAGCCGTGCGAGGCGCCGTTGTAGCCGGTGGCCGCGAAGTCCGACGAGTAGTGAACCGCCTGACCGCCGCTGAAGAACATCGCGTACGGCATGGGGGTGTCGTAGATCGTCGACACATGGTGGCGCGACTTGAAGGAGACGTGGAACAGGCCCTCCCGGGTGGGTGTGTACTGCGAGCCGAAGCGCACGTCCATCGTCGAGAGCGTCCTGCCGTCGACCATCCAGCGCAGCGTGCGGCTGGTCTTGCTGATGCACAGGACCCGGCCCGTCATACAGCGCGGGTCCGGTCGGTCGGCCGGCTGCCCGCCCGCCGCGTACAGCTCCCGCTTGCCCGGCTCGCGCGTCATGTTCAGCAGCCGCTGCCACGTCACGGAGTCGGTCGTCCCGGTCTTCGGCAGCCCCCGCTTGCCCTGGAATCCCTTGACGGCGCTGACCGTCGCCGCGTCGTACGTCCCCGTCGGGCCCTCGAAGAGCCAGGCGATCTGGCGCAGCCGGGCCTGCACCTCGCGTATGTCCCTGCCCCGGTCGCCACGCGACCAGAGGACCTGCGGGGCCGGCGCCTCGGAGGGCTTCGGAGGCTGTGCGGGCTCCGACGGCTTCGCATACCTCGAGGGCTTCGAGGTATGCGAGGGCTTCGATGGCTTGGTGTCGCCGGGAGCCCCGTCCGGCGCCGGTGAGACGCGTGCCGGGCTCCCCTGGCCGGCCGTGCCGGCCGTCTGATCGGTGCAGCCGCTCACCGCGACGAGTACCGCGACGGCCGTGATTGATCTCCACATGACTGAAGTACGCATGCGAACCCCCTGTTGCTCACCGAATCCGGAACCAATGTGCCTTGGTGCCCCCTGAGACGCTTCCCGGGTGTGCCTGGTGGCGAACTACGGGGCATGGTTGTGAACGGGGTCTCGTCCGGGCTGTGAGAAAGCTCCCAGGCCGGGCCTCTCCACGACCGCACGGCCGTCGCTACAGTCCGTGGCGAGGGTCGTCTGTACTGGCGAGTATGAGAGCAAAGCGGAGGCACACACCATGGCGCGCGAGTCGGAGTCCGGACTGCCCATCGAGCCGGTGTACGGTCCGGAGGCCCTGACGGGCTGGGACCCGGCGGAGAAGCTGGGGGAGCCCGGCCAGTACCCATACACCCGCGGTGTGTACCCGTCGATGTACACGGGCCGGCCGTGGACGATGCGCCAGTACGCCGGTTTCGGCACCGCCACCGAGTCCAACGCCCGCTACAAGCAGCTGATCGCCAACGGCACGACGGGTCTGTCGGTGGCCTTCGACCTGCCCACCCAGATGGGCCACGACTCGGATGCGCCGATCGCGCACGGCGAGGTCGGCAAGGTGGGCGTGGCGATCGACTCCGTCGAGGACATGCGGATCCTCTTCGGCGGCATCCCGCTGGACAAGGTGTCCACGTCGATGACGATCAACGCGCCTGCTGCTCTGCTGCTGTTGCTGTACCAACTGGTGGCGGAGGAACAGGGTGTTGCCGCCGACCGGCTGACGGGCACGATCCAGAACGACGTGCTCAAGGAGTACATCGCGCGCGGCACGTACATCTTCCCGCCGAAGCCCTCCCTCCGCCTGATCGCGGACATCTTCAAGTACTGCAAGACCGAGATCCCGAAGTGGAACACCATCTCGATCTCCGGCTACCACATGGCCGAGGCGGGCGCCTCCCCGGCGCAGGAAATCGCCTTCACACTGGCGGACGGCATCGAGTACGTGCGCACGGCGGTGGCCGCCGGGATGGACGTGGACGACTTCGCCCCCCGCCTCTCCTTCTTCTTCGTGGCCCGGACGACCATCCTGGAGGAGGTCGCCAAGTTCCGCGCGGCGCGCAGGATCTGGGCCCGGGTCATGCGCGAGGAGTTCGGCGCCAAGAACCCGAAGTCGTGGATGCTGCGTTTCCACACGCAGACGGCCGGCGTGCAGCTGACGGCCCAGCAGCCGGAGGTGAACCTGGTCCGGGTGGCGGTGCAGGGTCTCGGGGCGGTGCTGGGCGGCACACAGTCGCTGCACACCAACTCCTTCGACGAGGCCATCGCGCTGCCCACGGACAAGAGCGCCCGCCTCGCTCTGCGTACGCAGCAGGTCCTGGCGTACGAGACGGACGTCACCGCCACCGTCGACCCCTTCGCGGGCTCGTACGTCGTCGAGAAGATGACCGACGACGTGGAGGCCGCGGTGCTCGAGCTGATGGCGAGGGTGGAGGAGCTGGGCGGCGCGGTCAACGCCATCGAGCACGGCTTCCAGAAGGGCGAGATCGAGCGCAGCGCGTACCGCATCGCACAGGAGACGGACTCCGGCGATCGCGTGGTCGTGGGCGTCAACCGCTTCCGGCTCGACGAGGAGGAGCCCTACGAGCCCCTCCGCGTCGACCCGGCGATCGAGTCCCAGCAGGCGGAGCGCCTCGCCAAGCTGAGGACGGAGCGGGACCAGCAGGCAGTGGACGCGGCTCTGGCCGCCCTGAAGAAGGCGGCCGAGGGCGAGGACAACGTCCTCTACCCGATGAAGGACGCGCTGAGGGCTCGCGCGACGGTGGGCGAGGTGTGCAACGCGTTGCGGGAGGTCTGGGGGGCTTACGTGCCAAGCGATGCGTTCTGATCTTTTTTCCCCACCCGAACGAGCGCGGCCGGGGCGTCAACCGGTCCTCCACGCAGCGGTTCAGTAGCCGGGCCGGCGGCAGCAGCGTCGTGATCGCCGGCAGGAGTCCATCGAACTCATCCGATCGTGGTCCTCCTGAGGGCTCGGGCGCGGCGGGCCAGGCGGCGTACGGTGGCGTTGCGCGGGATGAAGGCCAGCTGCGTCGGCACGGCGCCGGGCAGGGCCAGCGAGGTGAGGCGTCGGCGCTTGAAGTACCGCCAGATGTGGCTGCTCGGATGCCGTGTCAGATACCGCTCGGCGGCCGGACGCAGATCCGGGTAGATCGTGGACCGCATGGCGTAGCCCACGGCGTGGAGGAGTTCGGTCAGTTCGTCGATGCTCAGGCCCTGGCGCTGTTGGGTGACCGCCGCACGGTCCGTCAGCTCGGGCAGCAGCGCGTCGACGATGGTCACGGGTACGCGGTTGCTGTTCTCGTACGGCGTGAGGCGTTCGAGGAGCGTCTCCGTGCCGATCCGGGCGACTGGCAGGCCGTACAGCGCGGAGGCGGTGAGCAGTGCCGTGGAGAAGCAGCCGGCCACCAGCGCGGGCCGCATCCGCTCGTAGAGCACCTCGGCGAGGACCGGTGTGTCGAGCACCGTCAGCTCGGCGCCGATCTTCTCGGCCTCCCTCTCCAGGGCGCGCGACCAGCGGGCCGGCGCGCTGGGGTGGGGCTTGAACACCACGCGGTGGTGACCGAGTCGGACGGCGCCGCGAACCATCCGTAGGTGCAGGTTCTCCTCCTCCTCGGCGGTGAGAATGCCGAGCGCGGAGAGGTACTGGCCGAGCAGCAGGGCCGGTTCGTCGATCGCGGGCAACTCGTCCCCGCTGTCCTCGAGTTCGCCAAGCACCTTGGTGAACGCGTCCGTCGGCACGAGCTCGGGCGCGACGCCGAACTCGGTGAGCAGCAGGGGCGTGAGGCCCGGCACCAGGTCGAGGTGGAGCAGGCGGTCGATGCGCGTGCCGACCAGCGGGTCGATCTTGCTGCGGGTGGGGCCGTAGCTCATCAGGCCGTCCGCGTAGACGGTGAGGGGCGCGCCCGTGAAGATCTGCGCGACGCCGAGCGCCGGGTTGACCTGGATCGACTCGACGGTCAGCTCGATGTCGTCGTCACCGAGGTTCCAGGCCAGCCGCAGATGCCGCTCCCACAGCGGCACGTCGTTCAGGCGCGGGGCCCAACCGCCCGGGTGGAAGGGGGAGATGGTCTCGTTCCACGAGATCACGTCGTCGAACCGGTCGCGCAGCCGCTCGAAGCCGGGCATCTCGTCGACGCCGGGTGACGTCTCGGGCGTCGCCGTGTTGTTGGAGACCAGCAGGATGCGCCGGTCGGCGGGGCGGAAGCAGTCGGAGTCGACGGCCGCCGCGAGCGTGGCCGTGCCGTACAGCGTCGACGCCATGAAGATCTGGGTGGTCACGCGGCCACCCCTGTGGCGGCAGGGCGGCGGCGGAGCCGGCGCAGCCGTGTGGCGCGCTGTATGTCCATGGAGTCGAGGGCGTCGTCGAGGACGTCCTGCGGCATACGCCGCAATGCGACCGCACTCATCGACTTCAGTTTCCGTGCCACGGGAGGCTCGAACCTTTCGATGGAACCCAGGTGATGGGAAATAATCGCGCAGTAAGTACGTACGGCCTTCGGGAGGAGTTTATCCGCGTCCCGGTCCGCGGCTGTTTCCCGTACGACCTGGTCGAAGGCGCGAATGAAATCCAGCTGCCGTACGTCCCCGATCTGCGTCAGCGAGGATGACACGCCTCGCCGGTAGAACACGCCGAGCAGCCCCGACACGGCGAACGACTCGGCCTCGCGGTGCAGCCGCCAGATCCACGGCCGGTCCTCGGCCGTGCGCAGCCCGTCGGTGAAGTGCAGCAGGCCCCGGTCGGCCAGTCGGCGGTGGTAGATGCCCGCCCAGGCGTACGCGTAGTCGACGGAGGTGGAGCGGTCGGCGGGCAGGATCGCGTCGCGCGGGTTCAGCACCACGCCGCGCCGGCCGTGCGGCACCCGGTGGACGGAGCGGGCCCGTGCGGTGGTCTGGACATGGTCGGTGCGCACGAAGTCGCACCCCAAGTCCTCGATGACGGCGAGGAGTCGCTCGTAGTAGCCGGGTGCGAGCCAGTCGTCGCCGTCGAGGAACGTGAGGTACTCGCCACGCGCCGCGTCGATGCCGGTGTTGCGCGCGGTCGCCAGACCTCCGTTCTGCTCGTGTCTGACGTGCACGGCACCCTGGAGCTCGCGCTCCGCGCGCGCGAGGATGTCCGGAGTCTCGTCGCGCGAACAGTCGTCGACGAGAATGAATTCGAAGTCCTCACGCGCGTTGGCGCACAGGCTCTTCAGGGTGTCGGGTGCATATTGCTGCACGTTGTAGAACGGCACGATGACGGAGAGCTTGACCACCCAGTCGACGTTAGGCGGCGGCTTGGCATTCGTCTTGACCCACGGTGAGATGCCAGGTGAACGACGCGTGACGAAATGATGAACCCAAATTCTCTGTGCGCCGCTCCGGGGCCGATTCGCCATTCGTCGATGTGCTGTTAACCCTTTGTTGCATTCCGGTTGGGCCGAGCATCGGAATGCCTTCGTAACGTCTTCGGTGTGCCAGCAAGTACCTCGAACTCCTTGCGAGTTGCCGTCCTCGCGGATTCCGATACCCGGTGGAAATGGGGCGCGCTCACCGCGAACCGTATCGCGCCGAGCGAATCGGACATCCGGCTCGACGGCCATCTCCTGCGCGGCCGTGCCACCCCCACCGCCCGCCAGCTCGAAGAGGTCGGAGTCCGCGCGGACTCCCTCCGCGAAGTCACCGCCGTCGAGTTCCTGCGGACCATGCGGGAAGAGGCGTACGACATCGTCGTGCTCGCCCTCGTCGGTGGCGCCGTCCAGGCGATGCTGCACGGACTCTCGTACGCCTGGCGGGAGCGCGCCGCCGTGCAGGGGGACGTGAAGCGGCCCGTGGTCGTCACCGGCTATGTGGGCGTCGTCTACGAGAAGCTCGCCGACGGACTGCTGCTGCGGCACGGCGCGGACCTCGTCCTCGCCAACTCCCGCCAGGACGCGGAACGCTTTACCGCCGTGTACGAGGGAGTGGGCGCCGACGCCACGTCCGTGACAGAGGTCGCGCTGCCCTTCCTGGGCGGCGAAACCTACGTGCGGCACGACCCGTACACGGTCGTCTTCGCCGCACAGCCCTCCGTGCCTCAGAGCCGCAAGGACCGTACGTACCTGCTGGAGCGGCTCGTCCGGCACGCGCGGCTGCACCCGGACCGCGAGGTCCTGCTGAAACTGCGCTCCAAGCCGGGCGAACACACCACGCACATCGAGGAGCAGCCCTACCAGAAACTGGCGCAGCGGCTGGACCTGCCCGCCAACTTCCGCCTGGTGTACGGGAACATGGGCGACGTCCTCGACCACACCGACCTGCTGGTGACGGTCAGCTCCACGGCCGCTCTGGAGTCCCTGCACCGCCGTATCCCCACGGTCGTCCTGACCGACCTGGGAGTACGGGAAGCGCTCGGCAACCACCACTTCGTCGGCTCCGGGTGCCTCGCCTCCTGGAACCAACTCGACGCCGGACACCGGCCGTCGCCCCACGAGGAGTGGGTGGCCCGGCAGGGCGTCGCCGCTGGGGGCACCTCCCGGACGAAGTCTGGGGGCGGGTCGTACGACACGGCCTTCGACGCGGCACGTGAGCGCCTCACCGGACTGCTGGCCCAGGGCCGACTCCCGCCCCTCGCCCCCTACTACACCCCCGCCACCGCGCCCGGCCATCTGCCCGGCCTCCTCGCCCGCCACCACCTCGGCCCGGACGGCGGCCCGCTGCCCGGCGCGCCCGACGCCGACCGCGAGCCCGGTCCGGTGCGGCAGATCGTGCGCCGGGCGGCGCGCGGTGCCTACCGGCACGGCGTGCAGCGCGTGGCGCCCGTCATCCGGCGGATGGGCGAGCTGTGAGCGCCGAGACCGCGGGCGAGCACACCGCGAACGCCGCTGAGAGTGCGGGCGAGCGAGCGGTGAGCGCCCGGATCCCTTCCCAAGGAGTGCAAGGAGTGCAAGGAGTGCAGCGAATGTCCCACTCGGAAGCGGGCCGAGCGACGCCGGTACGTCGCGTGCTTGCGGTGATCCCCGCCCGGGGCGGCTCCAAGGGCGTCCCCGCCAAGAACCTCGCACCCGTCGGCGGCGTACCGCTGGTGGCCCGCGCCGTGCGCGAGTGCCGCGCGACCCGGCTCGTCACGGACGTCGTCGTCTCCACGGACGACACCGCGATCGCGGCCGTCGCCCGTGAGGCGGGCGCCGAGGTCGTCCTGCGGCCCGCCGCCATCGCCGGCGACACCGCCACCTCCGAGGCCGCCGTCCTGCACGCCATGGACGCCCACGAGGCCCTGCACGGCGTCCCCGTCGACGCGGTCCTGCTCGTGCAGTGCACCAGCCCGTTCATCGTCCGCGAGGACATCGACGGGGTCGCCGCCGCAGTCGTGGAGCAGGGGGCGGACACCGCGCTCACCGTCGCGCCCTTCCACGGATTCATCTGGCGGGACGCGGACGACGACCCGGCGCTCGGCCACGCGCGGCGCGCCGAGTCCGCGGGCGGGGCCACGACCGTGGCCCACACCACGGCCGCAGCCACGGCCGCAGCCACGATCACGGCCACAGACGGCGGTTACGGCGTCAACCACGACAAGGCCTTCCGCCCCCGTCGCCAGGACCGCCCCCAGGACCTTCTGGAGACCGGTGCCGCGTACGCCATGGACGCCGCCGGACTGCGGGAGCACAAGCACCGGTTCTTCGGGCGTACGGAGCTCGTACGGACCGACCCCGCACGGGTGTTGGAGATCGACGACCCGCACGACCTCGCCCGCGCACGGGCGTTGGCGCCGCTTTTCGACGCGGCCCTCCCCCAGGTTCTCGACTCCGCTCGGACGCGGGAGACGCCCATCGACGCCCTTCCGACCGCCGCCGACATCGACGCGGTCGTACTCGACTTCGACGGCACTCAGACCGACGACAGGGTGCTGATCGACTCCGACGGACGGGAGTTCGTCTCCGTGCACCGCGGCGACGGACTCGGCATCGCGGCCCTCCGCAAGAGCGGTCTGACGATGCTGATCCTGTCCACGGAACAGAACCCGGTCGTCGCCGCACGGGCCCGGAAGCTGCAGATTCCGGTGCTCCACGGCATCGACCGGAAAGACCTCGCACTGAAGCAGTGGTGCGAGGAGCAGGGCATCGCGCCTGAGCGCGTGCTCTACGTCGGCAACGACGTCAACGACCTCCCGTGCCTCGCCCTCGTCGGCTGGCCCGTGGCGGTCGCGAGCGCCCACGACGTCGTGCGCGGCGCCGCACGCGCGGTCACCACCGTCCCCGGTGGCGACGGCGCGATCCGAGAGATCGCCAGCTGGATCCTCGGCCCTTCTCTCGACTCCCTCGACACGTAAGGAAAGTTCCTGTCATGAGTGCTGTGACCTCCATCTCCCGTCTGCGCACCTTCGGTTCGAAGACCGCCGGCCCCGGTCAGCCGGTCTATGTCACCGGCGAGATCGGTATCAACCACAACGGCGACCTCGAGAACGCCTTCAAGCTGATCGACGTGGCCGCCGAGGCCGGCTGCGACGCCGTGAAGTTCCAGAAGCGCACCCCGGAGATCTGCACCCCGCGCGACCAGTGGGACATTGAGCGCGACACCCCCTGGGGCCGCATGACCTACATCGACTACCGCCACCGCGTGGAGTTCGGTGAGAGCGAGTACCGCCAGATCGACGAACACTGCAAGAAGCGCGGCATCGCCTGGTTCGCCTCCCCGTGGGACACCGAAGCCGTCGCCTTCCTGGAGAAGTTCGACGTTCCCGCCCACAAGGTCGCGTCCGCCTCCCTCACGGACGACGAACTGCTGTGTGCCCTGCGCGCGACGGGCCGCACGGTCATCCTGTCCACGGGCATGTCGACGCCGAAGCAGATCCGCCACGCGGTAGAGATCCTGGGCAGCGACAACATCCTTCTCTGCCACGCCACCTCGACCTACCCGGCGAAGGCCGAGGAGCTCAACCTCTGCGTCATCAACACCCTCCAGGCCGAGTACCCGAACGTCCCGATCGGCTACTCCGGCCACGAGACGGGCCTGCAGACCACGCTCGCCGCGGTCGCCCTCGGCGCCGCCTTCGTCGAGCGCCACATCACCCTCGACCGCGCCATGTGGGGCTCCGACCAGGCCGC